>JBMNOI010000151.1:0-7996 GCA_050942995.1 Anaerolineae bacterium
CGCGTCGTGCTTGCCTGTTTCAAATCCGACGGCCGGGCGGATCAGCCCGGCGGCGGGGCGCAGGTCGAACGTACAACGAGTGTTGTAGGCAACATGTGGCTTTCCGGTGGGACCTGTTCGCCGTCCATCTCACGGACGAGCAGGTCAAAGGCCAGGCGCATCATCTCTTCGGCGGGCTGCCTGACGGTAGAGAGCGGCGGATCGGCCATGGCGGCGGCCGGAATGTCGTCGAATCCGAGGAGCGAGACATCGTCGGGCACGCGAAGGTCGCGCTCTTTGATGGCGCGCATGGCGCCCAGGGCCATATTGTCGCTGGCGCAGAATATGGCGGTAGGCGGCTCGGGCAGATCGAGCAGGTGGTTTGCCTGAGCATACCCCGATTCCCAGGTCCAGCTTCCCGGGCGAATGTATCCCGGGGTGAGGGGGATGTCATAGTCGCGCAAGGCGTCGCGATAGCCCATCAAGCGCATGCGTCCCTGGTTGGCATCCCGCCCCCCGATAAAGCCGATGCGCCGGTGGCCCAGCCCAATCAGATGAGCGATTCCTTCGCGCGCACCGTTCCGGTTATCCGATGCGACCGAGGGGATGGGGATGGGCAATAGCTCACCGGACTCGCCGACAAACTGAGTCTCGGCCATGACGGCGGGAAGGCTCAGAGCCTCGATGATGGGCAGGTAGGGCTCCAGTGAGATGGGAGCGATGAGCAGTAACGCTCCGATAATGCCATGGCCGATAAAGCTGCTGGCGCGACCCTTGTCGGCCAGCGAGGGGCTGGTGAGAATAATGACGTCACAATCGCACTTTTCACCCAGTTCGCCAATGTGATAGGCCAGGTGAAATGTATGAGGGTCGGTGATACGCGGGATAACGACACCGACTGTGCGGTTGTGTCCGGCGGCCAGCGCGCGCGCCGAATAATTCACCACATAGCCGAGATCGGCGATGGTGGCGAGGACACGTTCGCGTGTCTCTTCACGCACGCCATCCTGACCGTTGATGACACGCGACACCGTTTTGAACGAGACTCCGGCCATTTTGGCCACATCTTTGATGGTCGGTCGGTTCGAGCGCATGCTCTCCTCGCTCTCGTATATTGGTGGCCCGACAATAAAGCCACCCTACGGCGCATCTCAAGATCATTCTAACATGGGATGACAACGCTGTCAACGCGCGGTATTCGCCCTTGCCCCGGCTCGGACAGAGGATATAATCGAGGGCGGTGACGACGTCGATCATGACAGTCAGAGGAGGGGAAGCGATGCAGCGTCCTGTCGTAGAGGATGGACGGTATGAAGCGTGTGATGTGCTGGTGGTGGGGGGCGGTATGGCCGGTATCGCTGCGGCCATTGCGGCGGCACGCACCGGCGCCAGGACCGCGCTGGTGGAAAAAGCCGGCTGGCTGGGCGGTGTGGGCATTGTAGGGGCCACGGGGCTGCATAGCTTTTTCAACATCTATGCTGCGCACACCGGTGTCGAACGGATGCGGGTGGTGGCCGGCATCGCCCAGGAGCTGGTGGATCGGGTGCAGGCGATGGGCGGCGGTCTGGGGCACGTGCCCATGGAACGGGGCGGCGATTTCGTCAGTATGTTGACGCCCGTCGAACCCGAGACGTTCAAGCTGGCCGCGGTACAGATGTGTCAGGAGGCCGGCGTCAGGCTGCTGTTGCACACCGGCGTGGACGAAGTGCGCGCTACCGACGGCCACGTCGAGGGGGTGGTGGTGTGGAACAAGAGCGGGCGCAGTCTGCTGCGCGCGTCACAGTATGTCGACTGCACCGGCGATGGAGATGTGGCCGCCTGGGCCGGCGCCGATTTCGTCCATTACAAGGCGGGAGACCCCGGCGCCTATGCCGCCGGGTTCACCTTCCGGTTGTGCAACGTCGATCTGGCCGCACTGGAGGCCGATCTGGATCGGAAAGGGTTGATCACCCAGCTCGCCCATGCGGTCAAACCGGGCACCAGTCGTCCCGACCTGGTGCGCCTGGGCATCGACATGCGCAAATTGCGCGAGATGGGGGTGCAAGACGCTCCGGGTTATTTCCTGTCGTCATCGCTGCGGCCACGCGAGATCACCTACTGTAACTGCATCAACTATGGTCCCAACGACGGCCTGGATGCGGAGCAGCTTACGGCAGCCGAGGTGGATTTGCGCGCCAAAATGTTCCGGGTGGCCGATATCTTTCGGCAGCACTTTGCCGGTTGTGAGGAGTGCTATGTGGCCGGTCCGGCGCCCTCTGTAGGGCAGC
This sequence comes from Anaerolineae bacterium, assembly GCA_050942995.1. GTDB lineage: Bacteria > Chloroflexota > Anaerolineae > UBA1429 > UBA1429 > JBMNOI01. The sequence goes on from JBMNOI010000151.1 coordinate 2,247, forward strand.
GACGCGGGCGGGCTATCCGCTGCGAGTACGAACTGAGCCGGGAGGATTGCACCGAGGGGCGCCGGTTCGACGATCAGATCGGTTGCTTCTCCTTTATCGACAACAGCCGTTACTTTGTGCGCGAGGGCGGCGCCTACGGCGTTCCCTTTCGGGCGCTCATACCCAGAGGGCTGGACAATGTCCTGATCGCCGGACGCATGATGACGGTGGATCTGGTGGCGCATAACAGCACACGCAATACCGTATGTTGCCTGATATGCGGGCAGGCGGCGGGCACCGCGGCGGCTTTGGCGGCGCAAGAGGGCGTGGCGCCTGCGGCGCTGGATGTGCAGGCGCTGCGTTCGAGATTGCAGGCGGATGGCGCGCTACTCACGCCGCGACCCGACCCGATCCCGACAGAAGCCGCATGATGGAAGAACCGGCGAATAACTCCTAGCCTATTCCGCGAGAGAGGCCGGCGTACATCGCCTCCAGTCGGGGGGCGATGCTCTGCCAATCGTATTGCTGCTCGACCAATCGGCGCGCTGCGGCGGCCATGGTGCGTGCCATGCGAATATCCTGGATGACGCGTACCAGCCCTTCGGCAAAGGCGTCGGGTGTGTCGGCGATGATGGCGTGCTCCTCAGGATCCAGGTCGATGCCCTCTGCTCCGAGCGGCGTGCTGACCAGGGGAACGCCGGCCGCCATGGCTTCGAGCACCTTCAGGCGGGTGCCGCCGCCCATGCGTAGCGGCACGACATAGGCGTCGGCGCCACCAAAATAGGGCAGAATGTCGGGCACATAGCCGGTAAGATGAACCGATGGATCTCGCTGCAGAGGGGCGAGACGCCGATGAGGGCTCTTGCCCACGACATAGAGACGCGCGTCGGGCACCCTTTGGCGCACTTGCGGCCACACCTGCCTGTGGAACCAGAGCATGGCATCCACATTGGGGCGATAGTCCATCTTGCCCGTAAAGAGCACAGCCGGCCGATCGAGAGACAGCGAATCGGGCAGGCCCGGATGGTATCGTTCGATATCGACGCCGTTGGGTACGGTGACGAGATCGATAAAGGGCACCAGGCGGCGCAGCGCACGGGCATCATCGGAGGAGACGGTGGCCACGGCATCGGCACGACCACAGATCTGGCGTTCGAATCGTTCGAGACGCTTCCACTGGATGAGGGAGTAGAGCGCCCCCGGCCAGCGCGTAATATGGCGAATATCTGTCTGGTAGGTGCGCTTTTGAAGCAGGTATTCGGCATTGTGAGCATCGAACAGGATGGGCGGAGAGCGCTGGCCCAACCACTGGCGGATCAGCAGACCGTATGGGGCCATCTCGATGCCCTCAACCTGAACGATATCGAAGGAATGGTTGCTCAACAGGTGGCGCAATGCGTCGGCATAAGCGGGTGAGGCCAGCCGTTGGGCCATATCGGGCTTGTCCGAAAGGAGCAGCGTCCGCAGCCGATGGCGCATGGTGCGTGTGGGCGCCGGAATGACCTGAAGCGGCGAGCAGATCTCACTCAGTGGACCGGTCTGCATCGGTTCTGAACCGGGTTCGGCAAACGTTAACAATGCCACATCATGTTGCGTGGCGATCTGGGTGATGAGGTTGAAATTGCGCAGTGCCGTGCCCTGTTCGGGTGGATAGGGCATTTGCGGCGTGAGGAACAGAATACGCCGCTTGGATTCGTGGCTTTCGGCCACCATAAAGACCTCCTGATTGGGATCAGGCGAGGCTATGATACAGATCCAGCGTCTCGCGCGCAGCCTTGTCCCACGAGAAATAGGCTGCGCGGCGCAGCCCCTTCTCGCTCAGGCTATGGTGCAATTCACGGTCACTGAGGAGCCGCCACATCGCAATGGTCAGCTCATCGGGGCTATTGGGATCCACCAGGAGCCCGGCATCAGAGACTACTTCAGGGAGCGACGATACATTGGATACCACGACCGGCGTGCCACAGGCCATCGCTTCGAGTGGAGTGAGACCAAACCCCTCATAGATAGAGGGCGTTACTAGGAGCTCGGCAGCATTGTACAACCACAGGAGCTCTTCCGTCGAGACACGCCCCAGGAAAAGCACGTCATCCGCCAGATTGAGGTCGGTAATAAGCTGAAAGACTTCATCGTACAACCAGCCCTTTTGCCCGGCCAGAGCGAGTTTAACCGTCGGGTGATAGTCATCCAGGAGCTGGCGAAACGCGCGAAGGAGCATCGGCACATTTTTGCGTGGCTCGATGGTCCCCACGCAGAGCACAAAGGGGGTATCGATACCAAAACGCTCCTGCACGCGCCGGGTCAAAGCGGGCGAGCGCATGGGTCGGAATATGGGGCTGGCCGCCTCATAGATGACGCGGATCTTGTGCTCGGGACCGCCTACCAGACGAATGATGTCGTTCTTGGTCGCCTGAGAAACGGCGATCACGGCATCGGTGCTGCGTACGGCCTCGTCGATCTGACCATAATACCGGGCGGAATCCTTGGTCAAAACATGAGGATACAACAAAAACGCCAGGTCATGAATGGTGATGACCGAGCGGCAATTGCGGCGGAATGGGGGAATGAAATCCGGGCTGTGCAAAACATCGAGCCCTTTGGTAGAGAGCTCGATAGGCAACGTCAACTGCTCCAGCGGGTGGTGGCTGGGCGTAAAAAGCTGCTTGCGCACAAAGTTGGGGCGATCCAGAATAGGCTTCTTGCTTCTAAAGCTCTGTAGAATATAGAACTCGTCGTCAGAATCGCACCGGGCAAGCGCCTCGATGAGCTGCAGGGTATAGCGACTGATGCCTGCCTGTTGATAGTGAATCAGCCGGGCATCGATGCCGATACGCATCGACTATGTTCCCCCTTTGTCCCTGGTAGACGCGAGAGTGTGACACATAAGAACCCCCACTCCTGACACGACCTGTGGCAGGCGATGGGGGCATCTGTGCATCCCATTTAGAATTATCATACCACCTTATGATATGAACGTCAAAAGAGGATTTTGTCAGCCGTGGCGATACAGAAGAGCCCACAGGGGATGTCTTTTGAGATAAAAGGATAGATGCCAAGCAATACCCACGAGAAGGAGGAAGAAACGAAAGAGGTCTATGCTTCTGATATGAGAAAGATTGTTCTCGGCGTATTGTCCACATAGACGGAATAACGAACGCGCATCAATCGATATTGACATAAATTGATGGCGAATCGCCACGGTGTGATATCGACCGTCTGATGATGAACTCGACAAGTACAGCCGGATGGTCTATTATCATAGCTGCGCATTCATTAGTACATAAAAGATTCTGAGAGGAAGGACGAGCGTGGGCAGTCAAATTGATTACCGTCTGGACGGCCGTTCAGGCATCATCACGGGGGCGGCGAACGGCATCGGGCGTACGCTGGCCGTGGGACTGGCCGAGGCGGGCGCCGATATCATCGTAGCCGACCTGCCTGTGCAACGGGCCAATGCTGAAGAGACCGCTGAAGCAGTGCGACGGTGTGGGCGCAAGGCGATGGTGGTCGATATGGATGTAACGGACGTATCCTCTATCGAAGCGGCGGTTTCGAGCGCAGTGGCCGAGTTTGGCCGGGTGGATTTCCTGGTGAACAATGCCGGGGTCAACATCCGCAAGCCGATCCTCGAATACACAGAGGACGAATGGGACAAGCTCTCTTCGGTCAATCTCAAAGGCGTCTTTTTCTGCTCGCAGATCGTGGCCAAACAGATGATCTCTCAGGGGGGCGGGAGGATCGTCAATATCGCCTCGCAGCTGGCCACGGTGGCCATGCGTGATCGCTCGATCTATGCCATCACCAAGGCGGGAGTGGCTCATATGGCCAAAGCGTTTGCCCTCGAGCTGGCCTGTGATGGTGTGAAGGTAAATGCGGTGGCGCCGACCTTTGTGTCGACCCCATTGACGACGAGCATGTTCACCGACCCGGAATTCATCCAGGAGAATCTACCCAAGATCCCCTGCGGGCGGTTTGGCACGCCCGAGGATGTGCTGGGCGCGGTGCAGTTTCTACTTTCCCCCGCTGCCGATCTGATCAACGGGCACCTGTTACTGGTGGATGGTGGCTATACCATCTCCTGACGCCGATGATGTATCGAGACGATGAATCGGCCGGCGGTGTGAGCGTTTGAAACCTAACCTGAGGAGAGTGCGCATGAAAGGCGTCGTTCTTGCCGGAGGTCTGGGAAGCCGGCTATATCCATTGACCTTTGCGACGAACAAACACTTGTTGCCGGTTTTCGACAAACCGATGGTATTCTATCCCATCCGCACGCTGGTGCAGGCCGGCATCACTGAGGTTCTGGTGGTGACGGGTGGACCACATGCGGGGGACTTTATCCGGGTATTGCGCAACGGCAAAGAGTTGGGCCTGTGTCACCTGGAATATGCCTATCAGGAGAACGAGGGCGGCATTGCCCAGGCGTTGAGTCTGTGTGAGGATTTTGCCGACGGCGAGAATATTGCCGTGATTCTGGGTGACAACACGACCGACGCCGACATTTCCAAGGCCGTACACGAATTTGACGGAGGCGCGACGGTGTTCCTGCGCCGGGTGCCCGATCCGGAGCGATTCGGCGTGCCGGTGTTCGACTCGGCCGATCCCGGCCGTATCATCGCGATCGAGGAAAAGCCCGCACAACCCAAGAGCAACTATGCCGTCACCGGCCTGTATCTGTATGATGCGAACGTGTTCGATATCATCAAAGAGATCAAGCCGTCCGACCGAGGCGAACTCGAGATTACCGATGTGAACAATGCCTATATTCGGGCGGGGCAGCTACGTTGGACCGAGTTGAAGGGTTTTTGGTCTGACGCCGGAACATTCGAGAGCCTGTTTCGCACCAACGCTTACTGGGCCCGAAAAACCATGGGGCCGGCCGCCGCTGAATTCTGGAGAGCCATTGCACGTGATGGCGATGAATGAGCGAGCGTCGGGCGGTATCAGATGACTGCCTGATGTGAGCGCGGACAGGAGGAGGCAATGGGGCCGTATGGGTGGCGTCGCAGGCCATGGCAACGGCCGGTGATCCCTCTCGGAACGGGACGAGGGGGACCAAGATCACGCGCCGGTTGCTGCGGGATGTGGGGCACGACGTGGTTTGTGCTTGTAGCCTGTTCGCTGTTGATGCTACTGACATTGCATAGTTGCATGTAGGGGTAAAGCGCTGCGCACGAGGCCGAGACATTTGCCCGACAAGAAACGGGCCGGCGGAAATACTCCGCCGACCCGTTTTCTTTTGCGAATCTCACCAGGTGAGGGATGGGCTGCAGAAAAGCTCCAGCTCGTTGCCGTCGGGGTCCTTGAAAAAGGCCAGCCGGATATCTCCGGCGTCACGCGGCGCGACGTGGAATTCGACGCCCTTGGCCACCAGTTCGTTATAGGTTGCGTCGACATCATACACCTGGAAAGCGAGATGGACAAACCCGGCCGCGGGCCTGTCGGTCGCTTCGGCATCGGTGGGGATCAGTTCGATGGTGGTGCCGCCGAGATCGATAAAGACGATTTTGCTGTTGGGGATCTGTCCGCGAATCGGCAGGCCGAGCACCTCGGTGTAAAAGGCTTTGGTCTCTTCGAAACGGGTGGAACGCAGGGCGATGTGATGCGACTTGATGATAGCCATGGCGCAAGCTCCTTTCAAGGGTATCGAAGCGATTCTGAATTGCTCTGGCCGATGGAAACGAGCGCGTTGTCTCGCGAGAGACGGAACGGAGCCCGTTCTATCGTAACGTGCGAGCGCTTTCAGAGCCGCTCTGACTATGCGGCGGGAT
>JBMNOI010000152.1:0-7859 GCA_050942995.1 Anaerolineae bacterium
TGGCTCCACAGGCTCTCCGGCATATTCCCAGATCACCGTGCGCAGCTTGTACTCTTCATGGAACGTCAATCCATGATCGATGCACCAGATGCGCTCCCCGTCACTGCTCTGCAACAGGTGCCCGCTCTTGCGATCGGCGTTATTGACGGCATAATCGAAAAGCGCCACCCGCCGAAACGCAACGTCGAACTCGGGCCGATAGCGCAGGGTGAAATAGTGTTCCTCAGGATCGGCATCGACAAAAAGTTGTACCGAGCCGATGCCGTAAGGTCCCTCACGCAACACCACCGGCGGAATATCGGGCCAGCCCAGATCGCGACTCAACTCGTATGTCGCCACCTCGCGCCGACATAGCGTCCCCGCATCGAAATCCCACAGCGGTTGCTCGCCCTGGGCCGGCTTGTACACCGCCGGGGTTTCGAGTTCTCCATCACGCACCATGGCGATAAAGGTGGAATTGGAGCTCCAGAGCACCCGCCCCAGCAGCTCTATCTCACCCTGCGTCAAAAGCTCGATCACGCGCTCCAGGTTCACACCGGATTCGAAAATGTCCGGCCTTTTATCACTCAATACTCTACGGCCTCTGTCGAATGTCCGTTACTGCGCGGACAAAAATGGCCGTCCGGATCGATTGGACGCTGGCAGAGGGGGCAAATCGGACGACCACTGGCTACAATCTCGTATGCGTGGCGGCTGAGGGCCCGCATCTGCCCCGGGCTGGCCCACAGACGCGCCACCGCCGACGGCTCTTCCTCCAGAGATAGTTCTTCGACAATGACGACGATCATGCTCGATTCGGGATCATATGCAAGGCCGATCTGCCCTGCGACAAACACCGGCTCGACAGGCTCTTGAATATCGAGATCGCCCGAGGACGGCTCCTCCAGACCGGACATTGGGCGCACCTCGCGCTGCTCCAGCTCCTCGAGAATCTGGTCGGCTCCCTGAGCCAGAGCATACACCTGCTGCTTCTCCAGCTTGAGGCTGATGGTTTGTTCCCCCTGACTGGCCTGCAGGTAGAACACGCGGCTTCCGGGGCGCCCTATGGCCCCCACTGTGATCCGCGTCACCGGGTTCAATTCGTACACTTCTTCGTCCATCATATCGAATCCCCTCAATTGAGCATGACTGTTTGCCGTAAAGCCCACCCCGAGAGATGGCCCTCACCGTTCATCGAAGCGTATCCATCGTCATCATAGCCTGCCCGCACACCCTCGTCAACAAAAATACCGGGGCGATCCCCTTCGAAAAACGAACATTATCCCACGACTGTCCGATCCGATGCCGGGAGCCTGCGGACGACTCTACTCAATCCCCACCAACCAAAGGGCTATTTACCGATCACCGGGGACCGTTCCCATAAAAGAAAAGGAGCTACTTGAGACGCGACACTGAACGTGTCGCGTCTTGAAAGCAGCCCCACGTTGAAACGATCTATGCCTTGTCGTACGAACTCATATGGGCTCTTTGCCGCTCCTGCGCCTCGTACTCTTGCTCGGACAGGAAACGCTCAGCCTCAATAGCGGCCGCCGCACCCGCCCCGGCTGCAACCACCACCTGCCGGAACCATGGGTCCTGCACATCGCCGGCCGCATACACACCGGGCACGCTGGTGCGCTGGCGCTTGTCCGTTACGATATACCCGTCGGAGGTCAGCTCGAGCTGTCCCTTGAACAGTTGCGTATTGGGGATGAGCCCGATATAGACAAAGACGCCATCACACGGAATCACGTTCTCCTCCTCAGTGACGACGTTACGCACCCGCACACCCGTCACCGAGTTTTCTCCGAGGATCTCTTCTACCACGGTGTCATAAACGAAACGAATCTTTTCGTTGGACCTGGCGCGACTCTGCAACAGAGCGTTGGCCCGCAGCTTGTCGCGCCGATGAACGATGATCACTTCTTTGGCAAAGCGGGTCAGATAGAGCCCCTCATCCAGCGCGCTATCTCCTCCCCCGACCACCACCACCGTCTTGTCTTTGTAAAAGTAACCATCGCACGTCGCGCAAAACGACACTCCACGGCCGATAAAGCGCTGTTCGCCCGGCACCCCTAACCGGCGCGCCGAGGTACCGGTGCATATGATCAGGCTCCGGGCGTGAAACGTCGGCCCGTGCGTCTTGATCTCGAACGGATACTTGTCCAGAGCGACCGATACAACCTCTTCATAGTCGATCTCGGCGCCAAAACGCTTGGCCTGATTCGCCATCTGCTCGGCCAGTGCCATCCCGCCGATCCCCTCAGGATACCCGGGATAGTTCTCCATCTCATCGGTGGTGGCAGCCTGTCCGCCAAAGGTCTGACCGACCAGAATCAGCGGTTTGACCTGTGCGCGAGCGGCGTACAATCCGGCTGTAAGGCCGGCCGGTCCGGCGCCGATGATGATCAGATCGCGTTCGATCTCCTTAGGGCCGTCTGACTCATTGCCCTGCTGCAGCCGACTCAGGTCCAATGATAGTGGGATTCCGGTCATTACAGCCTCCCTCCAAAATACCCTCAGGGGGTATAACCATCCAACAGGGCATTTTATCACGCCACTCCGACATAGTCAAAGAGCCGCCCTTTACAGAAAGGATCAGTCGGCGACATTTTCCTTCTGCCGATCCTCACGTTCCGGGTCATATCGATGCAGATCCTGCACCGGCTTCTCTGGCGGCAGCTCGGGCAGGCGGTTGCGGGCCACGGCCGCACCGACCATCATCGGCTCGTACATATCACCCAACCCCAGCTCCTCGAGCTTGGCCAGTGAGGGCTGCCCCGTCCGTTCGCCCCAACCACGGATGCGATAATACTCGTCCAGCACCTTTGCAAACTGCTCGCGCTCCAGCGCCATGCGCGTACCGATCTCCGGGTTGATCCAGTTCTCATCGTACTCGAACGCCGGCAATACCCGCTCGTCCATCGCCCGATCGCGCCCCCAGTGACGCACCATAATGGCCCGCTCCAGATTCAGCACCCGCTCGGCGGCCCGGGTAAACTCGGCCGAATCCCATTCGATGCCCGTTCCGGCGCGAAACAGATGGGAATCCACATCCGGCCCGTCGATATCGCCGATCCGGCAAAAGCGGTCGGGGGTATTGTAGCTATAGATCAAGGGAAACACCTGATCGTCGGTGGGCAGGCAATCCTTCATCACCGAGCGCAGACCGTGATATGCCGCCGGAATGGCTTTGCCCTCATAACCGCTCGTGGGGTCCAGCGTATCCGCCCGGCCATAGATCCTCTCACCGATGGCTCGCATATGATCCCAGGTTATCTCGGCCTCTTCATGGCGATAGGTGGAGGTAAACGGTCCCCAGTACATCACATTCTGCACATAGCCATGGGTGCTGGAGGCCGGATCACGCGTATCCATGGCCCAATGCACGGCCCCTACGATCCAGAAGGGATACACGATATAGTTCACGAACGCCGCGTGTCCATCCCAGTGACCCGAGTAGCCCCAGCCGGTATAGTAGCGGCGCATGAGCTCGACGCCCAGGTTCAAATCCAGAGCGGCACGATAGCCGCCCTCGGCCAGCGCATCGCCCATTCCCTCGCGGTAGGCCATATCGCGCAGCATATGCACCCAGAATTCGATCGAGTACCAATCCACCGGCCGCCCGTTCATTTCGGTCAGCAGTCCTTCGCGATGGCAGGCGCGAAGCCAGGGCACGATGCCGACGATAATGTCCCAGTGGTTCAGCCCCAGGCGATTGGCGTACATATTCAGTTCCAGCGCCCCGCGCGTTCCGAAATCCCAGTCGTAAATGGGGTGCCGTCCTCCGCCACCGAATATGCCGCTCACACAGGCCAGGCCACCCGACCATTTGCGGTCAAAGTAGCATCCCTGGACATTCTCGAAATCCATCCGGCACGGGCTGGGGCAGTAGCTGGTACAGGGCGCCAGTCGAACCCTGCCGCCCCCATCGGCCTGCAGTTGCTCGTTTATGCTCTTCAGCCGCTGGCGCCGCCCACGAAAGCTGCGGACCTCCTCTCCCACGCCTCGATACAGCTCACGCAGGCGATCGGGGTCGGCCACCGACACGGTCCCCATACCGATGGCGGATATCGCCTTGAGCTTTTTGCTGCCCATCACCGCGCCAAAGCCCCCCTGTCCGGCCACCGACGTGGTGCCCGTCTGGATGGTGGCGATACGCGAGAGTCGCTCACCGGCCGGGCCGATGGCCAGCGTCTTGGTGCCGCGCCCGAACGCATCCCGGGCCGCCTCTTGCGTCTCGATGGTATCCAGCCCCCACATCTCGTCAGCCGGCAGAATACTGACCTCATCATCGCGGATGAGGATCTGCACCGGCCGATCGCTGGCGCCGGTGACCACCAATGCGTCATAGCCAGCCCGCTTGAGTTCATTGCCCCAATCGCCGCCGATATTGGCCCGGCTGAACCAGGGATAGGGATAGCACTGCGGCGCAAATCCGCAGACGATGGTGCGCCCCGAATAGGGCGATCGGGTGCCCGTCAGCGCCCCCGGCACCACCATCAAGGGATTACGCGGGTCGAACTCGCCCACCGGCTCGGGATACTCTTCCCAGAGGATCCGCGCCCCCAATCCTCGAGCGCCGATAAAATCCGGCACCCAGGGCGCCGTCTCTTGCGCCCATATACGCCCGTCAGACAGGTCGACACGGAGGATGCGATTGCACCAGCCGTTCATCGAGGCATAGCGAGGTAACGAAACCGTGATCCCTTTCAACGTGTCTGCTCCTCAAGAGTTATCCAACCCGCTGATTACCGGTATACCCGCAATCCCAAATCTGGTTGATCAGAAACCGTCGTACCCGAACCTTGCGCCTAGTGCTCGTGCGTATGATCCTGCTCGTCAGGCTCATGGTAATGGTGATGATGATGATCATGATCATCATCATCGTGGGGATGCGCATGCGTGTGTCCCCCCTCATGGTCATGAGGATGATCATGAGCGTGGTCGTGCTCGGCCGCCCGCCATCGATCCGCCGGCCCCTGTTCTTCCAGAGTCTCGCCAATCCACACGCGCACCATATTGGGCCAGGCAAATTCCTTGGTACCAAACCCATAACCCACCTGATGAACCGTCATGCTGGGCCGGGAGAACCGGGCCAGAGTGGTCAGAATCGCCGCCCCCGTTGGGGTGACCAGTTCACCACGCGCTTCACCGGCCAGAATGGGTGCGCCGGCTGAGGCCAGCAGGTTCAAGGTGGCCGGGGCCGGCACCGGCAACAGGCCATGCTCTGTGCGCACCGTGCCCGATCCCACAGGCAGCGCCGAGGCGTACACCTCTTCGATGTCGAGATGGTGCGCCGCCCAGCAAAAGCCGACGATGTCGACCAGCGCATCAATCGCGCCCACCTCGTGAAAATGTACTTCGTCCACTGTGGTGCCGTGCACCTGAGCCTCGGCCTCGGCCAGGCGGGTGAACACCCTCATGCTGGCTTCGATCACCGGCTCGGGCAGGTCACTCTCTTCGACGATGTAGCGCACTGCGTGCAGATTTCGCGCAGGACGGTCATGCCCTTGATCCAGCACGTCGAACTTGCTTCCGCTGATGCCGTGCCGCACCTGCTTGACGAGAGTCACCTCGTAATCGGGCAGCTTGAGCAAAGCCAACGCGGTGCGCAACGCATCGATATCGACGCCCGCATCCAACCACGCGCCCAGCAGCATGTCTCCGCTGGCGCCGGAGAAACAATCAAAGTAGGCAATTCGTGTCAATCTGCTACACCTCGCAGGATTTCGTGCTTTTATCGATCATCAACGCGCTCTATCTTATGCGATGCATCGGCAGTCGGTCAAGTAGCCGTTCCGTCCTGCCGGTCGGTTCGGAAGAGAGGAGCCTGATAAATAAAAAGGGCTATGACTTGATAGTCACAGCCCTTTCACTCTGCGGAGGCGACGGGGATCGAACCCGCGATCTCCGGCTTGACAGGCCGACATGTTAGACCACTACACCACGCCTCCTGATACTCTGACATGATACCACGCTTTGGCTCAAAGGCCAAAAATCGTCTTGCTGTTACGGGTCAACCCACGGTGCCCCCCAGCGGGCGGCTCAGCTCGACCTGTTCACCCGTCACTTCCAGGTTCTCGCCGATGAGGATCGTGGCCTCTTTCGTCAGCGCAAACACTTCGTGCCACACGCCGGCCGCCAGACAGATGGGCCGATCCAGCGCAAAAGCGCGCACCGACTCCTCATCAAAGGGACCGGCCGGCGCCACCAGCAGTACGGCCATCCCCTGCATGGGGGCGAATAGCTCAACGGTCGTCGGGTGATTCTCCATCCGACGCGCACGAGCCTCGGACACCTTGAGCACAGCCAGCCGCCAGCCCGTGAGTTCTTCTGAGCGCACGACGATGTGAAACGGCCGCCCGCTGGCCTCCATCTCGTCTGTCCAGTCCACGACCCGGCCGTAGGGAGCAAATGCATCGTGCGTGATCGTCTGTATCGCCATCGATTCGGACATGTCGGCCTCCCTCATGCTTGAGTATATGGTGGCGAATCCATCGGCGCTCATTCTACCACAGCCGTGCAAATCGATCTCTCCTCTCCTTGCCTGCGAGAGGCGAAACGACTATGATCCGCCTAAAACCGAATGGGGGACATCACCACATGGCAGATATCCGTCAGGGCAACGGTCGTTTTGGCGAGCAACTTACGCCACGTGAGCGCTTTAACCGGACCATGCACTATCAGCATGTGGATTGGATCTCGAACATCGAATTCGGCTATTGGGATGAACTAAAGGATGACTGGATGCGAGAGGGGCATCTGCCGGCCGAGTTTCGTCAACCCGACGGATCGATCCCCGATCGTCTGGTCGAAGAGTTCTTTGGCATAGAGCAGTTCGATTCCTTTGAAGCCCGCATCGGCGCGCACCCTCTTCGCGATGTTCAGATCATCTCGCGAGACGAGCATACCGTCACCTATCGCGATGGCTACGGTGTGTTGCGCCGCGAACAGATCGAGGGATCCCGCACCATCCCCCACTTTATCGAGTTTCCCATTCGCGACCGGGCCACCTGGGAGGCGTTTCGCGACGAGTTCCTGGATCCCGATCACCCCGACCGTCAGATTCCGCCCGACGATCTGCGCGCCGCTGAGGAGATGAGCCGCACGTCGACCAATCCGGTGACCACCCACTTTGGCTCGTTTATCGGCTGGATCCGTGATTGGGTCGGGTTCGAGTCTCTGGCCCTGATGTCGATAGACGACCCCGATCTGGTCGAAGAGATGGTCACCCACCTCGCCGACATGCTGCTTCGGCTCTTGCCCGAGGTGCTGGTGCGGGGGCAGTTCGATGCCGCCGCCGGGTGGGAGGATATCTGCTTCAACAGCGGGCCCATCCTGAACCCGCGCTTTTTCGCCGAGCGCATCATGCCCCACATGGCGCCCGTCATGCGCCTGTTACGCCAACACGGCATCGACGTGATATGGACGGATTGTGACGGCAACATCCTCAAGCTAATCCCCCTCTGGCTAGACGTGGGGCTCAACTGTATGTTCCCTCTGGAGGTCCATCCGGGCAACGACCCGGTGGCCCTCAAGCGCGAATACGGCTGCGACCTGCTCATCCGGGGAGGATTCAACAAGTTCGTCCTGCACGAAGGGCGAGAGGCGATCCTGAACGAACTGCTCAGGCTGGAGCCCGCCATCGCAGAGGGAGGGTTCATCCCTCACGTCGACCATCGATGCCCCGGCGGCGTGTCCTTTGATACCTATTGCTACTATATCTGGGAAAAGTGCCACATGCTGGGCTGGCCTCGCGAGGTGATCGAGACCTTTCCCGCGTTTCGAAACTGGCGCCCATAGCGAAACAAAACGGCGATGCAAGAGGTCGTGCGACCTCTTGCATCGCCGCCGTATCCACCAGGGTACTCTGTCAA
>JBMNOI010000020.1:0-38084 GCA_050942995.1 Anaerolineae bacterium
GGGGAAGGGAATAGAGGCCGATATAGAACACATGTTCTAGTATAGCGGCAACAATTCGTCCCGTCAACCGTTTTGCGGAAAGTTGGAGTAAAAGAAAAAACCCGCGTCAGGCATACACCTGCGCGGACTCGTTATCAGTGACAACAATCGTACAACAATCACTTGTTACGGCATCCGAGCGATTTTCCCCAGTTGACCACAATATATAGGGGTTATAGCCAGCACCACTACAATATAAAGGCTGAGGGACAGGGATTCGAACCCCGATCGCCTGATCCAGAGTCAGGTGTCCTACCATTGGACGATCCCTCAGCATCGGGTCGTATTATACCATCAATGGGCGCAGGATGCAAATCGCCCGGTCGCCATATCCGCGCCACTTGAAGAACATGATATAGGTGACGCCATCCTGCCCCACGTCATATCGGGCATGGTATATACCACATCGAACCCCAGAGCCTCGCAAAAGCGCCTCCCCGCCTCGTTGTCGACATAGACGCCGCGCGCGCCCCGGCCATGCAAATGCCTGCCCCGGCGAATATTGACAGACACCATAATCCGGTTAGACTCAATCTGCACCCTGTTGCCCGGCGATGTGCCGGGCCCTCACCGAATGGGACGACCGCAACCCCACCGCCTGTTGCGTGTTACTGATTGCAGGGGTAGCCACAGAGGAGCGCGAATGGCCGATCAGGACGAAAAAGCCATCATAGAAGCCGCCAAAAGCGACCCGAGCGTCTTTGGCGAGATCTATGAGCGCTACGTGGATCGAATCTACACCTACATCTATCACCGAGTGGGGAACGCCCACGATGCCGAAGACCTGACCTCGCGCACCTTCTATCGCGCCCTGTCCCATCTCCCGAGCTATCAGGACAAGGGAATTCCCTTTTCCGCCTGGCTCTACCGAATTGCGCACAATCTGCTGGCCAACTGGCATCGCGACCGTAGCCGCCAGCCGGTGGTGGCGCTGGATGAGGTGGTCACCCGCAGCCCGGCGAGCGAACACCCGGAGTGGATGGCCGAGCTGCAGGATGATACCCGCTTGTTGCGCGAGGTGATCCGTGAACTGGATCCCTCACGGCAAGAGCTCCTCGTGCTCAAGTTCACCGAGGGGCTGTCCAACGCCGAGATCGGCAAGATCATGGGGCGCAGTGAGGGAGCCATCAAATCTCTTTATCATCGCACGCTGTTACAGATGCGTAAAGAAATGGAAAATAGAGGCCTGAAGCTGAATGAGACGTCCAACTAGGGTTCTCGAAAATTCGCCCGAATGGGTGACGGCTACCCGACGCAAGGCGCTCCAGATGTTGCGCTCCGTCGGCCTGATTCCCGAACGACCAGAGGCGCTGGGACAGATCGAGGGAGCGGTGCAGGGAGCTTTTTCGCCCATCCACCCGCCCGCCCAGTTTCGTGAGAGCCTTCGCCAGAACCTGATGCTGGCCGCCCAGCAACGTTCGTCTGGCCTGTCCATCGAATACCCGACACCCGTTCGCGAAAGTATCATTCTCGGTGTCTCGGCCGGTGTTCTCGCCGCCCTGGTCGCCGTACTGGTGCTGGTTCTGCGCTCGCGCGCCACTGCAAGCGCCGGCCACTGATCACATCACCCATTCATGGCAGGAGTATCTCTATTGACTCGCTACGCGCATATCACCGGTTGGGGCAAATATCTACCCCGCGTCGTTCTGACCAACGACGATATGGCTCAGATCGTCGACACCAGCGATGAATGGATCGTCGAACACACCGGCATCCGCCGTCGGCATATCGCCACCGGCGACGAAACCGTCGTCAGTATGGCGCTGGAGGCGGCGCAGGAAGCGCTGGCGACCGCCGGACGTTCCCCCGATGACCTGGACCTTATCATCGTGTCCACCTCATCGCCGGATCGACAGCTTCCGGGCGCGGCGCCGATCCTTCAGGCGCGGCTCGGCGCATCCAATTCTGCAGCATTCGATATGCGTTCGGGATGCGCGGGGTTCATCTACGCCCTGTCGATCGCCCGACAGTTCATCGTCGGAGGGAACTATCGCTGTGTGTTGGTTGTGGGCGCCGAAGTCGTCTCGCGCAACCTCGATTGGAGCGATCGGCGCACCTGCGTGCTCTTTGGCGATGGCGCCGGCGCCGCCATCCTCGAGGCCGGCGAATCGCCCGGGGGGGTTATCCATACCGCGCTGGGCACTCAGGGGCAGGATTACGATGCCCTCACCGTAAAAACCGGCGGCAGTGAATACCCTATGTGCCCTGTGTCGGTAGAGCGCAAGTGGAACACCATCGAGATGGACGGCCGCCGCACGGCCATGTTCGCCGTGCGAACGCTCCTGCGCCGGGCCAACCAGGCCGTGACCGACGCCGGCCTGACATGGGACGATATCGACCTGTTCATCCCCCATCAGGCCAATGTGCGCCTCATCGAGATGGCCTCCGAACGATTGAACGTGCCCATGGAGCGCATCTTTGTAAACGTCGATCGTTACGCCAACATGTCCACCGCCTCGGTTCCTGTGGCCCTGGCCGAGGCCGCACAACAGGGGCGCATCCGCGACGGGCAACATGTGCTGTTGCTGGCTTTTGGCGCCGGCCTCTCCTGGGCCACGGCCGTTATCCGCTGGGGTACGGGCGAAGGCGAGTCACCGGCCACATATCGACAGCGTCGGAGCATTGCGAGAACCAGACAACGCCTCGCCAACAGCCTGCTGGGCGCCCGACTGGCGCTGTTCGGGTGGACGAGTCGTATTCGGCAACGCCGCCGAAAGCGCTGAATGAAAAGCTCCCGTTGCCATCCGACAACGGGGGCTTTTTGCAGACCCAGAAGGGTATTCTCAGTATACCTACGGCTCCAGATAGACATCCTTGAGCCACGGGTAGAGCCCTGCGCTGGAGGTGAACCCGCGCACATACGGTTTGACCAGGGTATGCGTCACACCATGGGAGAGTGGCACCCACGGCGCATCGTTGACGATGATCTCCTCAGCCTGCCGATAGAGCGCCAGCCGCCGATCGTCATCCGCCTCGACCCGCGCCCGCTCCAGCAGCTCGTCTACCCGTTCGTTAGCATAGCCGGTACGGTTCTGCGTGCTCTTGCTGTGAAACAGCAGATCGAGAAAATTTTGCGCATCCGGATAGTCCGCAATCCACCCGGACGAGAACATGGCGTAGCGCCGGGCCGTCAGGTCTCGCAAAAAGTGCGACCACTCGACCTGCTCCACCATGACGTCGATCCCCAGGTTCTCCTCCAGCATGGCCACCACCGCCCGGGTCACGCCGTCCATATAGCCCGACGTTCCGCTGATGGTCAGCACGATCTCGGGCATGGCGCCCGGCTCGCCATATCGCGAGCCGGCCAGCAATTCTCGCGCCCGCTCCGGGTCGTATTCCAATCCCTGCAGATCGGGGTCATGTCCGGGCATGCCCGGGGGCAGAATTCCCGCTGCCGGAAGCGCCGTGCCACGCAATACCAGGTTGGCGATGCGCTCTTTATCGATGGCATGAGCGATGGCCTGTCGTACGGCCACGTCATCGAAAGGAGGCGTCTCGACATCGAATGCCAGATACTGTACGCTGAGTTCGGGATTGATACGATGCTCGGCATACAACGGATTGTGAGGGTCGGCAACTCGATCGACTTCAAAGGCGGGAACATTGACGATATCCAGCAGGTCGTTCTCGTACATCGTCATCGGTATGCCGCCCGAGATGATATATTCGACTCGATCCAGCGCGGGAGCCTCTCCAT
Source organism: Anaerolineae bacterium (assembly GCA_050942995.1). GTDB lineage: Bacteria > Chloroflexota > Anaerolineae > UBA1429 > UBA1429 > JBMNOI01. Next base: position 3,737 of record JBMNOI010000020.1, read on the forward strand.
GGTAATACTCGTTGCGTGCCAGCACCACCCGCTCGCGCGAAAGCGTCTCCAGCACGAACGGGCCACTGGCGTTGGGCCGTTGCATCCAGCGCTCCCCTTCCGCCTCGATCTGTTCGCGATCCACCACAAAGGCGGTGGGATAGGTCAGTTTGGACAAGAAGTAGGCCTTGGGCTCGTCGATCCTGATCTCCAGGGTGTACTCATCGATGATGCGCACCCCCTCCAATCGATCGGTCCTGCCCGCCGCGAGATCCGCCGCCCCCACAATGTCCCCTAAATAGTCCCCCGCTACCGGCGAGCCCGTCTCCGGGCGCAACGCCCGCTCCAGAGAATAGACCACATCCTCTGCCGTGATGGGCCGACCGTCGCTAAAGGCGGCGTCGGTTACCAGGTAAAAAGTATAGGTCCGCCCGTCGTCGCCGATCTCCCACCGCTCGGCCAGGTCGGGGGCCGGCTCCAGATCATCGTTCAGTGTCACCAGTCCGCTGAACAGGTGCACGATATATTCCGCCGAGGTGCTATCCTGAACCACCGCCGGGTCCAGTGTGGGCGGCAGATTGCCCGAGAGACGCAGTGTGCCGCCCCCCTGCGCCGCCGGTCGTTCTGGTCGGGTGGCCGACGACGCCTTCCCCTGAGGCCCGTGCTCTTCCATCCCGCCATTCTGAAAGTACATGAAATAGCCCGTCGCCGCACAGGCCGCGCCGATCAGTATCAAGATTCCGACAATCAGTACGAGAACGAGACACATTCGTTTGGACATGCTTACTCCGGTTGGTCGCCGAATGAACATCGACATCCGGGAATACGAAAACACGCGGCCGACGGCAGCCGCTCAGCAGGCACCTTCATGTCAGATCCGAGGAATCGCCCGGCAATCACCGTCGGCTTGGATCGATCTCCCATTTATGGATCTTTTCGCCACCGATCACTGAATCGGTGCGCTTTATGTAAGGTTTTGTCAGCACGACGCGAGTATAGTAATAGATCGGGATCACGATCGCCTCATCAACCACCAGTACCTGCTCAGCCTCACGATAAAGGGCCTGGCGCTCGGCCGAATCGGAGGAAGCGGCAGCCTGCTCGACCAACCGCATAAAGTGCTGTGCGCCGGGTAAGGAGGCATCCCACCCGGGGCTGTTGATCCCCTTAGTCGGATGAAAGGGTTCCAGCAGCCAGTTATTGGGATCCGGGTAATCCGCGCACCAGCCATAACGCCAGATCTGTGGCGAATCATGGTTCAGCGTATCCAGATACTCGTTCCAGTCCTGGTTTGCCAGCCCGACCTCTACCCCCAGGGTATCCTTCCAGGACTGCTGCATGAATCGGGCGATCTTTTCGTGCCCCTCGCTGGTGTTGAACATCAATGTGATGGCAGGAAGCCCCTCGCCATTGGGATATCCCGCTTCCGCCAGCAGTTCCGCGGCTTTGACGGGATCATATCTCACGCCCTCAAAGGTCTCATCCTCGGCCACACTACCCAGAATGCCCGGGGGCACCACACTCTTGGCCGCCAGCTGCCCGCCCATAAGCATGGTATCGATCAAGCCCTGGCGATCGACAGCATAGGAAAAAGCCTGCCGCACCAGAGGGTTGTCGAAAGGGGACTTGGTTACATTATAGCCATAGTAGTAGGTGCAGAGCATCGGCGCAATGTGCAGCTCCTGAGAGAGCTGAGGATCGGCCTTGATGCGATCCAGCTCGTCCAGCGGCGCATTTTGCACGTCCAGCTCACCGTTTTTATACATGGCAAAGGCCGTCGCATCGTCCGCGATCATGGCAAAGTTTATCCGGTCGATATCGACCTTGTCGGCATCGTAATAGTGCGGGTTCTTGACCATGGCCATGCGGTTGTCGTGCTCCCAGGTCTCGAGCATATAGGGCCCGCTGCTCCAGAGCACCCCGGGGGTGGTCCAATTCGCGCCATGCTCGTCGATCACTTGTTTCGGAAGCGGATAGTTGACCCATATACCGGCAATACCGGGGAAATAACCCGCCGGCTGTTCCAGCGTAAATTCAACGGTAAAATCATCCAGGGCACGCACGCCCACACTGTCCAGATCGTCACTTTCGCCGGTGTTCACCGCCTCGGCGTTCTTGATGATATAGTTCACATAGGCATAATCCGAGGCCGTGGCCGGGTCGATCGTGCGCTTGACGCCGTACATCACGTCATGAGCCGTCACCTTGCCCATCTTTTCCGCTTTGCCCGCCGCCGGATCATAGCGCACCCATTCGACGTCATTCCGCATCTTGAACGTCCACACCAGGCCGTCATCCGAGACGAACCATTCGGTGGCCAGTTCGGGGATGACCTCAAGGGTTTCTTCGTCGAAATCGGTGAGACCGAGGAAGAGAAGACTGACCACCTGCTCAGAGGTCGTATCCATCGCCAGCCCCGGGTCGACAGTGGGCGGATCGATGCCCAGATTCATGTTGATCTGCTTATCCGATGCCTGCCCCCAAGCACACCCGATGGGAATCATCGATGCGATGACGAGAAGCGCCATCAGCACAAGGTGTCTGCTACGAAACATCCTTCCTCCTCAATGTAATGGTCATAGCGTCACAGGCGATGTGATGGATGTGCTTCCCGGGCTCTTTCTACGGCACCGGTCACCACGCCGATGCCGACCGGTGGGTCAGACGCCACGACGAGCCGAGTGGCTCGCCCCGACACAAGGCCCTCCATCAGAATAGATCGTTACGATTATAGCGTGGGGTGATATCCCGTCAATTGCGTTTGAGGGATGTGCCGGGCTGCGCCGTGGTCCGGTATCTCCTTCCAAAGGTCTCTCAGGAGCGAACGGTTCACGAGAAACGCATACAATTCGCATTCTCCCCGTCGGAAGGTGGTTGTTTTGTACGCAGCCCCGAGGGATATGATGCGCAGACAGAACACGTCGGCATGAGGGGATCATGCCGAGAGCATGCTCATTATGGGATGATCAACACCTGCCCGACATACACATGATTGGGGTTCGAAAGGGCATTTGCCTGCACCAGAACCTGCATGCTCACGCCATATTGCCGCGCGATAGAGGCGATGGTCTCCCCCCGGCGGACCACATGGGTTCGCACCGTATCCGGCCGAATCGTGATCACCGTCCCTGCCGGCAGGTGGTTCGGATCGACGAGGCCGGGGTTCAGGGCGCGGATATCGGCCACCGTCGTGCGATAGAGACGAGACAGGGAGTAGAGCGTCTCTCCCCGGCGCACGGTATGCTGTATCAGAGCGGGCTGAGCCGGAGCGGGCGTCGGAGCGGCGGGCGCCGGCACCGAGGTGGGCGAGACCGCCGAATCGTCGCCGATCGGGGTGGGTTCGGCCGGATCAGCGGGCACAGCCGGGGGGTGTTCGGGATCTGCTGCGGCGCCCACCGGTACGATCAGCATTTGTCCGACGCTGATCGCCTCCGCATCGGTCAGGTTATTGCGGCGCAGAATGGCCGACACCGTACTGTAATATCGCTCGGCAATCGAATAGATCGTATCGTCGGAGGCCACGGTGTGAATGATCTCGCCCGGCTCCAGAGTGGGCATCTCATCGGATGGATCGGTCACACTCTCGCCGTCAAGCGGGCCGGTCACCGTGGCAGAGGTCTCTGGGTCGACCGTCACCGCAGGCGTCGCCGCAGCCTCTGCCGTGGGCGTCCCGGCAACCGATGTAGAGGGATCCAGGAGGACGGCAACGGGAGCGGGAGATCGTGGTGGTTTGGCCCGCACACATCCAGCCGCAATACACGTCAGGATGAAAAGGCATATGATCAGGGGTATTCTATGACGAGCGTTCACCGGCATGCGTGCTATCTCCCCGTTGCAGACCATGTTGTCGCGGCCCATGCCGGGGCCACCTTCATTGAGATAAAAGATGTTCCGGCCTGCAACCGCGCGCATGATAACATATGCCGTGACACGGGTCAAGCAGAAGAAGCAGGCGGCCTTTGACGCGCAAGATGGCGACATGATATACTGCCACACCAAATGACCGCATCAAGCTGCCCGGAGGTCGCATGGAGAAGGAAAGGCGCTGGAGAGTCATCGAAGCCGGCATCATGGTGTTGTTCACGCTGCAGGCGATCCGAGCGCTCTTCTCCATGCTATTTGCCTACATCTACGAGGTCGCCATGGGCCCCGGCGCCGCCCCGGTCCTGTGGCTCGCATTCGCTCTGATCGTGGCCTCTGGCCTGTTGCCACTCCTCTCGCCGCGCGCTCCCCGCCGATTGCGAAGCAATATGCGCATCGCCGCCATCATCTGTGCCACCGCGCGCATCCCTATGACGATCGATCACCCCGCCCTGCGGCTGTTGAGCTCTATTCTGGTGCTGGCCGGCGCCTGGCTCTACCTCACCGGTCTGCTGCGCTCGCGCCCCTGGATGGTGCCCGCCGCTCTGAGCGCCGGGTTGCTGGCCGATCAGTTGTTGCGCGCTCTGGGTCATACGTTTGACCCCTCTCTGCGGTTGGTCTGGCTGCCGGCACAGATTCTTCTCTCCGTCGCCGCGGTCTATCTGGCCGGGGCGCCGACTCAAGAGCGCGGCTCCGGCGGGATGGATGAGCGCGCCGGGTTTGCCGCGGGACTCTCTCTGGGGGCCGCGCTGTTCATGCTGGCCTCTCTGCTGGCATTATCGAACGCCGCCACAGGCTGGACCGGCGGGCATTATGCCGTTACCGTCGCCTGGATGATGGCGTTGACAGGGTTGCCCCTCTGGCCGGCAGCACTGCGTGTGGCCGCGCCGGGCGGCTCGATGGGACAGCGGCTGATCCTGGCCCTTCTGGTGCCTATCGGCATCGGCATCGCCTATCAAGGCCGCCCCGTCATCTCGTCCCTCTCTCTGGCCATCGCCCTGGCGGCGTTGTGGGTGCTTTTGCCCTACAGTCTCACCGCCGGGCGCCGGGGCACACGCCTGGGCGCGGTGGCCGGATTCGGGGCCCTGTTCCTGCTGGCGATCTTGCATGCGCTTTCGTTCACCTACGCCTATACCCTGGCTGCGTTCGAGGGGCTGGGGCTGCCGACGTTTCTCGCCGCGTCGATTCTGGCGGTCGCGCCGGCGTTGCTGCCCGATGCCGGCCAGGAGCTGCCCCGAGCGCTCTTTCCCACCGGAGGTTCGCCGCGCTGGCCTCTTCTGGGCCTGACGATGTGGGTGCTCGCCGTCATCTGGGCCCTGCCCCGCCCGCTGCAGCTCGAACCGGCGGGAGAGAGCATCCGGCTGGGCACCTACAATATCCACTATGGATTCGATACCCACCGGCACCTGTCGCTGGAGGCCCAGGCACGCACCATCCGGGAAAGCGGCGCCCATGTGGTGGCCCTTCAGGAGGTGGATACCGGCCGCCTGACCAGCTATGGCATCGATAACGCGCGCTGGTTGGCCCGGCGGCTGGGCATGGAGGTGGTCTATCTGCCCACGGTAGAGCACAGCACCGGCATCGCTCTGCTCTCGCGCGTACCTATCCGGAATACGCAGGGCACCCTGTTGCCCAGCCACGAAGAGCCCACGGGCATTGTAGGCGTCACCGTCGATGTGGGTGGCGCGCCGCTACGCGCCTACGGCATCTGGCTCGGCCTCACCCCCGAGGAGCGCGCCCGGCAGCTATCCACCGCCCTGCGATTCATGAACGGGGGACATGCTCCGGAGAACGGACGGGCGACGCTTGCCGGTGACCTCAACGCCACGCCCGGCTCGAATGTCTACGAGACGCTGGAGCACGCCGGCTTTATCGATCCGTTCATCGCCGGAGGATTCGACCCGGCGCCCACTCATCCCGCTATATCGCCCGAGGTGCGGATCGATTATGTCTGGTTGCGCGGTATGGAGCCGCTCGGCGCCCGCGTGCTCGACTCTATCGCGTCGGATCATCGCATGGTCGTGGTCGAGGCGCGCTGATGGACGAGCGGCGACTGCGCATCGTCATGATCGGACCGTTCGGCCTGAGTCCCAAAGGGACCATGCGTTCTCGTGCCCTGCCCCTGGCCCGCGAGATGTCCGCCCGCGGGCACGAGGTGACCCTCCTCATGCCCCCCTGGCACACTCCCGAGGCCGCGCCACGCGTCTGGCAGGAGGATGGCGTGCGGCTGGAATATCTGTCCCTCGGCCCTCGCCTGCCCCTGCTGGGACATCTGGCCACCACTCTACGATTGATACGTCGGGCGCTGGCGAGCCGCCCCGACATCGTCCACTGCTTCAAACCCAAGGCCTATTCCGGATTATCCGGCTGGGCGCTATGGCATCTATCCCGATGGAAGCTCACCCGAACGCGGCTGGTGATCGATGAGGATGATTGGGAAGGCACCGGCGGATGGAATGAGATCGAACCCTATCCTCGGGCGTTGCGCGCTCTGTTCGCCCGGCAGGAACGCTGGGGATTGCGCCATGCCCACGCCGTCACCGTGGCCAGCCAGACGTTGCAGAGCATCGTCTGGAGCCTGGGCGTGCCGCCTGACAAGGTGCACTATCTACCCAACGGGGGCATCCCGCCGGCCGGGGAAGAGGCCGGCGAGACGGGCGATGCCGTGCGGCGTATGTACAACCTGGGCGACGATCCGGTGATCCTACTCTATACCCGGTTCTTCGAGTTCGATGTCGAGCGCGTCATGGCCGTCTACCGCCTCGTGCTTCAGGCGCTGCTCTCGGCCAGGTTGCTGGTGGTCGGGCGCGCCCTGTTTCCACAAGATGAAGTGCGGCTGGAGCGCCTCATCGCCGAGGAAAATCTGGAGGGGCGAGTCGTGCGCGCGGGATGGGTGTATGAAGAGGACCTGCCCGCGCACCTGGCCGCCGCCGATATCGCCCTCTATCCCATGGACGATACGCTGATAAACCGCACCAAATGCCCCGTCAAGCTGGTGGATTTACTGGGAAACGGCGTGCCGGTAGTCGCCGACGCGGTGGGCCAGGCAGTCGAATATGTGATCCACGGCGAGACGGGCCTGCTGACAGCCCCCGGCGACGTCGAAGCCATGGCGAACGCCGCCATACAACTGCTCCGCGATGCCGCCCTGCGCGACCGGTTGGGCCGGGCCGCCCGCCGACAGATCCGTGAGCGCTATGCCTGGCCGATACTGGCCGAAAGGCTGCTCCACCTCTACCGCGCCTTGTCGCCGAAATAGATTGCGCCACGTGACGCAGGAATAAAAAAAGGGCCGCCTTTTTCGGAGACGACGTGCTGTCACTCCCGGAAGGCGGTCCGGTGGTTCGGTCTATTCGTTGCCGGCCATCTCCTGTTCCAGATGATGGACGAATTCGCGCACCTGAGGGGCATCATCCGGCCTCAGCCAGTGCCTGGCCAGGTAAGCCGTCTCTGCCGAGATGACGGGGTCGTCGGTGTGCATCATATAGTGCAATACGGCGTTCAGGCAGGCATGGTGGCCGTTGAGCGAAAAGCCATCCAGTTCCCCGGCCATACAGGCGAAAAGGGCATCCAGCCGGTCCAGCCGCTCCTCAGAGAGGCGCACGCCGGCCTCGGTCAGTAACCTGGGCACGAAATCGCGTCGCTTGCCCGCCGACCAGTTGGGCAGATTCTCTGTCACATAAGGGCGCAAAAACTCGACGGGGTTCTCGCGCAGCACCTTTGCAATAGGAGGGCCATCTTTGGCGTGGCGGGCATCGTAAAAGTGCAGATTGATATAGATATTGCGCACAAAGGCCGGCAGGCCGATATTGGCGTCGATGGTGTCGGCATCATACAGGCAACGGCTCTCGATGGGCACCCCCTCCGCCGGGATCAGATGGTCGCGAATGGTCTGCGCCACGCGCTCGGTCACGGACTCGCTCACGCCCCGCTCCAGCAGCAGATGCCGCGCCAGCACTGCCCCCGATTCGTTATGTAGCGTACCCGGCAACCCGAGCGCCTCGTACAGTTCGGTGACGGCGTTCTGTCGGGAGGGACAGCGCACCTCGTTCTGCCAGTAGCCGTTCTCATCCACCACGCGTTTGCCGTTCTCGTCAACCTTGTACTCGCCGTCGTACGGCTTGGTAATGTCGTGCAATAGGGCGGCGAGCTCGGTCACCATCACATCGCCACCCTCCCGGCGGCACAGATTCACCGCCAGCCCCCGCACCCGCTGGGCATGGTCGTAGGTATAGTTCCGCCAGTTAAAGGTAACCCAGCCTTCGTCCCACAGCGCATAGGTCTCTTGCAGCAGCTGTTCCAGATCGCACAGTAGCTCGGTATAATCCATGACTCCCCTCGCGCCCAGATGTGTCGCAACATGTTCTACAACGGCCGATTGTAGCGCCGCCAGAGCAGTGCGTCAAAGCGCTTGATCCTCGACCTCTCCGTTACGATCGGCGGCCACATCATCAACGGCGTCGTCCGTCTCTCCATACTCCCGCGGATCGATGGGCCCCACCTCGGCACCGGGATCCGGCTCGCGCTCCTCCAGATAGATATCGGAAAAAGAGCGCTCCTGCACGGCCCGCAAGCGTTGCTGTTTGATCATCTCCAGCATGGCCAGGAAAGTGACGATCACCTCCAGGCGCGAACGGGCCCGCCGCATGACGGTACTGAACCGAACGCGTCCGTACCGCCTGACCATGCGCTCGATATTGCGCACACAATCGCCGATACGCACCACGATCGGCGCCACCACATCATCCACCGGCGGAGCCGCCGGCCGCGCGGCCAGCACCCGCCGAAGCGCGTCGATCAGTTCATCCACCGTGACCTCGCCCGGCTTGAGCGGGCGCTCGATCTGCGGCGGCGGAGCCACCCGAGGGTAGGCATGTCGCCCCAATTCCTCGATGTTACGCAGACGAAGGGCGGCATCTTTGAAGCGTTTGTACTCGCGCAAACGCTCGACCAGATCCTCGCCCCACTCCTCATCCTGGTCGTCCTCTTCATCCTCGGGGCGCGGCAGCAGAACCCGCGACTTGATCACCACCAGACGAGCGGCGATCACGACAAACTCGGCCAGATTGGCCGCCGATAGCTCGCGCATCTCGGCGATGTGGGCCAGATATTGATCGGCCACCACCGCCAGCGAAACCAGAGTGATATCCAGTTCTTCCCGCTCGATCAGACGAAGCAGCAGATCCAGGGGCCCCTCGAACACGTCAAGGGATACCCGATATTCATCCATAATGGCCTCCGGGGGAGATTGCCGTCGCGGCAAGAGATTCTAGCGCAGGTAGGGGCTACCCTGCAAACCGGGTGCAGCAGCCGTCGAGGGGCCGCCCCTTCCGATTCCTGCAGGGCCGCCCGCCCCCATTCCTGTAGGGGCCGCCCGCGAGCGGTCCCTACCTGCGGCGTATTCGAACGCCCTCCTCAGAGTCGACGGCTCTCTCGTTTGACCCCGCTATCCTACTCATGCTATAAGATAGGTACTACTTGCACGCTATGACGCGCAACTCGGAGAGGAGACCCATGAAAAAAGCACTCATCGTTCGAGGCGGCTGGGAGGGACACGAACCCGGCCCGGTATCCGAGATTCTGGCCAAGGCACTGCGCGAGAACGACTTTGAAGTCGAGATCTCGGACACGCTGGATTCGTTCAAGGATGCCGAGAAACTCGCCGGGCTCGATCTCATCGTCCCTGTCTGGACCATGGGAAGCATCGAGAGAGACCAGCTTCAACCGCTGTTGGAGGCGGTCAGGAGCGGCGTGGGCATCGCCGGTGTTCACGGCGGCATGGGCGACGCCTTCCGTCAAGCGACCGAGTTCCAGTATATGGTCGGCGGCCAGTGGGTGGCTCACCCCGGCAACGACGGCGTAACCTACGAGGTCAACATCGCCGACGTGGACGACCCCATCATCGAGGGGCTGCACGACTTTACCGTCTGCACCGAGCACTATTTCATGCACGTCGATCCGGGCAACAAGGTGCTGGCCACCACCAATTTTGGTGACACCATCATGCCCGTCGCCTGGACCAAGATGTACGGCAAGGGTCGCGTATTCTACTGCTCGCTGGGACATGTGGCCCAGGTGTTCGAGCAGGATCCCCAGATCCTGGTGATGGTCACCCGCGGCATGATATGGGCCGCCGAAGGCAAAGCCGTCGCCCAGGCAGAGGGCTAGAGACGCCGTTTCGCAAGAGGCCTTCAGGTCGATCCTTGCGAAGAAGAACAACAGGCGCATGCCGTTATAACGGCATGCGCCTGCCTTTGACCCCGTTCAGGCAATGGCATCCAGCAGCGCCGCCGCCGCGCGGGCATCGTCCCGTTTGCGCAAAGCCACCCGCGCCAGATCCTCGGCCAGCGCTTCCTGATCCACCGCCGCGACGCGACGAACCTTCGCCACCCAATCCAGATGAATGCGCCCGGCGCCCTGTAGCGCCCCGGCCATGGCTCCCACCATCGAGGCGATGGTATCGGCGTCACGCCCCAGGTTGGCGGCATAGATGATACAATCGGCCACGCTCCCCTTGCCCAGCCACCAGAGCGCCAGCGTGAGGGGCACCGTCTCGCGCGAATCGCAGGTGATGCGGCAGAAGTAGCGCTCGCCATGGGCGTACAGCGCCTCGCGAAAGGCGTGGTATTCGCCCGCCTCCCTCGCCAGCGCCAGCGCCGCGTCGATGCGCCGCCGCATCTCGTCTCCGCTCAGCGGCAGGATCGCCTCCACCGCCGCATTCAGCACCGAATCGACCGTCGCGTCCGACGCAAAGGCGGCCGCCACCGCGGCGGCCATGGCCGCCGCTCCATCCTGGCAGAACCCCACATCGTAGGTGTGGATGAGCCCGGCCAGACCATAGGCCTGCGTCGCCGCCGCGCGAGGATTGCAGGCGTTGACAATGCCCACCGGCGAGATACACATGGCCGAGCTCGAACTGGGCATGTTACCCAGCGCCGCCATGCGCGGCGTGGTATGCGAGCGCAGCTTGCGCGCCGTGTGCAGCACCGAGATAAAGAATCGCCCCACCTTGGAGCCAAAGATCGCGTCCCAATCCGCCATCCAGAGGCGGGCCCAGTCGTCCAGCGTGGCATGGCCGTCGCTTTCCAGCAGCGCCCGGGCCAGCAGATTTTTCATCACCGTATCATCGGTGCCGTCGCCCTCGAAATCATCCACCCAGCCATACTCGGCGACGATGCGCCGGTAATCCATGCCCTCGGTGGGCGTGCCCATGGCGTCGCCGATGAGGCCCCCCAGCAGGCACCCCAGTGCCCGGTCGTACAAAACGGTATCACGAATCGATGGGGCGTTCACAGGCTCCTCCTTCGTCGGTGTGTAGAGATCGGCTCTTCCTTTCTATTATAGAACGCCGGACGCCGCAACCGCGCCCCCTCCGGGCGATGGTTGCTTATCCTCCCTTTTTCATCTATCCTATGGGCGAGATCATCTCGTGAGCGAGATCGCCGGACGGCGGCATCATTGCATCTCTTGAGATCATCCACATCAACATCGTCCATCGAGGAGGTAAAAGATGGCCCGTTTTGCCCTCGGCGAGTTGCTCCTGGTTAGCTGCATGTTGCTGTTCCTCGTCCTGCTGGGGATCGTCGCCATCCTGGTGCTGGCGCGATTCGTCTTTGGCTGGGGCATGCGAACCTGCCCCCATTGTGCCGAGCATATCCAGAAGGATGCCGTCATATGCCGGTACTGCGGCCGTGACGTCTCCCCCGCCGCATCGAGTGCGGCCGCCATACCCCAATCCGGCGAGGCCGATTCGGACGACTGATTCGCCCGCATCGTGTCATCATCTTTCGCGCAACGATCCATCGACATGAGAGGGGGCAACCATGAAGCCGTTCCGCAAGAACGTCGCACTGGCCGTCGACGGCGGGGGTATCCGCGGGGTGATGGTCGCGCAGGCGCTGGCCATACTGGAAGAGCACCTGGGGCTTTCATCCAATCAGATCTTTCGCCTCACCGCCGGCACATCCACCGGCTCGATCATCGCCGCCGGAGTGGCCGTGGGCCGCAGCGGCGCACAGATGCACCGCCTCTATACCGAGCTGGGCGAGACGGTGTTTCCCCGCACGTTGCGCAGCAGGCTGTGGCCGTTGACCCGCTATCGCTACTCTTCCGAGCCGCTGGAGCGGGCGTTGCTGGAGCATATCGGCCCCTTTACGATGGGGGAACTGTGGACCGACGAGTACCAGTTCGACGTGGTCATCACCGTCTTTGATCTGGTCGAAAATCGTACCCGCTTTATCAAGCCGTGGAAGCCCGACTATGCTGACTGGCCTCTGGTGCAGGCGGTGCTGGCCTCGTGTACGGTGCCCACCTACTTTCCCACCGTGGCCGGCCGTTATGTAGACGGCGGCGTGGGTTCCTACTCCAACCCCAGTTATCTGGCGGCCTACGAGCTCTCCGAATGCCTCTACTGGGAGCCCACCGAGACCACCCTCATCAGTTTGGGCACCGGCCGCAGTCCGCACACTCTGCGACCGGGCGAGGCCGACGGCTTTTACGCCTGGAACTGGATCCAACCGGTGTTGGGCGCCTTTTTACAGTCGGCCGACGACCAGCAGATCCATCTGGTGAACACCTTTTTCCGGCAGGTGGATTTCCGTCGCTTTCAGGTGGATCTGCGCCATCCCATCGGCATGGACGATGTGGACGCCATCCCCCTGCTCACCGCCTACGGCGAGGAGCTGGCACGAAAGATCATCAACGACGAGACGGATCCGGTCATGGGAGTGTTCTCGAGCCACCCGCCCGAGGCGCTGCCCGGCCGGGGTTGGTAGAGGACGGACAGGCAAAAAGGGCGCAGCATGCTGCGCCCTGGTCATCTCAAGCGGAGCGCCCCTCATCCGTCATCTCCCCCACCGGGGGCAACTCGGCGAGGTCGGCCGGCCTTTGCACCGTCGAGTAGAGCGCCAGCGCCAGACCGAGCGTGGCCGCCATCTGCAATACCCGCACAAACTGCAGCGCCATCTGAGCGATGTTAAAGCCCTTTAGCGCAACGATCACACCGCCCCCGGCCAGCATAACGATCAGGGCGGGCAGCAACGCGCCCAGCCACACCCCTCGCCGATGCGACGCCCGCAGCACCGACAGCGGCGCCACAATGAGGAACACGGCGACTATGGCGCCGGACAGGATGGGACGCCAGGGCGTGCCGTATAGCGCATAGGGATCGACGGCCATGGCCGTCACCAAACCGCTCGTGCCCCCCAGAACGAACAACACCGCGGTCACCCCGTATCGTCTGGCCAGAACATAGCCCATCAGAGGATACAGCGTTCGCCATCCCATGAGCGAGAAACTCCCGCCCAGGAACGATGTCCAGGCTCCACGGGCGATCAGATTGGACAGCCCCATCTCGATAGCCAGAAGCACACCCACCCCGATGAACCACAGGCGGGCGGCCGGCCGGGCACGCACCATCCAGACCATGGCGACAACCGGCAACGCGCCCAACAACACCACCAGCAGGGCGGGCTCCGGGTCGGTGGGCCACCGGAACGGCGCTCGCAACAGGCCCATCAGCACCGCCCACCCGATGATGACCGCCGTATGCGCCATGAACCCCAGAAGGGGCAGCCCCCACACGGCGACGTGCCCGCGCCGCACCATGCTCACACCGGTGATGAGCAACAGGATGGCGATGACAAAGAGATAGTTGCCTCCCCGGCCGGACTCGATTCGAACGGGCGCCAGCGCCCCCAGAAACAGGACGATGCCCGGCAGCACCGCCAGCGCCACGTCACGCCACGACCACGGCTTGATAGGGTGCGACATGCGCAGATCCCTCCCCCAGCCGGAGGCATGCTCTACCGTCGCCGAGCGCAGCGTATCGCCCAGCGTGCGCAGCCACAGCGTCGCCAGCGCCCGACGCCCGCCCCGTTGCCACGCCTCGCAACATAGATCGGCAAACAGTTGCGCCATCAGCGGCCCGTACTCGCGCCGGTGGGCCGCGGGATAGAGGCGCAACAGCGCAGCGTAGAGCCGCCGGCCCGTGTTCCCCCTCATCGTCCCGACTCCGTTAACGGTGGGCGATCGAGCAGCGCCTTGGCCCGTGCCTCCGCCACCGCCCGCTCCAGGCGCTCGGCCTCGGCCGTCACCACCCGTCGCCCCGCGCCGGTAAGCCGGTAGTAGCGCCGCCGCTGGTCGTCCATGGCCGGGTCGGGCCGCTCGTCCGACTCGACGATCAACCCGGCGGCCAGCATGCGCTTGATCGAGCCGTACAGCGTGCCCGCCCCCATGTTGATCTGCCCCTCGGTGGCGCGCTCCACCTCTTTCATGATGCCGTAGCCGTGCTTTTCGCCGTCGACCAGCGCCAGCAGGATGTGAAACACCGCCGGGGTCAGCGGCAGCATATCGCGTGTCGCCGTGTCGCTCATCCGTCACCTCTCGATGCAAATATATCCGCTACAGATATAATATATCCGCAACGGAGTGTTTTGTCAAGAGGCAGAGGCCATTCGGGAGAGATGCCGCAACCATACCCGACGCAGGATGACGGATACGGCCAGCAGCACGATGGGGACAAGCGGCCAGATGGGCAGGCTCCACAATCGAAACTGAAGCAGCACACCGGGCGCCGCCGTGTTGTGCTCGGCCAGCGTGACCAGCGTGTCGTTATCGGTGCCCAACCAGAGGTAGAGCAACGGTGGCGCCGAAAGCATCAACATGGCGATGCCGGCCAGCGTCGACGTGACCAGATCGAACAGCATCAAACGTCCTCGCGTTGCCATAATATCCTCCGTCCATACATCAGGGTTTGCCGTGATACTCCCTATCCAGACGGTGACACATAGCCACCGATTCCAAGCATGATCAGAATCCAAAGCCGCCGCTCGCCATCATACCGGGGTCGGCGAGGGATGATCGACCACCGCATCGGGCACCTCGATCTCGACGCGACGCACCCGCGGATGCAAAAGCCCCACGAGCGCCACTGCGATGCTAAAGATGCCCAGGAGGATAAAGATCAGGCCGATGCCTCGTCCGGGGCCGGTGCCGATGATGCGCCCCACGCTGCCGGCCAGACGACCGCCGTCGGCCAGCAGCGGCTCAAAGACCCGGTCGGCCAGCGGTCCTGCCAGCAGGTAGGCGACAGGGATCGCCGACCAGCCGATCATCCGCCGCACCGCGAACACGCGCCCCTGTACGTCGGGCGCCGTCTTGGACAGCCAGATCGCCTGGCTGCAACCGTTCATGATGGGGATGCGGGTAAAGTAGATAAAGGTGGCGACGCTCAGCACCGTCACGTCAGGCGGAAGCCCCGCCACCAGCAGCACCACCCCGCTCAGCATGGCCGGGACAAAGATGCCATATACCCGCCTGCGCGGCCCGCCCCAGGCGCTCATAACCAGGCTGCTGACCAACAGCCCCACGCCGCCGACGGACATGAGGGTACCCAACACAGCGGGCGTGGCAAAGCTCAGTATCAACGGCGTAAAGAGCACACTGACCATACTCGACGATATATTGCTGGCGGCAAGGGTGAGAAGCAGGCCCAGCAATCCGGGCCGGGCGGCGATGTAGGTCCAGCCATAGGCCGCCTCACGCCAGATCGAGCCGCGGGCGGCTTGCCCCTCCGCCGTCCGTTCCGGCCGCGGGATACGCACCAACAACAGGGTGCCGACGGCAAAAAGAAGGGTACTCACGTCGATGAGCATCACGCCATCTACGCCAATCACTCCCACCAGCGCGCCGGCCAGCATGGGCGAAACGATCTGCGAGACGGCCTGCCCCAATTCCACCATGCCGCTGGCGCGGCCGAATTGCGCTTTGGGCACCAACTGGGTGGTGGCCGCCGAATAGGCCGGCCATTGCAGAGCGCCAAAGCTCGAACTGATGGCCATAGCGATATAGATGTGCCAGACCTCGAGCCGCCCCGCCGCCAGTAGCAGGGCCATGGCCAGGGTGCAGAGCCCGGCGCCGACATCGCTGACCATCATCGCCACACGTCGATCCCAGCGGTCGACGAGGGCACCGGCCAGAGGTGCGAGGATAATTCCGGGGAGCGCGGTGGAAAGGGAGATCAAGGCGAATTGAGTCACCGAGCCGGTGCGCTGGAACACCCAGACGCCGAGGGCAAAGCCGGTGAGCCCTGAACCGATGAGCGAAAAGAGCTGCCCGATCCAGATGACGAAAAAGGTGCGAAAGCCACGAGTCGCTGCAACTCGAGCCATCAGGGCCTCCTGTGAAAAGCGGGACCATGGGGGAAAACATCACGCCGCCACATCCCGGCCGGGTCGCCGCACGACGCTCACACCTCCCGACATCATAGCAGACACCCGCATGAAAAGCAATCGTTATATTCATTATATTTATATCGTCATTAATTATATGGATATACGGTATCGCGCACCTCATAGTGAAAAGGTCTCATCGACATGCAGCGGAGAGGCTCGGTGAGAGGAGTATCGAGGCGGTGGAATATGGCGAAGGAAATGGCCCCGAATATCCGAGGACTTTTTACCCCCACAGACGCAGAGGGTGTGCGCCCAGGCCCAACGAGAGCCGCGCCCAGACCAGTAATCCGGCCAGCAAGAGGATGGCCGCCGTCCAGATCAGGTCGCGCCGGCCATAGTGCAGGGGGCGCAGATAGGTACGTCGCGGGGCCGCGCCCAACGCCCGCGATTCCAGCGCCCGCGAGAGGTTTTCGGCGGTGCGCATTGCGCTGATGAGCATGGCGACGACGATGGGAATATAGGCGCGGGCGCGATGTAGCGGCCCGCCCCGGGTCAGGTCCAGCGCCCGGGCCTGCTGCGCCTCCGAGATCATGCCGAACACGCCGGCCATCGTGGGCAGGTAACGCAACGCCACCGCCAGCGTCAGCCCCCACTCGTAGGGCAGCCCCAGCGCCACCAGCCCGCGCACCAGGGTTGCCTGATCGGTGGTATAGAGCCAGACAAATACCGTAAAGGCCAGCGTGCCGATGCGCAGCGCCACCGCCAGCCCCTCCGCCAGATTCACCGGCGTGATGCGGATGCGCCACCACTCCAGCAGCGCCGGCCCCTCACCCGGGTAGAACAACACCCACAACAGGGCGATCATCACCATGGGCGGCAGGGTGGCGCGCCAGATCCAGCCCAGGCGCGACCGGGTGATACCGGCGCCGAGCAACAGGCCGTGAACGGCCGCCAGCGCCGCCAGCACGATCCACAGGTTCCGAAACAAAAGCTGTAAAGGAACGCCACAGACCACCAGCAGGAATTTGGTTCGGGGATCCATCCGATGCAGGTACGAGTCGCCCGGCTGATACAGATCGTACCGCGCGCTCATGGTCGCCCCTCGCCCGAACGACGCCCGGCCAGCAACCGGTCGTAGAGATCGGCAAACTCGACGACGGTGAGGACATCCGTCCCTGCACCGGCCAGTTTCTGCGCCAGTCGCGTCACCTGCGGCGGAGTGATCGATGCCCGGGCCAGTTCATTCGTGCGACTCAGCACGGCCCGCGTCTCGCCATAGGCCAGCACGCGCCCCTCGTGCATCACCAGCGTCTCGTGGCTGTGTTCGGCCACCAGGCGCATGTCGTGGCTCACCAGCACGATAGTATGGCCGGCGGCGTGCAGCGCGTCCATGCGGCGCATCAGGTCATCGGCGCTGCGCCGATCCAGCCCGGCCGTAGGCTCGTCCAGGATCAGCACCCTCGGGCGCATGGCATACACTGCCGCGACAGACACCTTGCGCCGCAGGCCATAGCCCAGCACGGCGGGGGGCACATCGGCGTATTCGGTCAGATCAAAGGCCGACAGGGCATCGGCCACGCGCTCCTCCACCTCGGCGGCATCGAGCCCCAGATTGCGCGGCCCAAAGGCCACCTCTTCGCCGGTCGTGGCGCAGAATATCTGATGATCGGGATTCTGAAAGACATATCCCACGGTGCGGGCCAGCTCGCCCACAGTGGCTTTAGAGGTATCTTTGCCGTATACCCATACCCGTCCGGCAACGGGCCTCAGCAGGCCGTTGAAATGCTTGACCAGCGTCGTCTTGCCCGATCCGTTCTGCCCCACCACGGCCAGATAGGCGTTATCGCGCACCGTCAGGTCGACACCGCCCAGAGCCGGCTCCTCTAGCAGGGCCCCTGCCGCCGATTCATAGCGATAGACCAGGCCGTCTACGCGCAGCGCCGGAAGAGAGGCGTTCACCGATTGCATCGGCCCCCCGTTCCGTTCGCCAGCTCGGAGCGCAGCCCGGCCACGGCGTCGTCCAAACATACGAAGCGATGCACCGTGCCGTGTCGTCGATTCAGTTCGGCGGCCACCTCGGCCACCTGCGGCGCGGCGATGCCGGTGCGCGCCAGCAGGTCGGCATCGGCATAGAGACGCTCCGGCGCATCCACCCGGGCGATCCGCCCCGCCCACATCACCGCCACGCGATCGGCATACTCGGCCAGGCGCTCGGCATCCTGGCTGACCATGACGATGGTCATATGTCGCCGGCGACGCAACGCCGCGATGACGGCCAGCACCTCGTGCTGGCCCACGGGGTCGAGATTGGCGGTAGGCTCGTCGAGGATGAGGACATCGGGCAGCATGGCCAGTGTCGCGGCGATGGCCAGCCGCTGCTTCTGCCCGCCCGAGAGGCGCATGGGTGGGCGACGGCGCAATCCGGCCAGGCCCACCACGTTCAACGCCCAGTCCACCCGCTCGGCGATCTCGGCCGGATCGACGCCCAGATTCTCGGGGCCAAAGGCCACCTCATCCTCCACCGATGTGGCGACAAGCTGGCTCTCGGGATCCTGATAGACCATCCCCACATGGGCGGCGAGCTGGGCCACCGGCACCGATCGGGCGCTGCGGCCCAGCACATCAACCCGCCCCCGAATGACGCCTCCGGTAGAGCGGGGGACCAGGCCGTTCATGGCCATACACAGAGTAGATTTGCCCACGCCCGTGGGCCCCATGATGCCCAGAAACTCGCCCGTCTCGACAACGAGATCGACCCCCCGCAGCACAGAGACGGGATCCTGTCCCGGCAGCAGAGGGGGATAGGCATAATGTAGATCGTCAACCACGATGGCAGCCAAAACATACTCCCGGATCGGCGCGATGCCGCGTCGACTACTCCTCGCGCCAGGTCGTCGGCTGACCCAAACGGGTCACCGGCGGGTAGGCTTTCCGCACGGCATAGTAAAGCGGCACGCCCACCACGCCGCCCAACACATTCTGCAACAGGTTCGTGGGCACCTCGGCGATGGCCGCCGGCCAGCCGATGCCCATCACCAGCGCGGCGCCCACCAGATAAAGTCCCACCATCACCACGGTACCGACCAGCCAGCCGAGAACGAGCCCCGGCACGCCCCGGCGCACCGCCAGCAGCCCCGCGATCCACCCCTGCAATCCATGGGCGAACAGCGTCAGCGGCGCCCACTGGGCATAACCGCCCAACAGGTCGGCGATGGCCGTCCCCACGCCGCCGGCCACCAGACCCACCAGAGGCCCGAAGGTAAAGGCGGAGAAGTAGACGGCCACGTCGGAAAAGTTGAAATAGCCCTGTGTGGCCGGAATCGGCACGCGCACCAGCATGGTAAACACGGCGGTCACGGCGATCATAACGGCCATGACGGCGATAAGAATCGGTCGCATCTTGTTCATTGCAGCTCCCCCGGGCGCCACAGAATAGCTGTTATGACGCCCTTATCCCCTGCAAAAGCGCCCTCACGTTCCAAAGCGCGATTCACCCACGCGAATACGCGGGCAGCGCGCCACGTGATCCTCGTTCAACTCGACGCCCAGCCCCGGCGCCGTGGGCACCGGCAAACGGCCGTTGACGATACGACGTTCCAGCGGGTCGGTCACCGAATCGTAGGCGATATCGCCCCGGAAGGGGACGACCTCCTGAATGATGAAATTGGTGCTGCAGGCATCCACCTGCACCGCCGCCGCCGTAGCGATCGGCCCGTGGCAGTTGTGCGGCTGGATATGGACATTGTACGTCTCGGCCATGGCGGCGATTTTGCGCGTCTCGGTGATGCCGCCGGCCAGGCCCACATCGGGCTGAACGATATCGAGCACCTGCTTCTCCAGATACTCACGGAACTGGTAGCGCGTATACAGTCGCTCCCCGGCGGCGATAGGCAGAGGCACATTCTCGGCCACCAGGCGCATACACTCCACATTCATCGCGTCCACCGGCTCCTCGTAACAGAAGGGGCGCAGTGGAACCAGACGGTTCCCCATCTCGATGGCCGACATCGGCCCCAGCCAGCCGTGCACCTCGACCAGGATATCAACATCGGGGCCCACCGCATCGCGCACGGCGGCGACGCGCTCGTACCCCAGATCGGCGCGGCGCGGATCGAGCACCCGCTCATGATCGGGCCAGCCGCTGCCGGGCGGCGCGCCGAACGGGTTGAACTTGAGCGCATCATAGCCCAGCGCCACCACCTTGGCGGCGATATCGGCAAACTCTTCGGGGGTCACCGGCCGGCGATGGTTCTCCGGTGCCCATTCCGCGCTGTACCAGCCGTTAGCGTACACGCGCAATTCATCGTGTACGCGCCCACCCAGCAGCTCATAGATCGGGCAGCCCGCTGCCTTGCCTTTGATATCCCACAGCGCCTGATCGATGGTGCTAATGCCGCCGTAGATGACGGGGCCACCTCCCTGCCCCCAGAAGGTACGCCGAAACAGGGTATGCCAGATCGACTCGATGCGTAGCGGGTCGGCGCCCAGCACCCAGCCTTCCAAAAGGTCCTGCAACATGCCGATGGCGGCCTTGCGTCCGGCGCCATAGGCCAGGGGAAACTCGCCCAGACCGTAAAGCCCCTCATCGGTGATGAGCCGTAGAATAATGGGGGGCTTCCAGTGATGCAGGTTCACGTCATAGATGTCGGCAGCAACGATGCGCATGGTGTTCGTCTCCTTTTTACATGGGCAACGGGCGAATCGCGCGACTCAGTCCTCTGCTGCGGCCTTTTCGTCGGTTTTGGCGGCCTCCCAGAGCGCGTCCATCTGTTCCAGCGTCATCTCCTCCAGCGGCGTGCCGACCCGGGCGGCGTGTTGCTCGATGGCGCCGAATCGCCGCGCAAAGCGGGCGTTCGCCTCACGCAATGCGCTCTCGGGGTCGATCTCGTACCAGCGCGCCAGGTTCACCAGACTGAAGAGCAGGTCGCCCAGCTCGGCCTGGCGATTCTCGGCGCTGGGGGCGTTTATGAACTCGTCCATCTCCTCGGATACCTTGCTCACCACGGGCGCGGCAGCGGGCCAGTCAAAGCCCACGCGGGCGACGCGTCGCTGCATCTCGAGCGCCTGCGACAGCGCCGGCAGCGCCTTGTTGATGCCCGCCAGCATCGAGACAAACTGCTCGCCCCTGGCGGCCTTTTCGGCGCGTTTGATCTGCTCCCAGGCGCGCAGCACCTCCTCCGGGCTCTCGACCGTCTCCTCGCCAAAAACGTGCGGGTGTCGTCGGACGAGCTTTTCCACCGCCACTTGCACGCTCTCGCTCATCTTGAAATCGCCGTTTTCGTTGGCGATCTGGGCGTGAAGGAATATCTGCAACAGCAGGTCGCCTAGCTCCTCCTTCAATTTGTCCATGTCGTCGGCATCCAGCGCCTCCAGCACCTCGTAGGTCTCTTCCAGCAGGTGGGTGCGCAGCGTCTGGTGGGTCTGCTCGCGATCCCACGGACAGCCGTCGGGCGCGCGGAGCCGCGCCACCACATCCTGATAGGTCGAAAGAGAACCGGGCGCCGATAGCGGCGGCAGATAGACGGTGGAGAGATGATCCAGGTCATCCTGGCGATCCAGTTCGTACAGGGCGATGGTGCGCACCGTCTCCCGATCGGTGCCGGCCCCGATCACCAGCGTCGCCGGGTGCTCGTCGGGATAGAGATTGAGCAACGTCATCTTGACGTCGGCGGCCAGATGCCGGTTATATATCTGCACCACCAACGCGCCCACATCGGGATCCAGCGCCGGATGATGGCGTTCGACCAGAATGGTGGCATCGGCGATCTGTAACCCGTCAAAGGGATCCAGCCGCAGCGCCGTCAGCGCCGGCTCCAGGAACGAAAGTCCGGCGATGATGCGCACCGGCAATCCGGCCTCGCGGGCCAGATCAATCACCCGCAACACGGTGGCCTCGCCGACCAGCGGGTGCCCCGGCACCGCATAGATGACGCCCTCAGGGCGCGCGCCCAGATCGACCACGCGCCGGGCGATGGCCTCGTATACTTCATCAAAGCTCTCGTGCGACTCGTATATCTCGTCGAACGAACGGCAGACCAGGTTGCCGGGAAGCGCGTCCACCGTCGGATGGTGGCGCGTGCGCAGATAGACCTCCGTCGCCTCCTCCAGCGTTCGCCACGCCTCCAGGGTGAGTTGATCGGGGTTGCCGGGCCCCAGGCCCAGAATGGTGATTCCGAGGGACATGCTCTCTCCTTCCCGGTCAGTTGAACGATGCCGTATCGCGTCAGGCCGGATCACGGGAGGGAGGATCGTTATCTTTCTCCCAGCCCGCCAGAACCTCACGCATCCGTTCCCAATGGGTGCCGCGCCAGTAGGCGCGGCCGCAATCGGGGCACACGCGAAACACCTGCTGTGTGGCAAACACATAGGGAGGCACCCGGCCACGCATAATCTCTTTGGACACCGGACGCAGCTCGCCGTTGCATACCGGACAACGGCTGTAGGCCGCCCGTGCGGCGATGCCCAGCACCCGGCGCAGATGGGCGATCTGCTCATCCAGCATCTCCCCCTCCACCAGCAACACCCGCACGCCGCGCCGTCGGGCCAGGCCGGTATCGCGCGTCAGCAACACGCGCCCCTCGGCCCGTGCCAGTCGCACCAGGTAGGGGTCATCCCATGCGGCATTGTAGAGGGTATCATATCCCAGAATTCGTAGCCACCTGGCCAGACGCCCCAACATGGCATCGGCCACAAACCGTAGCCCCATGCGTCCGCCTCTTTCATCACGCTTCTTTGAATTATAGGTGTCCCGGCCCACGACCACAAATAAAAAAACCCCCGCCAACGCCGAGGGCGGGGATATCATTGTGATCCATTTCGCGCCGAACCGGGCTATGATTCGGCGTTCAGAGTCTTCCATTCCTCGCCGAGAATGGCATAGATGTAGCTATCCCCCCAGAGGGGGCTACCGTCCTCCGCCCGCCGGATAAAGCCGCTCTTGATATGATGGGCCTCGCGCCGCATGGACAGCCTCTCTAGCAGCCGCCAGGAGGCGGTATTATCGGGAGCGCAGCCCGCCTCGACACGGTGAGCGTCGAGATCCTCAAAGACGTGGCGCAAAATCCGCCGGCACGCCTCAGTGGCATAACCCCGCCGCCCGTATGCCGGATTGAACACAAAGCCGAGGGACCAGGTGCGCAGTTCGTCCGGCGGCTTCCGGGTACAGACGATGTGGCCGATCATCTTGCCCGTCTCTTTGAGGCATACCGCCCAGAACCCTT
Organism: Anaerolineae bacterium; assembly: GCA_050942995.1. Taxonomy (GTDB): domain Bacteria; phylum Chloroflexota; class Anaerolineae; order UBA1429; family UBA1429; genus JBMNOI01. Next base: position 26,970 of record JBMNOI010000020.1, read on the forward strand.
CCTGTGTCGAGAAACACTCGGCGATTCCCCGACATTCCTCGTCAGAAGTGGGGTATTCATAGTCGTAACGTGTCACATCGGGCTGCGACACATACTCCTGCAGGTCCTGCCAATCCTCCGGCGAAAAGCCGCGAACAATTAACCGCTCGGTTTCGAAGGACGCCATCGGCAGCTCCTCTCTCATGTCGCTTCGGAATAGATCGCCGCAAACACGATACTCCGTTATTGCAGTTCATCGCTCCAGGTCCCGTCGCCCACCTTTTTCATGCAATCGGGGCATATGCTGTGTGTAAACGTCGCGTGCGAATGCTCGTGGATATATACCTCCACCGACTCCCAGTAGCCGTCGTCGCTGCGAATGCGCTTACACCAGGCACAGATGGGCAACAGGCCGCTCAACACTTCCACCCGGGCCAGCGTATCCTGCAGCTCGGCGATGAGGCGCTCGCGCTCCTGCTCCACCCGGTGGCGTTCGGCGATCTCGATCTCTAGCGCGCGCTGGCGCTCTTCCATCTCGTCGAACAGATTCAGCGTCTCCAGCGCCGCCCCCACCCGATCCCCCAGCACACCGAGCAGGGCCGCGTCTCGTTGAGCGAACGGCTCGTCGGTCAGCCGAAAAGCGCCCAGCAACGCGCACACCTTTTGCCCCACCCGTATCGGCAGCAGGAGCGCCTGGCGCGCTCTGTATGCTCGGGGCACCAATCCCAGAGCGCCCACGGCATCGACACCCTGAATCGTCACCGGCCGTTCGGACGCAAACACGCGCGACAGTGCCGCCGACGGGGAGATGGCCGGACTGGCGTCTCTCCGCGGCATGCCGCGCACGGCCCAGAGTTGCTCTCTCCCATCGATCCCGTTGAGCAGATAGAGTAGGGCGATACGCGCTCGAAACAGACGCACGGTTTTATCCAACACGAGCCAGCCCAGGTCCTCTCGAGAGATCAAACTTGTGGGAACAGACGAGATCTCGTAGAGCGCCGAAAGCTCGGTAATGGGGTCGCTGCCGGAATCCACGAGCACAGGATTCATAGAGCACATATTATCCCTCGCCCACCGCACCGATGACGGTGGTTTTATTGTGTATGGCCGGGGCAACGTCATAGCGCGCGGCAATCTCACCATGGCTGAAAAAGCCGATGAGCGGTATATCATCGCCGAGGTGGCGCCGGATAAGGGCCACCTCTTCATCGGCCCGCGCCCCTAAATAGTCCAGGCGCGACAGACAGTCGCACACAAACGTCGCCAGCGGCCGAATTCCTTCCAGGTTTTGCAGGGCCTCATCGGTGGCCTGACCGGCAGCCTGCAACAGCGTGTTCACATCCCCCGTCATGATGCGCACAACCGCCCGCTCGGGAATGGACCCGGCACACACCAGCGCCCCCTCCGGCGAGGCGGCGTACGGATCGCGCACGATATACTCCCCGCCCATCTGGGGCAGCCCTAGAGGGTGATCCAGAGCAAAGCGGGCGAAATCCTCCAGCGTGAGGTCGTCGCGATCGGGAAACTGCGAGGCATAGGCGTCATAGGCCGTGCGGCCGTCCAGCTCATAGATCGTGTTCTCGCGTGCCTGAGTGACGACCAGCGGCCGCCCCATCGGCTGATAGCCGTGGCTCAGTCCCACGCCCGAGGGGGCGCGCAGCAGAACACCGGCCACAGCGTCATCACAGGCACTATCGCCGTAGAACACCGGCGGAATATGCCCCTCAGGACTGGCGATACCTCCTCCCACCAGATTGTACATCGGGCCGGCTTCATCACCGATCGCTTCGACGAGCCTCGGCATCCCGTAGAGCCTCTCGGAGGTGCTGGGAATCACCAACAACAGCCCGGGACCGTCGGCGCTCCTCGTTCCGACCATCAGGTCGCGTACCAGCCGGGAGCCGGCAGCCTCCGGATCGGCATAGGCGTGGGTCACCCGTGCCGCAGAGATGGCGATCTCGTCCGAGTGCAGCGCCAACAACGCTGCGCCCTGGCGAAATGCACCTTGAGAGACGATGATGCCGGGAGCACATCCGCCCACCAGGGGCACATTGGTCCCCACCGTGTGGTGTACGGCGCTGAGTAAAGGGGCAGGATCATAATGAAGGGTACTGAACAGAACCAGCAGATGCGGCGGGCGCCCCGCCAGGGGACGCAATGCGTCATCCACAATACGGCGGCCGGCCTCAGCAGCATCCGACAGTTGAGTGAACCCTACACCGACCTGTGTTGGCATCTCGCGTTCCCGTAGAGTGATAGACGAACGAATGACAGATGTTGCGGCCGAGACCATGTTACCATCCGGCGAGTGCATCATCCACTGCAAAACGCTCATCTATCGTGCAGTATAGCATGTGCGGCATCGATGATCAACAGAAAAAAGGCGCACGAAACGATCTCGTGCGCCTTTTTAGCACGTTACTTACGTCAGGTCGGCCTATTCGTCCTCTTTGCCGGTGCCACATACCGACACGGGGCAGCAACAGAGCCCCACCATGCCCGGGCCGCCATGAGCGCCCAGCACCGGCGGCACCGCCGCTACGCGAACGTTTACCACATTGATATAGTTGGGCAGCATCTTGGCCAGTGTATTGGCTCTGTCGGTAGCCGCCGCATCCATTACGATCGCCTGCAACGGCTCCTCCGAGCCCAACCATTCGGCCATGACCTCGGCCATACGAGTTAGCGCGCGATTCGATGTACGCACCCGCTCCAGTGCATCGATTCGCCCCTCACTAAAGTAAAGCAACGGCTTGAACTTGAGCAACGACCCCAACAGCGCCGCCGCCCCGCCGATACGGCCGCCCTTGTACAGATATTCCAGCGTATCGACGGTAAAGACGATGCGTTGCTCCTCGACCACCCTTCGGGCCGCTGCGACCACATCCTCGAACGAGGCGCCCGCTTGGATCTGCTGCGCGGCAACCTCTACGGTCAGTTGATGCGCACCGGCCGCCGCTCGCGTGTCGATGATCTCGACCTGTACGCCGGGCACCTGCTGTGCCGCCAGATTCGCCGAGTTGATGGTACCGCTGATCTCGGCGGACAGGTGCATCGAGATGATATGCGTCGCCCCCTGCTCGGCCAGCTCGCCGTATACCCGGGCGAAATCTCCCACCGATGGCTGCGAGGTTGTGGGCAAGGAATCGGCCTGAGGCAAGCGCCTGTAGAACTCGTCAGGGCCAATGTCTACGCCGTCGCGATAGACCCCTTCTCCGATCTTGAGGTAGAGCGGGACAATGCGTATGCCGTGCCGCTGCACAAACTCCTCCGACAGGCCCGCCGTGCTATCGGAAACAAGGGCGATTGAGGACATGAACCCTCCTTGCAATGATGATCATTCTTTGCCCGCGGATATTTGCATATCTCATATAACCCCCCTCTCATCGAGGGGTTACGCCGTTCGACCGGCGCTCGCCACGGCGACTTGTGACGGGCTCAGAACCCCTCCATCTGGGTCAGGTTCACGATTCCCTCGGTGAGCGAGCCGATGCCCTGCAACAACCCCAATCGGGTCCGGCGCACTGCCTCGTCCTCAGCCATCACCAGAATATCGTCAAAGAAGCGGCGGATGAACGGCTTGAGATCCGTCAGCGCAGCAAACAACTCGTCGATGGGAGACGTCGGCGTGATGCGTTCCGCCGCCTGACGATAGGCAGCATAGAGCGCCTGTGACGCCTCCTCCTGAAGCAACTCGGGATCGATGGGATACCGTTCATGATCCCGGGTGATACGCACGCAACGGGCATAGGTATCCAGCAATTCCTGCCAGTCGTCCCGCTCGACCCACGGCCCAAAGGACTGTAGCGTCTCCCAGGCGAGATAGGGGTTATAGGCGCGTTCGGACAGGACGGCGGCGATCATGTCGTGGCGGAATCCGGCCTCCGACAGATAACCCTCATAGCGCCGGGTGATATACTCCAGCACGTCGCGCAGCACATCGTCTCCTACATCCACCGGCAGTTCTTCCGCCGTCGCCGAGAGCGCCTCGGGCAAAATGAAGGATAAGCGTCCCTCGACCAAAAGCTGGATGAGCCCCAACGCAGCGCGGCGCAACCCCCACGGGTCGGCCGCCCCCGACGGGCGAATGCCCACGGCGAACAACCCCACCAGTGTATCCAGCCGGTCGGCCAGACTCACGACGGTGCCGGCCGCACTCTGCGGCAGTTCGTCGCCCATATAACGCGGCCAATAATGCTCCTCGATGGCCTGAGCGACCTCCTCCGGCTCACCGTCCAGCATGGCGTAATGTCGCCCCATCTGCCCCTGTAGCGAGGTCAACTCGACCACAAGCTGTGTGGCCAGATCGCTCTTGCTCAGCGCCGCGGCGCGAACGGCAACCCGGGTTTCTTCCGCGCTCAGGTCGAGCATCTCGCTCAGGCCGGGCACAAGGCGCTCCAGCCGGTGCACCTTGTCCAGCACCGAGCCAAGCTGCTCTTGAAAGGTCAGCGTGGCCAGTCGCGGCGTAAACTCTTCCAGGCGTTGCTTGCGATCGGCCTCGTAGAAATAGGCCGCATCGGCATAGCGTGCCCGCAACACCTCCTCGTTGCCATAGCGCACGGCGTCGGCGTCCAGGCTGGCGCCGTTGGCCACAGCGACAAAGTAGGGCAACAACTCGCCGTCGCGCATCACCGGCAGATAGCGCTGATGCTTGCGCATCACGGCCAACAGCACATTATTGGGCAGCCGCAGATATTCCTCGGCGAAATGTCCGCGAATGGCCAGCGGGTACTCGACCAGATTGGCCACCTCGCGCAGCAACGCGGCATCCTCCGGCACATACCCGTCCACCTCGACGGCCAGCGCCCGAGCCTGTGACTGGATGGCGGCCTCTCGCTCGGCCACATCCAGCATGATGCCGGCCTGCTCCATCACCTGCCGATAAGAGGCCGCGTCGGGCACCTTTAGATCGGGCGCTCCCAGCGGCCGTATGCCCCGCGACACGCGACCGCTGCGCACGCCGGCATATTCAAAGGGGATCACCTCGTTCTCCAACAGAGCCACGAGCCAGCGTATAGGCCGCGAATAGTTCACGCCGCTGGCGTTCCAGCGCATGCTCAGCGGATAGCGCAGCGACGCCACCACGCCGGGCAACATCTCGGCCAGCACCGCCGCCGCATCACGCCCCACATCGGCGATAACGGCCACCACATACTCGCGTCCGTCGAATTCACGACGCTGCAAATCCGCCACATCCACACCCTGCCCCCGGCTGAACCCCTGGGCGGCACGGGTTGGGTTGCCCTCGTCATCATAGGCGTTGGCCACAGCGGGGCCGCGCACAATGCGCTCCTCGTCGCGCTGTCGCGCCGCCAGGCCGTGCACCATCGCCACCAATCGGCGTGGCGCCCCCACCACCTCCAGATCGTCGTAATCCAACCGCGCATCCTGTAGCGCCCGCGCCAGGTTCTCGCGCAGTTGCGCCATGCCCGAGTCCAGATCGCCCACGGGCAGCTCTTCGCTGCCGATTTCGAGCAGAAACTCGAAGGGCCCCTCACCGGCCGGCTGCACCGGCTCGGGCAACGCCACCTCAATCGCCGACGGCGAGGCCACCGACGATGTGGCCATCTTGTTCAGGAGCGGGTAGCCCAGCGCTTCGCGCTGCTTGACAAAGAGCGCCGCCACCTGCCGGGCCTGATCGCGCATGCGGACGAAATAGCGCGCTCGCTCGGTCACGCCGATAGCCCCACGGGCATCCAGCACGTTAAAGATGTGCGAGCATTTGAGCACATAATCGTGGGCCGGCATCACCAACCCATGGGCGATGGCGTTGCGCGCCTCGGCCTCGTTCAGATCGTACAGAGTGCGCAGGTTTTCGACGTCCGCCACCTCAAAGTGGTAGGTGCAATGCTCGATCTCGCCCTGTAGCAACAGATCGCCATAGGTGACGTCGCCCTTCCAGCGAATATCGTTAAAGCCCTGCACCCCCTGCAGCACCATCATGATGCGCTCCAGGCCGTAGGTGATCTCGACCGACACCGGGTTCAACTCCAGCCCGCCCGCCTGCTGGAAATAGGTGTACTGGCTGATCTCCTGGCCGTCCAGCCACACCTCCCAGCCCAGGCCCCATGCGCCCAGTGCCGGCGACTCCCAGTTATCCTCTACAAAGCGCACATCATGAACGCCGGTATCGATGCCCAGCGCCCGCAGGCTGTCCAGATAGATCTCCTGAGGATTGCCGGGATCGGGCTTGAGGATGACCTGATACTGAAAATACTGGCCCCAGCGATTGGGGTTCTCGCCATAACGGCCGTCATCGGGGCGCACCGAGGGCTCGACATAGGCCACATTCCACGGCTCGGGCCCCAGGACCCGCAGCACCGTGGCCGGGTTCATGGTGCCGGCCCCCACCTGGACGTTGTGCGGCTGCCAGATAAAGCAGCCGTGATCGGCCCAGAACTCGTTCAATCGCAAGATCATCGTCTGAAAGTCCATATTCCCCCCGCAATCGCTGGTCAAAGGTCATCCCGCACCCGCAGAGTGAGCGCGAACGATTTACTCTGGTGAATCTATGAACAAGCCCCCCACATGTCAAAATGTCAAAGAGCCCGACGCCCTCGCCTCGTCCGTCGCCTCCGACGGCCCGGACATTGCCTCGGCGGCGCGCAGCTCCGCCCTGAGCCGCCTGAGGAACTCTGTGGATTTCAGCTCGCGTTCCAGCACATATTCGATATAGGTCTGTAACAGGCTCTCCATCTCGGCGTGAGTGGTCTCTGTAATGCGCAGCGCCCGCACCGCCGTATCATCATGGGTCTGCAGATAGCGCAACACCTTTTGCGCCGCCACCGATACCCCACGGGCAACCGGCTCGTTGCGCGCACACTCGGGACAGAGCAATCCTCCATGCTCGGCGCTGAAATAGTTCTTCTCCGGCGCGAGCCGCCGGTGACAGGCCACACACGCAAAAAGCTGCGGCTGATACCCGGTAAAGGCCAGTAGCCGCAGCTCGAAATAGCGCATCCAGAGTCGGAGATCCCTCTCCACGGCCAGCCAGCGCAGCCCATGAGTGAGCAGTTCGTACAGCTCGGCGCTTTCCTCTTCCTCCTGAGCAAAGCGATCCATCAACTCACCCGCATAGCAAGCATAGGTAAAGCGCAGCAGGTCGCTGCGGATCCCCTCAAATTCCTCCAGGCTCTCGGCCTGGGTGATGACGTCCAGATTGCGCCCGCGGGCCAGCAGCAATTGGGCGCGGTAGAACAACCCCAGATGCCCCACCTTGCGGCTGGTGGGACGGCGGATTCCATGGGCGATGGCCGTCATCTTGCCGCCGGGCGTCAGCAACGTGAGGATGCGATCCGCCTCGGCGTAATCCATCTCGCGCAGGACGATGCCCTCGGTACGATAGAGACGTTCCTGAGGCACACTATCTCCTCTGCCCCCGGTCAATTTCCGGGAGACCCTCACACGCGCCACATTGCGCGCAATCGGGGCCGGCGAAATGCCGCTCAGGCCCCAACAACGCATCACGTTTGGCGCCCAACCGGCGCACCTCATCGATCGGCAGCGTCTGTACCCGTCCTAACATACGCGCCGTCATAATGACCTGCGCCGTATCCTCCACCTTTTCCATGCGGGTGTAGGCTTCCATTAGAGTGGCCCCCACCGTCACCGCGCCGTGCCGATCCAGCACCAGCGCGTCGTGATCCTCGATCAGGTCGCCCACGACCACGGGGACGGCCTCTGTCGTGGGAGTGGCATAGGCCGTGGTGGCGATGCTGCCGAGGTTGACCAGCGTCTCGGGCAAAATGCAGGGCAACAGCGATACGCCGGCCACCGTCAGCGCCGTGGTGATGGCGGGATGAGCGTGCACCACCGCGCGCACATCGGGCCGACGCCGATAGATCTCGAGATGCATGCGCAACTCGGACGAGGGTCGCCGGGGGTTCGCTGCGTCGTTATGCTCGGGAACCGGCGCGCCGTTCAGATCGGTCACCACCAGATCGGCGGCACGGATCAACCCCTTGCACACGCCGCTGGGCGTGGTGATGAGATAACGATCTCCCCACCGCACCGACACATTGCCGTCGGTGGCGGGAACGAAATTCTTCTGATAGAGTAACCGGCAGATCTGCCCCACATCCCGGCGCAGCGCCCTCTCGTTCATCTCCATATTCGTCGCGTGTACCTCGTCCATAATCCGGCATCCTGGCCCGGAGGAGGGAGCTTATTGCGCTGCCGCCTCCTGCACGATCTTGACTCCCGCGCTGGCGCCGATACGGCTGGCCCCGGCGGCCACCATCGCCACCGCATCCTGATAGGTGCGAATGCCTCCGGCCGCCTTGACCCCGATCTCCTCCCCCACCGTAAAGCGCATCAGGGCCACATCGGCGGCGGTCGCGCCACCCGGGCCAAAGCCGGTGGAGGTCTTGACGAAATCGGCTCCCGCCTCTACGGCCAGCAGACAGGCGATAACCTTTTCCTCATCGGTAAGCAGGGCCGCCTCGATGATGACCTTGAGCAGCGCGCCGCCGTCGCGACAGGCTGCCGCCACCGCGGCGATATCGTCACGTACCAGGGCATAGCCACCGGCCTTGAGGGCGCCTGCATGAATGACCATATCGATCTCGGCCGCCCCCAGCGCAATGGCCTGCTGTGCCTCGTATGCCTTGACCGACGAGAGATTGGCCCCCAGTGGGAACCCCACCACCGCACACACCGGCACGCCCGAATCGGCCAGCAACCGGACGCATTGCGCCACATAACAACTGTTCACGCACACCGAGGCAAAGCGATGCTTAGCGGCCTCGGCGCATAGCGCCTCCACAGCCTCTGGTGTGGCATCGGGCTTGAGCAGGGTGTGGTCGATCATGGCGGCCAGATCGGCGGCGGTCAGATGCGTCTCGCTCGGCCACTCGCCCTTCAGGCGATACGCCTCCAGGATATCCCGGGCGCGACTCAACAGGTCCGCATGGCTCGACATCACGAGGACACCTCCTTCCGAGCCGTCGAATCCGTCTCCTGACTCAGTTCCAGAGAGGAAAAGGCATCGGGCAGCAGGTCGCGCAGAGACGTCATGCGCAGATGACCGCTCACATCAGACAGGAGCACCGGCATATCGGCGGCAAACTCGGCCATTACCTGACGACAGGCGCCGCACGGTGTGGCGCCCCCCTCTGTAGATACGGCCATCGCCACGATGCGAGACTCCCCCTGGCAGACGGCCTTGAATATGGCCACTCGTTCGGCGCATACCGTGAGCCCAAAGGATGCGTTCTCGATATTGCAACCGGCAAAGATGCGCCCCGAATCGGTGCGCACCGCTGCGCCCACGGCAAAGTTGGAATAGGGCGCATAAGCATGATCCCGCGCCTCCAACGACGCCGCCAATAGGGCGCGCCACTCCGGCGATAGGTCCTCTCGACGCAGCGTCTCAGGCCTGGTCATGAGCCTCCTCGTCGTCATCCAGCCGGCGTATGGGGCGGGCGGGCACGCCATAGGCCAGAGTATGGTCGGGCAGATCGTGGGTCAGCACCGAGCCGGCCCCGGTTCTGGCCCCCTTACCCACCGTTACCGGCGCCACCAGCATGGTGCCACTGCCGATAAAGGCCCCGGCGCCGATCGCCGTGCGGTGCTTGTTCCGTCCATCATAGTTACAGGTGACGGTTCCCGCACCGATATTGACATTCTCCTCGATCTCGGAGTCACCCACATAGGAAAAGTGCCCCATCTTGGTGCCCGGCGCCAGATAAGAATTCTTGACCTCGCCGAAATTCCCCATATGCACACCGGCGCCCAGATGAGCCCCCTTGCGTAGATGGCCGTACGGGCCGATCTCGGCGCCATCGTCCATCACGGCCTCTTCCAGCACCGAGGCCATAATCCGGCAGCCGTCACCGATCCGTGAATCGACGATGACGCTGTTGGGACCGATCTCACAGTTCTGGCCGATGGCGGTATCGCCGCGCAACATCGTGTTAGGATAGATCACCGAATCGCGTCCGACCCGTACCGTCGCATCGATATAGGTCGTCGCCGGATCGATCATCGTTACGCCGTCGAGCATCATGCGCTCGTTGATGCGGTCGCGCAGAATGCGCTCGCTCTCGGCCAGATGAACCCGTGTATTGACACCCTGCACCTCAGCCACATCGGCCACCGTCACCACCTCGACGGCGCGACCATCGGCCACGGCCAGGCCCACCATATCGGTCAGATAGTACTCGTTCTTGGGCAGGGTGAGGGGCACATCGAGCAGGCGTTGCCAGAGCCATTCGGCATCGAAGCAGTAGACGCCACAGTTCAGCTCGCGGATCGAGAGGATCTCGGGGGTGGCGACGGCCTCCTCGACGATGGCCGTCACACGGCCGGCATCATCGCGTACGACCCGACCAAAGCCCATGGAATCATCCGCCATGACGGTGAGCATCGTCACAGCCGGACGGCAACGATCATGTAACGCCAGCATCGCCTGCATCGTCTCGCGCCGCAGGGTGGGCATATCTCCGTACAGCACCAGCACCACATCGGCGCGATCGAGGAGAGCATCTCGCGCCTGGAGCAGCGCGTGACCGGTGCCCAGGCGTTCCTTCTGAACGGCATACTCGACCCCGTCCCCCACAGTGCTCCGCACGTCGTCAGCCCCCTCGCCCACCACCAACAGGATGGAATCGGCGCCCAGCGCACGGGCGTTTTCCACCGACCAGAGCACCATGGGCATTCCCGCCACAGGGTGAAGGATTTTGGGTCGGGCCGATTTTATTCGCGTGCCCTGGCCCGCCGCCAGAATCACAACCGCCGTCCGATTCATGAATCACGCCCCCCCGATCTGCTGAATGGATAGACAAAAAAAGAGCCCGCACGCCATCCCGGCCGCGGACTCACCCGTCCGATGGACTATCGGGACGGAAAAACAAAAAGGCTGGGGCGGAAGGATTCGAACCTCCGAATGGCGGCTCCAAAGGCCGCTGCCTTACCGCTTGGCGACGCCCCAATCTGCATTCATTCTAGCACAAGGGACAACGCGTGACAAATGCTCGGCACCCGGCGTAAAAGGAGAGGGACGGCGATGCGATACATCCCCTGCCGTCGCCGGAGAATAAAACAAAAAAGAGCCGTGTCGAATGACACGCCTCTCGCAAAAACGCGCCCGGGGGGGAAAGGAAACAGGTTTCCCTGGCGATGACCTACTCTCCCACC
>JBMNOI010000021.1:0-37961 GCA_050942995.1 Anaerolineae bacterium
GTGATCGGCGGGAACGGCTCTCAGGCCGGTTCATATGATCTGGTCCAGATGGGTTTTCCCGTCGTCGGAGTTGCGTCGACGATCGATAACGACCTGGAGGGGTCGGATATCACGATCGGGGTCGATACGGCGATCAACGTTGCCCTCGAGGCCATCGATCGCCTCAAGGTGACGGCGGCGTCTCATCGGCGGGCTTTTCTCGTGGAGGTGATGGGGCGCAACTGTGGCTTTGTGGCGTTGATGGCGGGTATCGCCGGTGGCGCCGAGGTGGTGGTGATTCCGGAGCAAGAGTTACCGCCTGAAGAGGTGGCCCGGCAGCTAAGGGCCGCCTACGACCGGGGCAAAGGACATGCCCTGGTGGTTGTGGCCGAGGGCGCGCGAAACAATGCCCGCAAGCTTATCGAGCACTTTGAGAATCACCCCGAGAGCATCGGATTCGGTCTGCGGGCTACCATTCTGGGGCATGTACAGCGGGGTGCCCAGCCGACGGCGGCCGACCGCCTGCTGGCAACGCGCCTGGGAGAGGGCGCCGTGCGCGCCCTGGAACAGGGCGAGTCGGGTGTGCTGCTGGGGCTGCGGGGGAATCACCTGGTGACAACGCCGCTGTCCGATATCGTCGGACGGCAAAAGCCGCTCGATTTAGATCTGTTCGAGCTGGCCCGTATCATGGCGCAGTAGATCGCCATATGATGAGCGATACCGCAACAATCGAGGAGGCAGAATGCTCAAGGTCAAACATGCCGTGATGGTGGGATTGCTGGGTGGCCAGCATGACCGATTCCATACATACACCCCCCCCCGCCCATTGTCGGAGCGGTTGGACATGTTGCGTACTGTGCCCGGCTGCGACGGGATCGAGCCCGTCTATCCCGCCGAGTTTCGCGATCTCGAAAAGGGCGCGCAGCAGATCCTGGCCTCGGGCTGGCCTGTGTCGGCGGTGAACCTGAACGTCAAGGGCGATGACAAGTGGCGAAACGGCTCGTTCACGGCCGACGATCCGGCGATTCGGGCGGATGCGGTGAACGATCTCAAGATCTGCATGGATCTGGCCGCCGAGCTGGGCGCCAACCTGGTGACCTGTTGCCCGCTCATCGACGGGCACAATTATCCCTTCCAGGCCGACTATGTGGCCCAGTGGAACCGTCTGGTTGAAGGGGTGCGCGAGGCGGCATCGTATCGCTCCGACGTGCGCGTCAGTATGGAGTTCAAGATCAACGAATCGCGCAATTATTGCGTGCTGGCCGATTCGGGCCGGGCGTTGCATCTGTGCCATCAGGTGGGGCTGGATAACGTGGGCATTACCTACGATGTGGGGCATGCCCTGGTGGCCAAAGAAGCGCCCGCTGCGACGACGGCGCTGGTGGCCGACGCGGGCAAACTGTTCTACATGCACTTTAACGACAACGACCGCGATTGGGACTGGGACATGATCCCCGGCGCCGTGCACGTCTGGGACCTGATCGAGACGCTCTATTATCTGGATCGCGCCGACTGGGAGGGCTGGTTCTGCTACGACGTGTTGACGCGAAGCGGCGATGATGTGGTGGGTGTACAGTCGGCGACGTTGCGGGTCATGTCGGCGGCCCTCAAGCTGATGGACAAGATAGGACGCGAACGTCTGGGCGCCCTGATCGCCGAGGGCGCGCCGCACGAAAGCGTGCCCTTCCTGTGGGAAGCGCTGCTCTAGGTACGACGACGAGATGATGATACGGTGGGGGGCAGATCGTTGAGCGGCCCGCGAGTCGAGATCTATACCGATGGTGGGTGCGACCCAAATCCCGGCCCCGGAGGGTGGGGGGCGGTTCTGCTTTCGGGCAAACACCGCAAAGAGATGAGCGGCGCCGACCCCGCCACGACCAACAATCGGATGGAATTGACGGCCGCTATCGAGGCGTTGCGCAACCTCAAGGTGCCCTGCGATGTCACACTCTATACCGATTCGGAATATCTGCGCAACGGCATCACCCGCTGGGTCAAGGGCTGGCAGGCGCGGGGCTGGCGCAAGGCGAACGGCCAGCCGGTTGAGAACCGGGATCTGTGGGAAGCGCTGTTGCATCAGGCGCGGCGACATACGATCGATTGGCGCTGGGTCCGAGGGCACCAGGGGAATCCCCTCAACGAACGGGCCGACCAGCTGGCGACCGAGGCGCGGCGCAAACTGGTTTCGGAGCGAAGGGGTGGGACGAGCTCGTCTTCTGGCACGAACCGCCCCGACAACGGTCGGCATATGGACGCCGTGGCGCTGTACGTTCGTGGATGCGCCCTGGGCGTGCCGGGGCCGGGAGGTTATGCCGCCGTGCTGGTCGAAGAGACGGGGGCTGAGGCGGTAGCCTCTGGACACTGGCCGTCGGCGACGAATAACGTGATGGAATTGTGGGCCGTGATCGCCGGATTGCGTACCCTGAAGCGGCCCTCGCGTGTTACAGTCTATACGCCCTCGAAATACCTGTATGAGGGAGCCAGCCGATGGCTGGCCGATTGGGAGCGGCGCCGGTGGCGCACGCGGGACGGACGTCCGGTAAAGCATCGTGAGGTATGGACCGAACTGGTTCATATGATGGGAGATCACGATATCAGTTGGAAGCTGGTGCCTGCGGCGCGAGCTGGTGTCCATGGAGAACGGGCTGCGCGTGTGGCCCGACAGGAGGCCGAAAAGGCCGCCGGTCAGGCCGGAGCATCCGCCGGGGAGTAAATGCAACAAGATCGGAGCGTTTCGATGAGCCATGATGGAAGCGGCGCTGCTCTGGGAGCAGCTCGTACAGGCGGTCTCCGAGGGGCGGCCGCTGTTATTTTCGAGAGATTGGGTATGGCGAACATAATCACGGTTGCGCGATTGCCATTGTTAATCGCCATCGTGCTTCTCTTTTATTCTCCGTCGCCTGTGGTGCGGTTGATCAGCGTGGTGCTGCTGGTGGTGTTGATCGGCATGGACACTCTCGATGGGCTGATTGCACGGGCCCGTAATGAGGTGTCGTTGATGGGCAGCGTGCTGGACATCATGGCCGATCGTGCCGTCGAACTGGTGCTGTGGGTGGTATACGCCGATCTCGGCCTGGTGCCGGTGGCGATTCCGATTATCTTTGTGCTGCGGGGGACCATTGTGGACTCGTTGCGCAGCGTGCATGTGAGCGCGGGCACGGCGCCGTTCAAGGGGATGCGTACCGGCATCGGCAAGTGGCTGGTGGGTAGTCCGTTCATGCGCAGCGCTTACGGCATCAGCAAGCTGATTTCCTTTGCGGGGCTGGCCCTGACGCATGCTCTGGCGGCGTATGCCGCTCTGGGCACAGTGTCCGACGCCATTGTTGGGCAAAGCCTAACCCTGTTCCTGATTACGAGCTGGATATCGGTCGCATTCTGTCTGGCGCGCGGGCTCCCGGTGATCGTGGAGGCAATGTCGTCGGCAGCCCATCACGACGCCACCTAGCTGGCTAAAATCCATATACAGGGTGCAGCTATGAAAGCGCAAGACATCCTCGGCAGTCCGCCCTTTGTTTTCCTGGGCATCGCGATCTCGCGAACGTTGCCGCCACGCACGGTGTACTGGCTGGCGAAACGTATCGCGCGGTCTATGGCCCGACGACGCAACCAGATGTTTTCCACGGTGCGCCATAATCTGGCTCATGTCGTGCCTGACGCGGATGACGCCGAGCTGGATCGTATGGCGGAGAACGCCATCTATCACGCCGGCCGCACCTATTTCGATATGTTTCGGCTGACGATGGACGATTATCGGGCCGGTCGGGCGCAGGTATGCCTCGATGCGGAGGCCTGGGAGGCTGCGCGCAACGAGTTGCTGGGGCCGCGGGGCACCATCATCGTCGGGCCGCATATGAGCAATTTCGATCTGGCCTCTCAGTGGTTCGCGGCGCAAGGGGTCGAGATTCAGGCGTTGAGCCTGGCCGAGCCGGATATGGGGACCCGTGTGGTGAACCGGCTACGTAGCCACCGGGGGATCACCATGACGCCGGTGAACCTGAATGCGCTCCGGCTCGCCATGACGAGGCTAAAGCGGGGCGGAGTGGTCATGACCGGTGTGGACCGCCCCGTGTCGGAAAAAGACCGCCCCCTCCCGTTTTTCGGACGGCCTGCCCGCCTGCCGACGGGCCATGTGCGCCTGGCGTTGCAGACCGACTCGCGTTTGCTGGTGGCCTGCTGCGTTCAGGCTCCCGATGGCTGCTACAACATCCATATCGCGCCTCCGCTGGAGATGGAACGTACCGGGAAGGGTAGGGAAGTCGATGAACGGCACAATGCGTTGCGGGTGCTGGCCATTCTGGAGGATATGATCCGTATGGCGCCCTCTCAGTGGTTGATGTTTGTGCCCGTGTGGCGACCTGAGGATATCGGGGCGAACGAGGTGGCTGTTGAGGATGTCGACACCGCACCGGACCGTTTGCCTGCCTGTGGAGTGAGCGACCGGTCCTGATCGGACGATGACGGGAAAAGATGAGGCGGGAATATCCACATCCGGATATTCCCGCTTTTTAATTTACATGCTGTTCAGCAGATCGCGGGCCTGGCGTAACTGGCGAAGGGCCTCCTCCACCGTCGTTGCGTTCTGGGCCAGGGTACGGATACGGAGTGCGCCGGCATAATACTCTTCCAGCGCGGCCAGCTCCTCGGTCTGGCCCTGTGCTCTGAGCTGGTCGGCGCGCCGACGCCCCCGCTCCAGGGATGATTCGATAGCCCGCGCTTCCTCCTCCAGGCGACGCAGCGAGCTGTCGATCTGGGCGTGCAGTCTCGAATAGCCGGCCTCGGCCTCCTGGGCCGCATTGAGCGCCTGTTGCAAGAGATTGCCGGCCTGCATCAACGTGGGAGCCTCCTGGCTCTCGCGCTCCAGGGCGATGGTGCGTTCCCATATAGCGTCTACCGGGTCGGTATCCCAGCCAATCCCCTTCCAGGGATTATCGCGCTGCATTTCGCGCACCCGATTGCGCAGATTGCGGCCAGATTGCAGAACGCGCCTGTACTGCTTGTCCAGCGCGTCCAGGTTGCGGCGCCCCTCGACGATCTGGTGGTAGATGCCTTCGATGCGCTGCTCCAGCGTGCCGGCACGGCGGCCGAGCAGGTCGCGCAATGCGGCGGGGTTCTCTGCGTGGCGCTCGACCTCGTTGCGCCAGATATCCAGATCGTTGGCCAGCGACTCGACGCTCTCGTCGGGGCCCGGTTGGGCCACAGGGTCCAGCCGCGTCAGCCGTGCCCAGGCCTTGTCGATGCGGGTCACGGTTTCACGGCGCATCCGGGCGTAATGCTGAAGATCGCTCTCACAGGCCTGCTGAACCTCTTCGATCTGCCGAAGCGTCGCCGGAAGCCACTCGTTTACGGCACGATCATAGTCAACCTGGCCCATATCGGCTAACGCCTCGAACTGTTCGGCCAGCGCATCATACAGGCTGTCGTAGCGCTGCTGCAATTCGGGCAACATGCGCTCTCGTGCGGCGGTCAGCGGGGGGAGCATCTCATCCTTGATCCGGGTGATGGTTTCGTCCAGTTCGGTGCGCAGTCCGTCAAGCCGGGTCCTCTCGTCTTCCATGCTGACGACAAGGTCTGTGACGCGCTCCAATTCCTCGCGGGCGCGGGTCAGCGTATCGAGGCACTCGGGCATCTCGGACTGGCGATAGTGCCGGCGATAACGCACATCCTCCGGAAGCTGCTCCAGTTGATCCTCGATGGCGCGCAGCCCGGCCTCTGCCTCACCATCCGCCGCGTCCAGGCGATCGTCCCAGTGGCGGGCATACATCTGCAGCGCCGTGCGCGCCTCTTCCAGGCGACGGTAACGGTCGGCCAGGGTTTCCCCGTCCAGCTCATCCAGCAGCTCCTCGATATCGTTCACCGTATCGGCCAACGGCTCGACACCGGTCACGGCCTGCTCGAGATAGTCACGAGCGCGCTCGGCCAGGGCAATCGCCGCCTGATAGCCCTCGGTCGTCCCCAGATCGCGGCGTCGCTCGGCCTGACGATAGATATCCGAGGCCTTTTCGATGAGCGAAAGACTTAGATCGGGCTCGATCTGTTCGATCTGACGGGTCAGGTGATCGCAGGCGGATTGGGCATCGGCCAGGGCACGAACGCTGCCCTCCATGGCTTCTTTGCTGCGGTTCATCAACGTATCCAGAGCGCCCAGCCGGTCGGTGAGCGACTCGATGCGGGCATCGAAATCGGCCACCTCCTGCGCGACGGCGTCATAGGCCTGAAGGGTTCGCGCCGAGATGACCTCGCTCAGACGCGATGTGTCGTTGCGAATACCGGCCAGCGCCTCGGCGATGGCCGGTTCGGTGGCGCCGCGCGACTTGAGCCCCTCCCATCGTTCGGCGATGAAATCCAGGCTGCTGTTCACCCGCGCGATGAGATTCTGGGCACGGGTGCGGGCGGTGGCCAGCCGTTGCAGCAACTGATCCAGTTCGGCAATAGAGGCGGTGGCGGCCTCTAGCGCGGCATCTACATGAGTGACGGTGGTGGGCATATCTTCGGCTGCCGTGCCGTCCAGCAGATCGAGGGCGGCGTCCAGCGATGCGCCGGTGTGCTCCAGGCGGCGACGCACATCCTCCAGATCGACGGTGCCGGCCTCTTCCTCAGCCTCCAGCATGGCGCCCAGGCGACGACCCTCGGCGCGAGCCTCATTGAGAAGGGCGCGCACAATGTGGGGGATCTCTTCGACCAGCACCTGTTGCTCGCCGAGGGCGGCCAGGTTCTCCTCTCCGCGATCGAGCAGCCGGCGCACGGCGCGCACATCGCGCCAGGTGACCACGCTCTTGAGCAGGGGCCCCCAGCCACGCAGCAACAAGAGGTCGACGACGGTCGGTTGGGAGAAGCGAAACGATTGCAGCGCCGGCCAGACGTCGCGGATCTCTTCGATGACGACGGTTATCTCGCTCAACCGTTCTCGAGCCTCCTGATCGGGTTGCTGATAGCGCCCCGGTCGGGGGACCTCGGGCCAGAGAGATTCCTGAGAGCCGGCCGCATCCATCAGCGCCTGCAGTCGCTCGGTTTCACCCTCCAGAAAAGGGCCGTCGCGGCGGAGCAACCATCCCATCCACTGCAAGATGGGCCATGGCCCCATGCCGGCCAGCAAGTAGAGACCCAGTCCCACCGCCGGGATGATATACCACCAGTTCACCACAATATATGCCTCCTGTGCTCGAGAACGCCGAGTGTGACAGTGACGGAAACTACCAGTTGGTGAAAGAGCCGTCCTCACGGTGCAGGTGGGGAAGCTCGTGCATGCGAAAGGACGCCGCGGCCGCAGCCTGTCGATCGAGCTCGATGCCCAGCCCCGGCGCGGTCGGGGGCAGCAGATAGCCATCCTCCCACACGGGTTGATTCAGAACAATATCGGTGAGGGCGGTGCCGGGGCGGCGTGGCTGTTCCTGCACGGCAAAATTCGAGATAGCCAGATTGAACTGCAAACAGGCGGCGGTGGCCACAGGCCCCAGCGGATTGTGCACGGCCACATCGATATAGTGGCCCTCGCACCATCCGGCGATTTTGATCCCCTCGGTGATGCCGGCGCATATGCACAGGTCGATGCGGGCGTAATCGATCAGATCGCGGTCGATCAGCTCGCGGAACTCGTACTTGCTGGCGAACTGTTCGCCCGCTGCCAGAGGGAGATCGATCTTTTCTCGGAGCAGGTGAAAGGCCTGTGGACTCTCGGAGCGGGCCGGATCCTCCATAAAGAAGGGGCGGAGGGGCGCCACCTCACGGCAGAGGAGGATGGCCTCGGGCAGGCTGAGACGGGTGTGGATATCAAAGCAGATCTCGACGTCATCGCCCACGGCCTCGCGTATGGCGTGGAACTGGTCGATGGCGCGGCGCACGGCGCGAGGGCCGTTGAGGGTATCGCCCTCGACGGGGAGTCCCCAGCGCACGAATTTCCAGCCTTCGGCCACTTTGGCGCGGGCATCGGCGACCAGACCGTCGGTATCCTGCGAATTCTCGCCGCTCAGATGGCAGTAGCACACCACCTTGTCGCGTACCCGTCCGCCCAGCAGATCGTATATCGGGCGGTTCAGCGCTTTGCCCTTGATGTCCCAGAGGGCGATATCGATGGCGGCGATGGCGCTCCCCAGGATGCGATCGTGGGGAAAAAAGCCGCCTCGGGATAGGGTTTGCCAGATATGTTCGGTGCGCATGGGGTCCTGGCCGACCAGGAGCGGTCGATAGTGGTCGATGGCGCCCATCACGGCACGCTCACGACCGGTCAGGCCCGATTCGCCCATCCCATAGATGCCCTCGTCGGTATCCACTACGACAAAGAGATAATTCCGATGGCCGGCCCAGACGGGATAGCAGGTGATGTCGGTGATTTTCATGTGATTGCTCCGGGTGGTTGGTGCGTTGCCCAATTTTGCGAGCAGCCCCAGTGTATGCGGGCGGGGGTTGTGGTGTCAAGTTGCACCTGCTGCCGAACGGGCATCGGCGTAAAGGTGAGGTGAAAGGTGGGTGCGGAGCGACATTGACACGCATAAGTGCCGTGTTATAATGCCCTGGTGCTGCCAAATGAAGTAGACATAATGGAGTAAACAGGATTGTGAACTATTATC
Organism: Anaerolineae bacterium; assembly: GCA_050942995.1. Taxonomy (GTDB): domain Bacteria; phylum Chloroflexota; class Anaerolineae; order UBA1429; family UBA1429; genus JBMNOI01. Next base: position 8,544 of record JBMNOI010000021.1, read on the forward strand.
CGGATGCCCCATACTGGCTGGCCCTTTTGGAATCGGCCGCGCTCAAACGCCGCATGGCCAAGACGGTGATCTATCGTCGATGTATCGAGGGACGGGAGACTCTGGCCGACCTGCTCGGGATGAACCGTTCTGACGTGCAGACGTCGTTGGATCTGACTGCGGACGAGGCGTCGGCGGTGTTGGAGGCGCTTCGTCAGGCGCCGGCTCGTGAAGCCGAGCTGGCCGATCTGGCGCGACAGGGCATCGGTCTGATTACCCGTGCGGATGTAACCTATCCCGATCTGCTGGCCGAGCGCTTGCCGGAGGAGTGGTTGCCCTACTACCTCTACTACGCCGGTGACCCGGCGATCGTGACCCAGCCGGGGGTGGCCGTTCTGGGAGGCACCTCGTCCGATGAGGCGGCCCGGACGATCGCCCGCGACCTGGCGCGCACCCTGGCCGCCGAAGGGCATAATCTGGTGGGGGGATACGACCGGGGGGTGGATCGTCTGGCCCTGGACACGGCCCGTGAGGCCGGGGGCAACGCGACGATGGTGCTGCCTCTGGGGATGAACTCGTTCCGACAGGTGCTGGCCGGCATGCGACGGCATCTGGATGAGGGACGCCTGCTGGTATTGAGTCCGTATGCGCCTGATGTAACCTATACCGAGGCGCTGGCCGGAGCGCGGCGGGCGCTGCTGGTGGCGCTGAGCGAGGCGGTTTACATGGTGTCGCCGGATGACGACCCTGGGGATTGGCCGGCGCTGGTCGAGCTGTTACGCGCCGGGTTGCAGGTTGGTGTATGGCAGGGGCGGCCCGGCAGTTGGGTGACGGCCGGCGCCGCGCCTTTTGACGATGTGGCGGCGGCATTGCAGCCGTTGCGGGCGATGTATGGCAACGCCGAAGGAGTGACCGGAGCAACGTCGGGCGATGCCGAGATCATCGGGGATGATATCCTGCCGGAGGGCGACGGGCAGGCTATGGGGGAGCCGATCGAGTTCAGCGACGCCGATTCGGCGGTCGAGATTCTGGGGCGCACGGGAACGGTGCCCGATGTGCTGGCGCGTCGTCTCGCCGAACGTCTGGGCAGGGATGAGCCGCCCGAAGAGGACGAGTGGGGCGCCGACGGCGCGTGATGTGCTAGCAGGGGAACAGGCCTCATTGATGACTGCCTCCGTCAGGGGATGCGCCTTGTAACGAGTATCATCCCTTGCCTTACGTCCTCTTGCGGTGGGCGAACAGATGTGCTATCATATGAAATGGGCTGCTCGATGGGCGGCCCTGTTTTTCGTTTATTCTTGCGGGCGATGGGAGAACTATGCGAGAGTTTCAACTCGTCTCGGACTTTGAACCCATGGGCGATCAGCCCCAGGCCATCGACGCCCTGTTGAACGGGCTGGAGCAGAACGATCGATATCAGACGTTGATGGGCGTGACCGGCTCCGGCAAGACCTTTGTCATGGCCAACATTATCCAGGCGGCACGACGGCCGACCCTGGTCATCGCCCACAACAAGACGCTGGCGGCCCAACTCTACTCCGAGTTCAAAGAGTTCTTTCCGAACAATGCCGTTGAGTATTTTGTCAGCTATTACGACTATTACCAGCCCGAGGCGTACATTCCCCGCTCGGATACCTACATCGAGAAGGATGCCCAGATCAACGACGAGATCGAGCGACTGCGGTTGTCGGCCACCTCGTCGTTGTTCAGCCGTCGCGATGTCATCATTGTGGCGTCGGTATCCTGCATCTACGGTCTGGGCGATCCCGAAGCCTACGGGCAGGTGGTGGTCACCCTGCAGCAGGGTGAGGTTCGCAGCCGCGAGCGGGTGCTGCGCCAGCTGGTGGCCAGCTTTTACGAGCGAAACGACACGGCGCTCTCGCCGGGCAACTTTCGCGTGCGGGGCGATACACTGGAGGTGATGCCGGCCTATGGCGAGACGGCGTATCGCATCGAGTTCTGGGGCGACGAGATCGACCGCATCGTCGAGGTGGATGCGCTGACCGGTGAGGTGCTCATGCAGCATGCGCGGGTGGACATTTTCCCGGCCAAGCACTTTATCACGCCGCAGGAAAAGCTGGCCATAGCGCTGGAGAACATCGAGAAAGAGCTGGAAGAGCAACTGGCCGTGCTGCGGGCGGAGGAAAAGCTTCTGGAGGCGCAGCGGCTGGAGCAGCGCACACGCTACGATCTGGAGATGCTTCGCGAGGTAGGCTATTGCTCGGGGATCGAGAACTATTCGCGACATCTTTCCCAGCGTCAGGCAGGGGAGCCCCCCTGGACATTGATGGACTATTTTCCCGAGGACTATTTGCTGTTCATCGACGAGTCGCACATGACCATCCCGCAGATTCGCGGCATGTACAACGGCGACCGTTCGCGCAAAGAGGTGCTGGTGCGCTTTGGCTTTCGCTTGCCCTCGGCCCTGGACAACCGCCCGTTGACCTTTGAAGAGTTCGAGGATCATGTGGGGCAGTGTATCTTTGTCTCGGCCACACCCGGGCCCTATGAACGGGAGCACAGCACCCGTATTGTGGAGCAGATCATCCGACCCACCGGCCTGGTGGATCCGGAGGTGATCGTGCGGCCCATCGCCGGACAGATCGACGACCTGTTGGGCGAGATTCGGCGGCGTATCGAGCGGGGCGAGCGGACTCTGGTGACCACGTTGACCAAGCGCATGGCCGAGGACCTCTCGGATTATCTGCGCGAGGCCGGCATCAGCGTGCACTATCTTCACTCAGAGATCAGCACGCTGGAGCGGGTGGATATTCTGCACGACCTGCGCTCGGGGGTGTATGACGTGGTGGTGGGTGTGAACCTGCTTCGCGAGGGGCTGGACCTGCCCGAGGTGTCACTGGTCGCCATTCTGGATGCGGACAAGGAAGGGTTCTTGCGCTCGACACAGGCGCTGATCCAGACGATCGGCCGGGCGGCGCGTAACGTCAACGGCACCGTGCTGATGTACGCCGATGTGATGACCGATTCCATGCGCAACGCCATCGAAGAGACGAACCGACGTCGCCAGATTCAGATCGCTCATAATCAGAAGCATGGCATCACGCCCAGCACCATCGTCAAAGAGATCTATGACCTGACCCAGCGTATGCGCGCCGTGGCCGAGCCCGAGACGCCCTATGTCACGGCGGCCGATATTCCCAAGGATGAGGCGTTCCGCATCATTCGCGAGCTGGAGAAACAGATGAAGACCGCCTCGCAGAACCTCGAGTTCGAAAAGGCGGCGTTGCTGCGCGACCAGATTCTGGAGATGCGCCGTAGCCTGAGTGAGGCCGATCCAGAAGTGCCCGAGTGGGAGCGCTATCGCCAGTTCGAGCGCGGAAAGAGGGCATAGGTGCGCGGCATCTATCGCCCCGGGTATCTGCGCATGGCGGATGAGGGGAGCCTGAGATCGCGGGTGGAGGAGGCGTGGGCGCATCTGCGCGCCTGTGATCTCTGCCCGCGACACTGCGGTGTGGATCGGGTGGCCGGCGAGACGGGCTATTGTCGGGCCGGGGTGACGGTCCGCCTGGCCAGCGCCAACATCCACATTTGGGAGGAGCCGCCCATCAGCGGCACCGGCGGATCGGGGACGCTCTTTTTCTCTTACTGCACCGCGCGTTGCATCTTTTGTCAGAACTATCCCATCAGCCAGTTGGGGGTGGGGGGCGATCTGGAGATCGCCGAACTGGCAGAGAAGATGCTTTACCTGCAACGGCAAGGCTGCCACAATGTGAATCTGGTGACGGCCGCTCATTATGTGCCCCAGGTGCTGGCGGCGGTCGAGCGGGCCGCGACGCAAGGGCTGCACATTCCGCTGGTGTACAATTCAAGTGGATACGACAGCCTGGAGACACTGCGCTTGCTGGACGGTGTGGTGGATCTCTATCTGCCCGATAGCAAGTATGCCGATGATACCGTGGCGTGGCGCATCTCGCGATTTTCCGACTATGTGCGGCACAATCGCGCGGCGCTGCGCGAGATACACCGGCAGGTGGGCGACGATCTGGTGCTGGATGATGAGGGCATCGCCGTGCGCGGCATGATCGTGCGGCATCTGGTATTGCCCGACGGGCTTTCTCAGACGCCCGAGGTGCTGGAGTGGATCGCCAAAAACCTCTCGAAAGAGGTGCATATCAGTTTGATGTCGCAATATTTCCCGGCTCATCATGCCGTGCGTCATCCCGTGCTGAACCGCCGTCTGACGCAAGAGGAGTATGATGTGGCGGTGGCCGCGCCGGATGCCCTCGGGTTGGAGAACGGCTGGCGACAGGAGATGGATCCACTCTACTGATCCACATTTGCTCCCGGTAGAAAACCCCCTTCTGGAGGTCCCACTCGCCACCTTTGGAAGGTGTGATATGCCACAGCCCCAGCCGACCTTTTGGCTATGAGGTATCGCCCTGCTATAATTACAGACTGCATATTGTCGTTTTGAGTGACCGGGGAGTAACATCTAGCATATGGGAGTGACCATGGCGCACGAGTATATCTCGATCCGGGGCGCCCGCGTGCACAATCTCAAAGATATCGATGTCGATATCCCGCGTGACAAGCTGGTGGTCATCACCGGCCTGTCGGGTTCGGGCAAGTCGTCCCTGGCGTTTGATACGATCTATGCCGAGGGGCAGCGTCGCTATGTCGAATCGCTGTCGGCGTATGCCCGGCAGTTTCTGGGGCAGATGGACAAGCCGGATGTGGATCACATCGACGGGTTGTCTCCGGCCATCAGCATCGACCAAAAGAGCACCAGCCGCAGCCCTCGTTCGACGGTGGGAACCGTCACCGAGATCTATGACTACCTGCGACTCTTGTATGCCCGGGTGGGCATTCCCCATTGCCCCATCTGTGGGCGTGAAATCAGCCGCCAGACGGTGCAGCAGATCGTGGACACGATTCAGGGGCTCCCCGAGGGAAGCCGCCTGCTCATCATGGCGCCGCTGATTCGCGATCGTAAAGGCGAGCACAAGCGAGTCATCGAGGATCTGCGCAAAGCCGGTTATGTGCGCGCGCGGATCGACGGTGAGGTGCTGGGGCTGGACGACGTGCGCCCGCTGGATCGCTACAAGCAGCACACGATCGAGGCGGTGATCGACCGCATCGTGGTGCGCCGCCCGGCGGAGGAGAACGGCAATCAGGCCGATGCCGACGCCGATCGTAGCCGGCTGAGCGACTCGGTCGAGACGGCGCTCAAGCTGGGGGGCGGCGTGATGATCGTCAGCATTCTCGGCGGCGAGGATCAGCTCTATTCCGAGCATTACGCCTGTCCCGAATGTGGCATCAGCCTGCCCGAAATCGAGCCGCGCTCGTTCTCGTTCAACAGTCCCCACGGCGCCTGTCCCGAATGCACCGGTCTGGGCACCCGGCAAGAGCTGGACCCGTCGCTTATTGTGCCCGATCGTGGGCGTTCGATTCGTGATGGAGCGGTCGAGCCCTGGGCGAACGCGAGCAAGAACGATTCGTACTTCAGGCACCTGCTCGATGCGGTGGCCGAGCATTACGGATTCTCGGTCGATGTGCCGTGGCGCGAGCTTGCTCTGGAGCACCGGCGCGCCGTGCTGTATGGTAGCGGCGGCGATATGGTGACCGTGCGGTATCAGAACCAGTATGGCCGGACGCGCACCCATCAGACGGCGTTCGAGGGGGTGATTCCGAATCTGGAGCGACGCTATCGCGAGACATCGTCCGAGTCGATTCGCGAATCCATCGAGCGCTACATGACCGAGACCGAGTGCCCGGCGTGCCATGGCAAGCGATTGCGCCCCGAGAGCCTGGCGGTGACGGTGGCCGGCACCTCTATCGATCGGGTGACGGCCATGTCGGTGCGCGAAGCCATCGCCTTTATTCGCGGGCTGTCCGGGAAATTGAGCGAACGGGAGACTCTGATCGCCCGGCAGATCATCAAAGAGCTGCTCTCACGGCTCCAGTTTCTGGAGGATGTGGGGTTGCACTATCTGACGCTGGATCGAGGCGCGGCGACTCTGTCGGGCGGCGAGGCGCAGCGCATCCGTCTGGCGACGCAAATAGGGTCACAGCTTATGGGCGTGCTCTATATTCTGGATGAGCCCAGCATCGGCCTGCATCAGCGGGATAATAAGCGGCTCATCGAGACGCTGGTGCGCCTGCGCGACCTGGGCAATACCGTCCTGGTGGTGGAGCATGACGAGGCCACCATGCAGGCCGCCGATCATATCGTCGATCTGGGGCCGGGCGCCGGGGAGCATGGCGGCGAGGTGGTTTGCCAGGGAACTCTGGAAGAGATCATGGCCTGTTCGAGGTCGATCACCGGCCGATACCTGAGCGGCGCGGCGTCGGTGCCGGTTCCGGCGCGTCGCCGGGCGGGCAACGGCAAGATGCTGGTGGTGAGAGGCGCGCGCGAGAACAATCTCAAGAACGTGACGGCGCGTATTCCGCTGGGGCGGTTCGTGGCCATCACCGGCGTATCCGGATCGGGCAAGAGCAGCCTGTTGATGAACATCCTGCACCGCAAACTGGCGCAGGTATTGCACAACGCCAGCACAAGGCCGGGCGACCATGACGAGGTGCTGGGCATCGATCAGCTCGACAAGGTGATCGACATCGACCAGTCGCCCATCGGGCGCACGCCGCGCTCTAACCCGGCGACCTATACGAACGTGTTCGGCCCCATACGCGAATTGTTCGCCTCGATGCCCGAGGCCAAGATGCGCGGCTACAAGGCCGGTCGCTTTTCGTTCAACGTCAAGGGCGGGCGTTGCGAAGCCTGCCAGGGCGCGGGCATTATTCAGATCGAGATGCAATTCCTGCCCGATGTCTATGTACCCTGCGAGGTGTGTCACGGGCAGCGCTATAACCGTGAGGCGCTGGAGATCAGGTACAAAGGCGCCAGCATCGCCGACGTGCTGGATATGACGGTGGACGAGGCGTTGCGCTTTTTCGAGAATATCCCCACTTTGAACACGCGACTGCGGACGCTTCACGATGTGGGGTTGGGCTATATCCGGCTGGGGCAGCCGGCGACCACTCTTTCCGGCGGTGAGGCTCAGCGCATCAAGCTGGCCCGAGAATTATCGCGGCGCGCCACGGGGCGCACGCTCTATATTCTGGACGAGCCCACGGTGGGCCTCCATACGGCCGATGTGGAGAGACTGCTGCATGTGCTGGGGCGGCTGGTGGACGCCGGAAACACGGTCGTGGTGATCGAACACAACCTGGATGTGATCAAGAGCGCCGACTGGATTCTGGATCTGGGCCCCGAGGGCGGCAGTGACGGCGGGTATATCGTGGCCGAGGGAACGCCGGAAGAGGTGGCGGCCAATCCACGATCCTATACCGGGCAGTTCCTCAAGCCGGTGCTCAACGGCGCCGTCGGGCACCCCATGATGGCGCAGCCGTCGCACCGCTCACAGCACGAGTTGACGTAAATGATACAAAACAACGGGCGTACGGAGCGACGCTACTATCTCTGGAATATCGGCTGTCAGATGAATCGGGCCGACGCTCAGCGGGTGAGCGAGGTGCTGGAACAGCGCGGCTATGTGCCGACTCGCGATCCGCGAGAGGCTCGGGTGATCCTGCTCAACACTTGTGTGGTGCGCCAGAGCGCCGAAGACAGGGTGATAGGGCGGCTGGCGTCGTTGCGGCCGGTCCGGGAGGACGACCCTCGGCGGGCGTTGCTGGTAATGGGTTGCTTTGTGGGGGATGATCTGCCCGCGCTGGAGGCCGCCTATCCCTATGTCGACGGCTTTTTCCGCCCGTCAGATGTGCCCGGCGTCACGGCCTTTGTCGAAGAGTGGGAGCAACGGCAGGGACTGGACTGTGACGGCGAGTGTGGCACGGTGAGCTCTACGCCGGTCTCTGCTTTGGTGCCCATCAGCTACGGTTGCGACCATCATTGCACCTATTGCATCGTCACCATTCGGCGGGGCGAGCAACGCAGCCGACCGGTGGCCGATATTGTGGCCGATGCGGAAAAGATGGTGGCACGGGGCGCGCGCGAGATCGTGCTGTTGGGGCAGAATGTGGACGCTTATGGCCTGGATGTGCCGGGGGGACCCGATCTGGCCGATGTGCTGGCCGCCGTGCACGAGATCGACGGGCTGTGGCGTATTCGCTTTCTGACGTCACATCCAAAAGAGATGTCGCCGCGCATCATCGAGGCGGTGGCGACGCTTCTCAAAGTGTGTGAGAGCTGGGAGCTGCCGGTGCAGTCGGGGGATGATGCCGTGTTGCGCCGCATGGGGCGCGGTTACACTGTGGACCATTTTCGCGATCTGGTCGGGCGCATCCGCCGGGCGACGCCTCAGGGGAGCATCAATACCGACGTCATCGTGGGATTCAGCGGCGAGACCGAGGCCCAGTTCGAGAACACGCTGGCGTTGGTGGAAGAGTTGCGCTTTGACGCCGTGCATATTGCTGCCTATTCGGTGCGTCCCGGAACGCCGGCGGCCCGCTGGGAGGATGATGTGCCGGCGGAGGAGAAGGAGCGGCGTCGGGCGCTGATAGAGGAGACACAGACGCGCATCGCCGGAGAGCTAAACGCGCCACTGCTGGGCCAGACACTGGAGGTGCTGGTGGACGGTCGGCAGCGCGGTCGCTGGCGCGGGCGCACGCGGGCCAACAAACTGGTCTTTTTCGAGAGCGACGCCGAGTGGACGGGGCGCCTGGCCCGGGTGCGCATCACCTGGACGGGGCCGTGGTCGATGATCGGCGAGGTGGTGGCGTAACCTCAGGCCGCATAAGGTCGCTTTCTCAGCTGGGCATAAAGTGATGACGATAAAAAAAGGCCGTCCGACGGATATCCGTCGGACGGCCTTTTTTCGTGCGATGATCGAGCGACGATTACTCGTCGATCTTCCAGTCGGGGAGATCCTGGGGCAGCGGCGCGGGCCGCTCGCAGGTGCTCTCCAGCATGATATGCCGTCCCTCGGCCGAAGCCTCGTGCAGGGCGTGGATGATGTCGATGACGTGGTAGGCCATCTTGCCGTTGGCGCGATGCGGACGACCGCAGCGGATAGCGGCGGCCATATCGGCCACACCGATGCCACGGCTGTTCTGGTTGTGCGCGAACTTGGACTCGATGGGGATCAGCTCGGGGCTGTCGGCCTTGCGCAGGTACAGCTCGCCGCCAAAGTTGTTCGGGTCGATGCAGCGGAGCGAACCCTTGCTGCCATAGATCTCGATGTGCGGCAGGCCGGTATCGTAAAAGTCCGAGGTGACCAGGAAGGTGCCCACGGCGCCGTTGACGAAATCGAACACACCGGCAAAGTGGGTGGGGGTATCGACCTTGACCATGCCCTCGATGTCCTCACGCTCTTTCCAGGTGATCTGGGCAGAGCCGGTGACGCGGCTTACCGGGCCCAACAGGTTGATCAGGGCGTGTAGGTAGTAGGGGCCGCGGTCGAAGGACCAGGTGACGCCGAACTGGAAAAAGCTCGTGCGGTAAAAGCTCACATAGCCATCGGGGTTGGCCGGACGAGGGGCAGCGCCGGGGCGCGGACCGCGCCGGGCCATGAGGCAGGCCGAGGCGCCGACGGGCTCGCCGATGACGCCCTCATCCAGCATATGCCGCGCCGTCTGCCACGCGCCACCCATAAAGGTATCGGGGGCGCAGCCGATGAGCAGATTGCGGGCCTCGGCGGCGGCGAACATTTTCTGCGCCTCTTCGCGGTACACCGCGAGCGGCTTTTCGTTGTAGACGTGCTTGCCGGCCTCGAGGATGGACAGGGCCACCGGGCCGTGGGCGTGGTGCGGCGTCAGGTTGATGACCAGCTCCACGTCGGGATCGGCCAGAAGTTGCTCGGGCGTGTACGCCTTGGCCACGCCATACTCGTCGGCGCGCGCCTGGGCAGCGTTCAGCCGGGTGTCGGCCACGGCGACGATGTCAAACGCGTCGAACAGCTTAGAATTCTGCAGGTAGATGCCGCTGATGGTGCCACAACCCATGATGCCTACACGTAAAGGTTCAAATGCCACAGTGTGTTCTCCTTTGTTCGTCGATATCGAAATGTTCCCGGCGCTCTTGGGGGCGCCGATGCCGGGATCTGCAGTAGCGAAACGGTGGCCCTGTTCAGGCCTGCGATGCCAGAATGTGCGTCAGGCAAGAGTTTGCGTCAAGCGATCTAGACTTCGTCCCATAGGCGACGGATGAGCCGGGCCGAATCCTGCAGCGCCTTGGCCTTGTCTTCGCCCATGATGCGGCATTCCAGAGTCATAAAGCCGTCGTAGCCGATGCGCTTGAGGGCGGCCAGACCGGGCTTGAAATCCAGGTGCCCGGCGCCGGGCTCGAAGCGGTTGCTGTCGGCCAGGTGCACGTAACCCAGGCAATCCGCCACATCCTCGATCGCCTGGCCAATCTCGACCTCTTCGATGTTCATATGGAAAAAGTCGGCCATGAGCTTGATGCCGGGGCTACCCACGGCCCGGCAGATCTCGGCGGCATGGCCCACTTGCTGGATATACTGGCTCTCGTAGCGGTTCAGCGGCTCAAGGATGACGGCCACGCCCAGATCCTCGGCCGTCGGAGCTACTTTCGCCAGTTGCTCGATGAGGATCTCATCCAGCAGTTCGCGGAGCGTCTTGGGCGGCGCCGGAGGCTCGATCTCGGGGCGACGCGTCGGCACGACGATGGTACCCACAGCGCCCATTTCGGCGGCTACCCGAAGCCCCTCTTTGAGGCGCTCTACGCCCTGACGGCGCTCATCCGGATCGGCAGCCAGCAGGTTTCCACCACCCCCGGCGATGCAAAGCTGGATGTTGCTGGCGTCGATGACCTTTTTGATGGCCGGCCAGCCCATCTCCATCGTTCCGCGCCAGAGCTGGATACCCTGATAGCCCCAGGCCTCCAGATTGGCCAGACGTTCCTGCAGCGTGTCGCCGGGGACGATGACTTCGCCATCGAACCAAGCTTCATAGGTTCCCAATTTGAGCATTCTGTTTGTCTCCTTGTTGTGCTTGCTCTGCAGTCCCCTCACGAGAATGGATTATACTGTGTGCTGTAACAAAATCAAACGCCAGCGCCGCCTGCCATCAGAGATGCTGCAAAGCGAAAAGGGCCGGCACATGGCCGGCCCGGGATCGGGAGTATTCCGTTTTATCTTCTGGTACTCGATTTTTGCTCACGCTCGGTATGTCCGCGGAAGATGAGGCGGAGCGGTGTCCCCTCGAACTTGAACCGCTCGCGGAGCTGGTTTTCCAGGTAGCGCTTGTAGCCAAAATGCACCAGTCGCTCATCGTTCACAAAAAAGACAAAAGTGGGGGGTTCGGTGCCGGCCTGCGTGCCATAGTAGATGCGCAGCTTTTTACCCCATTTGGTGGGGGGCGAACGGCGCGCCGTGGCCGAACGGATGACGGCGTTGATCTCAGCGGTGGAGAGCCGCGCCCGCCGCGTCTCGCGCATTTTCAGCGCCATGGGCAGGATGCGCGAAACGCGCTGCCCGGTAAGGGCCGAGATAAAGAGCACCGGCACATAGTCCATGAATTTGAGTTCGTAGCGCACGCGTTGCTCGTACTCGACCATGGTGTGGGCGTCTTTTTCCACCAGATCCCATTTGTTCACCAACACGATAACACTCTTGGCTTCGTCCAGTATATAACCGGCGATGTGGGCATCCTGGGCGGTGACGCCCTGGGAGCCGTCGATCAGGAGCAGCACGACATCGGCGCGGCTGATGGCCTTGAGCGCGCGCAGCACGCTGTACTTTTCGATGCCCTGCTCGATGCGCCCGCGCCGGCGGATGCCGGCGGTATCGATGAGGACGATCTCTTCACCGTGATAGCGGATGGTGGTATCGATGGCGTCGCGGGTGGTGCCGGGGATGTTGCTGACGATGACGCGTTCCTGGCCCAGCAGGCGGTTGAGCAGCGACGACTTGCCCACATTGGTACGACCCACCAGGGCGATGTGCAGGACTCGATCATCCTCATCGCTCTCGGGCACCATCACCGGCAGCGCCTCGACTACGCGATCCAGCAGCTCGCCGGTGCTCATGCCCTTGAGGGCCGAGATGCTCAGCGGGTCGCCCAGGCCCAGCGCGTAGAACTCGTGGATGTTCAACTCGCGCTTGAGATTGTCCACCTTGTTTACGATCAGAATGGTCGGCTTGCTCGTGCGGCGCAGGATATCGGCGATCTCGATATCCGGCGGTGTAAGGCCGTCCATGATGTCGGTAAGCAAAACGATGACATCAGCCTCTTGCATGGCGACCTCGGCCTGAGTGCGCACATGAGAGGTCAGTTCGTCGACGTCGTCGAGGACGATGCCGCCGGTATCCACGACGGTGAAGACGACGCCGTTCCACTCGACGTCGGCATAGTGTCGGTCTCGGGTGGTGCCGGGCACATCCTCAACGATGGCCAGGCGTTCGCCCACCAGTCGATTAAAGAGCGTCGATTTGCCGACGTTGGGTCGGCCGACTAATGCAACCAGAGGTTTTCTCGCCATATATCTCAAACCTGACTATCTGTCGTAATGGAGGGCGCGCTCCGGCCTTTGCCGCCGGAGTGTTTCGCCCAGGGAATGGGTGACGCTATCCCTCCCGACCGGAACGTTATATCGTGCGGAATCGACCCATCGTCACGGGCACGCTTGTCACACCCTAACGACCGTCGCCCTGCGAAACGGACGCGCCACGTGCGGATGCTTCAGGTGTCGGCGTCGGGCCGGGTGAGATGGTTACCTCGATATACTTGGGCAGGATATCCTTCACCACCAGGTCTCGCAATGTCGAATCCTGATCCGAGAGGAACTCGACCTCCGGGCGTACCTGATGAGTGCCGACGCCCAGCCCGCTCAGATCCACATAGGCGTTGAGCAGGTCGACCTCGAGCTCATCCAGCACCACAGAGGGTCCTGTCAGGATGACGTCGATGCGCGGCACCGAGAGTTGGGCGCTGAGACCATCCTGTAGGCGACGTGTTTGTATCGGCAGCTCGACGGTGCTCCCGCCGGTGACGGCGTCGATGCCGACGGTGACCAGAACGGTAAAGGGCTGGTTCTCATTGGCGCCCAACACCGATACTCCCTCGGGCAGGCTCAGCTCGACCCGTTCGGCCACCATACGGGTGGCGCCCGTCACGTCGATATCCTCGGTGACATCGATCAGACTGCCCATGGCATCGATGACGCTGGGCGGCCCGACGATGGTGACGGTAGACGGGATGACGTTGACGCCGCTGACGAAATAGCCACGAGCCGGCTGGCCTTGCGTTCGGGCGCGAACGGCCACCTCCCGATAGTTCTCTCGTCGTTCGATGGGCACACGAACGGAGACCCGCTGAGGAGACAGCCAGACGTTATCGACCGGCCGCCCGTCCTCGTCCAGCACGACAAGCTCGACTTCGCGCTCGAGGGTGGTGCGCTGGCCCGACAATGAGACGGGCGCCACGACCTGGGCCACGCGTTCGACGGCTGATAATGCTCCCTCGATCGTTACCGCCCCGGGTTCGATCTCGGGGTCATAGATGCGATAGCCCATGGGCACATCATCTCGTTCCTCGAGCTCGACCGATACCTCGCGGGTTGCCTGTTGTAGCGGCTCCAATCGCACATAAGACATCTGCGGATGCACACTCACGATGGTGACCGTTGGATCTGATGATGTGACGTTGATGGGGACGGTGTGCATCCCTTCTTCCAGATCGGCCCAATCGGCTGTGGCGACAAAGTTATTCGACGACAGCGCGTTCCAGGTAGAAGAGAAGGCCTTGATGCGGATCCGCACCGTCTCGGTGGGATCGTTGGTCGCGACGAGACCTGCCGGCGCATTGAGTACCTGAACCGGTATCGGATCGCTATAAAAGTCCTCATAGGGCCTGTCGTTCTGATAGGTCGCGTTGACCCATACGATGATGGACAGGACGAGGGCCAGGGCGGCTGTGCCCAGGTTGTCGCGCAGTTTCTTACGCAAGAGGATGCCCCCCAAAGATGACGCTACGATGATTTTGCGCGGTCGCCGGACGTTCGTTTGCCTCGACCGAAAAGTCGCTGCCCGATGCGCTGCCGTGTGCTGCGCTGCGGACGCAATAGAGCATGGAGCAAAGTGCCAAGCCGCCGCTCATCCAGGTGGCGAACAATGCGACCGTTGCGTGTCATCGAGATAATACCCGTTTCTTCAGAGACGACGATGGCGATGGCATCCGTCTGCTCGGTGATGCCCACCGCTGCCCGGTGACGCGTGCCGAGATGAATGTCCGACGGAATCGACTCGGCCAGGGGCAGCACACAGGCCGCCGCGATTACACGATCCCCGCGAATGATTACGGCGCCGTCGTGCAGCGTCGTTCCGGGGTAGAATATCGTCTGCAACAATTCCTCGCGCACCATGCTATCGATGCGTACGCCGGTCTCGACATAGTCGGCCAGGCCGGTTTCGCGCTCGATGACGATCAGGGCGCCGTGCCGACGTTCGGACAGGCGCCGGCAGCTCGTGGCGATCTCGTTGACGAGGTTCTCCAGCTCCATCTCGTGGCCGGACCAGAGCACCAATCCCCCGGCACGTCCCAGCCGATCAAAGGCGCGGCGCAACTCGGGTTGCAGGATGATGGCAACCACTACCAATAGCGCCTGGCCGCTATTGCGCAGCACCCAGTTAAAGGCGGTGAGGCCCGCAATGCTACCCAGCAGTGAGACCACGATGGCCAGCAGGATGACGCCTCGCAGCAACTGGACGGCCTGTGTGCCCCGCACCATGAGGAGCACACCATAGATGACGATCGCCACCAGCAGAATATCTATAATGTTGCGCAGATCGAGTCTGGACAGGATCCAAAAGACGTTGGCCACGAAGGCTACCTCTCGAACACGTGTAGCAGGATGGCTTTTTGTGCATGCAGGCGATTCTCCGCCTGATCGAATAACCACGAGCGCGGCCCATCGGCCATCTCGTCGGTGATCTCTTTGCCCCGGTATGCGGGCAGGTCGTGCATCACGCCGGCATCGGGGGCGGCGTGGGTCAGCAATGCCTCGTTGATCTGATAATTCTGAAACACCCGATGGCGTTCCTGAGCTTCGGCCTCTTGCCCCATACTGACCCATGTATCGGTATAGAGCACGTCGGCGCCCCGAGCGGCGACTGCCGGCTCACGTACCAGCTCGATGCAGGCGCCGGTATCGGCGGCGATCTGCCGCGCCTGCTCGACAACGGCGGGCAGCGGCTCATAGCCCTCGGGCGTGGCGGCGACGACCTGCATGCCGGTGAGGGCGCCGCCCAGAAGCAGCGAGTGCAGCACATTGTTGCCGTCGCCGATATAGGCCAGCCGAATCCCCTTCAGTCGTCCCCGCTTCTCATAGATGGTGAGCAGGTCGGTAAGCCCCTGACAGGGATGATTGTACTCGGAGAGTCCGTTGATGACCGGCACGCTGGCCCATCGGGCGAGCTGAACGACATCATCATGGGCAAAGACGCGCGCCATGATGCCGTCCACATAGCGGCTGAGCACCCGGGCCACGTCGGCGACGCTCTCGCGCTTGCCCAAACCGACCTCATCGGGTCCCAGATAAATCGCCCGCCCCCCCAGTTGCGTCATGCCCACGTCGAAGGATACGCGGGTGCGCAGCGACGGCTTCATAAAGATCATGCCCAGAGTCTTGCCGGCCAGCCTGGGCGCGTTGCCTCCCTCCGCCCACTCGCGCTTGAGAGAGACGGCCAGATCCAGCAAGGCCTGCAGTTCATCGGGCGAGAATTCGGCCAGGCTCAAAAAGTCGGTTTTCATCCGTCTCGATCCTTTCGGGCATCTGTCTCAGGCGGGCGCTTTGCGGCCCCAGATTAAATCATAGTGCACCTGCCAGAAATCGGTTCTTACCTGTTCCATTCCCAACTCTTGCAGGTGATTCTCCAGGCGTCCCCGGCCACATAGCCGGCCGGGGAAGTATCGGGCATCGCGCCCCACCCGGTTGGATACGAGCATCACGCCTCCCGGCTTGAGCACACGAAGCATCTCGGCGATGACGGCCGCCGGATCGGGCATGAATTCCAGCGACTCGAGGCTGGTAACGGCATCGAAACTCTCATCGGCGAACGCCAGATGGCCGGCGTCGCCGCGTAACAGCGTCACGCGGTCGGAATGATCGGCCAGGGCGATGCGCGCCTGTCTCAGCATGCCCACCGAGCGATCCAGCCCGACGATCTTGCCGTCGAACTCCCATTGCGCCAGCAGAGCCAGGGGCAGGCGGCCCGTGCCGGTGGCCACGTCGAGCACACACGGCCGCGATACATCTCGCAGTGCCTCGAACAGGGGAATACCCAGATAGCGGGATTCGTCCACATAGTGAAGCTTTTTCCCGCGGTCGTAACGAGGGGCCACCCAATCATATAGCAGCACCACGGCTTTGGGGCCCAGATAGGTTCCTTCAGTCGTTACCAGAAGCCAGTAGATCAGACCGCCCAGGCCCGCAATAGCCAATGGTGCGATTTTGCGGATCATCTATTCCTCCGAAAAGGCCGGGCATGCTTGTAACATAGGATATCTTGTCGGGGATATGATCCTCACCAAGATATCATCGGCAAATGGGTTGGTCGGCTCCAGGGTTATTCCATGTGTGCCGATTCTATATCCAATAGTTTGCGGCCAGTGCGGCGACCAGAATAGCTGCCAGCCAGCCCATGCGCCCGATCACGGGGAGCTGTCCATCGCGCGCGCGTTCGGCCAGCGCCGCCACAGCCACCACCATGGCCAGGATCGGCTGTTTGGCCAGCAGCAAAATGAGCACCAGACACCACCATACGATGCGCAGAAACCGTGCCGCGGTGGCGCTGTTGTTGGGGCCGGTATACACCCAAACTCGCGCATAGGTGCCCAGGCCCGCCAGCAGGGCCAGCCCAAACGAGACGGCACTCCACGAGCCGACGATGAGCCCCGCCATGCTCCAGGCCAGCGTCACATGCAGCCCGCTCAGCCAGCGTTCCAGCGCATCGGCGTTGCTTTGCGCCAGAATGGCCATGAGGGCGGCGAGGAGCAGCCCCACGCTGGCGGCGGCCAGCATGATCCGGCCGAGATAGGTTGTAACGATCAGAGCCAATCCCGTACAGAAAAGCGCCGTAACCCCGTGACGGCCGGAGGTCGGCCAGATTTGGTCGCGCCAGTGGCGGGCATATGCGCTCACTTGCCGGATCAAGCGCCGTCCGGGCGATGCAGGGGCCGCATAGGGAAGGTGTACAAGCGGGGGATCTGTGTCATCATCAGACACAATTTGCTGCCAACCGGTCCGCTTGAGCGCGACCAGTTGCTCGAAAACACACCCCAATACCGCATCGACAACCAGCCATGTTGCCACAATGGCCAGCGCATGAGAGCCATCCCATCGGAAATAGCCCGCAGCAACCAGGCCACACACGATCGCCCAGGTGGCCTCAAGTGAAGGCCGCAGCACGATCGGTGTCGCCCGGTCCTCCCCTTGCCGGTTTTCCGGCAGTAGAGATACCCGATTCACATGGTCCTCCGCATAGACCGGCTTGAGATAACCCATTATATCATCGGTAAGGATCAAAGAGCAAAAAGCCCCGGTTTCAGATCGTGTAGCCGAGTTTTATGCATTTAATAGCCTGCCCGATGACGGCAGTAATCTGCGCAGTTTACTGCAATATCGCATCCGGCCAGCGCGTTATGGCGAACGAAAGCGCCCGACCCCCGGAGACGAGGCACACAAAAGCGGGCCGGAGAGAGGCCACCCTCTTCGGCCCGCTGCAACGTTCTGTCGGTGGGATATCATCCATCGGAGATCGATTCCCTGTGCAGAGACCATACTATTCGCCACTCATTCGGGGCGCTCCGGAGCGATCCCGAAACACTTTGAGACGGAGCAGACTGTTCCCTATTGGTTCGCAACCGATGTTCTGCGGCCGCCCCTCAGCTCTCTACCGGCACAAGATCGCGCGCCTGAGGGCCACGCTCCGTCTCTTCCAGTTCGTACTCGACGACCTGGCCCTTTTTCAATCGCCGGCCTCGCTCGGCCAGCGATGAGGCGTGCACGAATATATCTTCACCGGCATCGTCTTTTACAAAGCCGTATCCCCGGCGTGGATCGTACCATCGAACGGTTCCCCGCCGACGCAACATGAGCCGGTTGATGACCACACATCCGGGGCAGTTGAGCGCAGGGGATGCGTCGCCCGCCGCCTGAGCGCGCTCACGTTGCGATGTCGAGGTGTCGAGGAATCCTACGCCACAGGAAATACAGGTCAATACTCTATCTTTATATGCCATCGACCCGATCCGTTTAATCCTCTACGTGCGGTTCACCCGTGACGACTTTTTCGTCGGCGGGTGCCTCATCGGGCACGGTTTCTTCCTGAGGCGGCGCCTGACGCAGGCTGAGGCTGATGCGATGCTGGTCGGCATCGACGCTCAGCACCATCAGTGTCAGCCGGTCGCCCTCGCTGACGATCTGTGCGGGATCGCCCACGGCCCCCTCGGCCAGCTCGGATACGTGAACCAAACCCTCGATGCCCGCTTCGAGCTCGACAAAAGCGCCAAAGCTCACGATATGGGTCACCGTGCCCTCTACCAGCGTGCCCGGGACATACTTCTCCTCGGCCTGTGCCCAAGGGTCCTTTTGAGTGCGCTTGAGGCTGAGGCCGATCCGCTGCCTGTCACGGTCGATGTTCAGTACCAGGACGTCGATCTCTTGCCCCGGCTCCAGCACCTCTCGCGGATGTTCTACGCGCCCCCACGATAGCTCTGAAATGTGAACCAGTCCGTCGATACCGCCCAGATCCACAAATGCGCCGAAATCGACCAGGTTGCTGACACGGCCCCGGCGCACCTGGCCCTCTTCGATCTCTTCCATCAGACGCTCGCGCTGATGGGCGCGCCACTCACGCGCGGCCGCCCGCTCAGAGAGGATCAACCGTCTCCGGCGACGATTGACCTCGATGACCTTAAGGGCCATCTCGCGCCCGACATAGCGCCCCAGCACATCCGTCGGCGCCTTGTCTTGCGGCTGTATAAAGTCGGTGATCTGTGAAATGGGGATGAACCCTTGCAGGCTGCCAAAGGTGCAGAGCAGCCCACCCTTGTTGTACCCCGTCACCGTCGAGTGGACGATCTCACCGCTATCCATCATCTCCTGTGCCTTCTGCCAGTCTTCATACTCCTGAGCCAGCCGGATAGAGACGATGGGTTGATCTACATAAGCATCTGCGCGCAGCACAAACACCTTGATGCTCTTGCCGACCTGCAGCGCTTCTCGCTCTTCCTCAGTCAGCCTCTGCAGCTCGCGTGGAGAGACAATGGCATCGTGCTTCCCCCCGATATCGACCAATACCTGGTCAGGGCGTACGCTCAATATATAACCATCGCGAATATCACCGCGCGAAGGAGGGGCATAGTCATACTCATCGCTGAGATAATCCCACATCGAAGGGATGTTCTCTTCTTCTTCCATGTTGCCCTGATCAAATTCACTCATCATAAATACGCCTCACTCTATCCTTACGAAGGAAATGGGATCTCTTGCCTTCCCTCCATCTTGGTCCACGCCTCTCCAGAGCCGCTCCGCCCTGAGGCTCCGATACAAAAACAACAACCCCGCCACCTTTTCCGCTGGTGGCAGATTTGGTGTTCTTGGTGCATGTTTGTACTCTTTTATTATACCTTCTGGCAGGCATATTGTCAACCGGATATATCAATTATACCTGTACTATCGCATGGTATGCACCGAGCCAGAGAATGGGCGATGGGTGAAGGGTGTGTTGAAGTGTGGATGGTGAAAAGGCAGTACGGCCATACTGACCTTCACCGGCTGGAAACGCCCTCCATATCCGGTGGTCGGTTCAGTTCAGCCACGCTATCGAACGGGAGACGATCGACGACAAAGGGGATACAGAATCCCTCGACAGAGTGCCGTCATCAGGTGAGATGCAGAGCATGTGGGGAGAGGATTGAATGTGAAGGGATGCTGCTGCGGGTTATTCGGGGCGGTGTCTTTCTTCCAGAAAGACCACGTCACCCCCTCATCAAGCATCGCTTTCGATGTAGCGCATCCCGTCGATGCCGGCTACGGCAGTCTTGACGGCGTCTTTGAGTCGGGTGTATATCTCAAGGCGTTGATTGCGGCTGCCTGTATCATATCCGTCGATTATGGCGTCGACGACGAGGCCTGCCGATACACCGGCCCTTCTGCTTCCGGCATGTGCTGTAGTGAGCCGAAGGATCAGCCTCTCGATACGATCAGGGGTGATGGATGCCAGAATATCCTGTAATGTTGTCTCGTCCACGTGCTACCTTTTAGGCCAGAACGGTGTTTCTATTCATGTCCCCGTTTCGATGAGCCCTATGATATGGCATATTCCATGCGATGGCAAGCGCTTGTACATCGGAACTGCGTACAACTCGCAAGACAACCCCCTTTCGAAGGGGGCGAATGCAGATCGCGTGCGTTTCTCGTGAACCGTTCGCTCCTGACAGAGACCTTTGGAAGGGGATGCCGGACCATCATGTAAGGTTTGGAACAGGGCATCAGCCTCGAGGGCATCAGCCTCGCCTGCAGAGAAAGGAGTGACCATGTCGCCGGATGCATCGTCGCGGATCACGCGCGAGTTGTTGGAGGAGCTGTTCGGTCCCGATCGTGAACGTGTGGGGGTACGCCTGTGGGATGGTGACTGCTGGCCGGACGATACGCCGCGGCCGGTGACGTTGATTCTGAGGCATCCCGGGGCACTGCGGGCTATGTTCCTGGGTGGGAGCGAGCTGGAGCTGGGCGAGGCGTATCTATATGACGATTTCGATATCGAGGGAAATATCGAATCGGCCCATGCGCTGGCCGAGGGCCTGGTTCAGCGGGTGGACGGATGGCGAGCCCGGCTGCGCTTGGTGCGACAGTTGAGGCAACTGCCGGCCGAGCGCCGCCGGCGCTCGACGCGTCGGGGACGCGCCCGCCTGCGCGGCCGGGTGCACGATGCCGAGCGCGATCGGGCCGCAGTGACCTATCATTACGATGTATCCAACGATTTTTACGCCCTCTGGCTGGATTCGCACATGGTCTATTCTTGCGCCTATTTCGCCTGCGAGGACGATGATCTGGATACGGCTCAGGCGCGCAAGCTGGACTATATCTGCCGCAAACTACGGCTCAAGCCCGGCCAGCGCCTGCTCGATCTGGGATGCGGCTGGGGCGGGCTGGTGATGCATGCGGCGCAGAACTATGGTGTCGATGCGACGGGCATTACGCTGAGCAGTCCACAGGCCGAGTTGGCCGGCGCGCGCATCGTCTCGGCCGGGCTGAAAAATCGCTGCCGGGTGCAGGTGCGTGACTATCGCGATGTGGAGGACTGGGGCAGCTATGATGCGCTGGTGAGCGTGGGCATGTTCGAGCATGTGGGTGAGGCGCTCTTGCCCGAGTATTTTCATCGGGCGTGGCGATTGCTCCGACCGGGTGGAATATTTCTCAACCACGGCATCGCCCGCCGCGCGACGGATACACCGGCGAGAGGCCCCTCGTTTTCCAGTACTTATGTGTTTCCCGACGGCGAGTTGGTGCCGATCGGCACAACCGTACGCGTCGCCGAGGCCGAGGGCTTCGAGGTGCGTGACGTCGAAAGCCTTCGCGAGCATTATGCCCTCACATTGCGCCACTGGGTGCGTCGGCTGGAGGCGCGCCATGACGAGGCGCTGGAGTATGTGGACGAACCCACCTATCGGGTATGGCGACTTTATATGTCGGGGTCGGTATATGGGTTCGCCAACGGCAGACTGAACGTCTATCAGACGCTTCTGGTCAAGCCCGATGAGCAGGGCAGAAGCGGTCTGCCGCTGATGCGGGAAGACTGGTATGAACGCTGATTGGGGCGTTATCTTCCTTCCAGGAAGATGATATCGGGCGCTCATCAAGCATCGCCGGGAATATAGCGCATACCGGGGACGGCCTCGATGGTCTCGCGAATGGCCTGAACCAGGGCGAGATAAACCTGCCAGCCCTCCGCTCCCTCGCCCGGGATTGCTCCGCCCGATAACGCCTCGACCACGTCAAGCACCGGGATACCGGTTCGGTCGCCTTTGGTGCGCGCATCGGCCAGAGAGAGCACAATCTCTTGCAACCTCTCCGGCGTCAGACGGGACAGGATGTTCTTCAAGGCATCGTTTGTCGCCATCTGTCGTCCCTCTCGTTCGGTGGGTGATGAGGGCTCGTCAGCCATGTGCCGGCGCCCGGCGTCACGATCTCTCATCGGCGATGAGTTGCTCCCACGCCCATCCGGGTCATCATCACCTCATGGGGCAAGCAGGCGATCCAGCGCGGCGCGCAGGGCATCGTCTGGCAGAGCGCCCGTCGTCACATCGACGCTCTCGCCGTCTCGCAGGAAAAAGGTGGTGGGAATGGCCCGAATGCCCACCGCGTGCACCAGCTCGATATTCGCCGGATCGTCGATGGACACGCTGATAAAGACGATGCGATTCTCATATGCTGGCTGTACCCGCTCGATGGATTGCCACATCACCCGGCAGGCAGGGCAGTTGTCGCTGTAGAACATGACCATCGCGGCCTGGTTGTTCTCGATAACCCATTCGATCTGATCACCGGGATACTCCAGATCGGGCATCTCTGACCGCATTGCGTCATCGGCCGGCGCTTCTGTGGGCGAAGGGGATGCCGTCGGGTTGTCGGGAGAGGGATAGGATGCCTCTGCCGTCGGCGTCGGTTCATCGGACACCGGGACGGCGTCCGGTGAGCACCCCGCCAGGATCGGCATCGTTAGGAGCAGAATGGCGGCGAGCCATCCGAGCAGATGTTTGGACGAGGCACGTATCTTCATCGTGCGTCCTTTACAATGAGCAGGATATCGATATCAGAAGGTGATGACGCTATGGCCGAGCCACCCGGCCAGCAGTACAAACAACAGGGCGGTGCCCAGTTTGACGCCGGCGGTATGGCGCGTCATCCAGTTCACCAGTTGCTGCGAGGTGGTGCCGTAATAGACCATCGAGAACACGACCACCAGTGGCAGGATGAACATGATATTGTAGGCCAGCAACGCCAGGCTGGCGTTGGCGCGCCACTGCGGGTTGCCCAGTACAAAGATGATGGTGGGCAGGTACACCTGGCCCGTGCAGGCCATCTCGATGATGGATACACCGAATCCCAGCACAAAAGAGGCCAGCACAAAGTTGCGCGCCCCCGAGCCCTCGCGGATGAGGGCCTTGCTCCAGTTGCGCAGGCGATCGGGCAGTTTGAGGCTCATATCCTCCAGCCGACCCTGACGCGCTTTGCGATAGTCCATAAAGCTGCCCCAGGCCAGCAACAGACAAAGGATGGCGAACGCGCCGTAGAGATACCGGCTGATGATATGCAGGGCCGGTAGCGCCGTCAGGAATCGAAGGAAGCCAAACCCCACACCCAGGTAGGTGAGGAACACACCCAGGGTGAACGCGGCGCCGGTGATCAATATTTCCTTGCCCTTGCGCTTGCGCAGCGCCAGGTAGGACACCAAAAAGATCATGGTGGCAAAGGCGCAGGGGTTCACACCGTCCAGCAGACCGGCCCCCAGGATGGTGAGAAAGCCGAAGGAGAGAAAGCGCTGTACGATGGATTCCTCTACCGCGGCACGATCTGCCTCCCATTCCTCCCAGACGATGTCGGCGCCCTCTTGCTCGTAGCGCCGGATCATCTCCTCCAGGCTGCGCGAGGTGAGATCATCCTGGGCCAGCCCCTCATCGCCGATAAAGACCGCCGGGGCCGTCATCAGATGATGTTCGGGGATGCCCGCACGATGACCGAGCCATTCGGCCAGGGCGGCCTGCTCTTTGATGTCGTAACGGTGGACGACGATCTGCGGATAACGGCTGCTCAGATAGTTCAGGTCGAGTTGCACACGGTCGCACTCGCCGCAGCCCGACTGGTAGAAATAGGCCAGATGAATGGGCGCTGCCTCGTCCGGCCCCTCGATGGGCGCCGGAGTGGGTTGCTCCTCCGCATCGATGCCGGCGATTTCGGGAAAGGGGGGTAGCCCTACGCCCCCCTCGGCCAGGTAGCTCTCGATCAGGCCGGGCAGCCGCTCCGGAATCTCGCGTCCTCCGACGAGCACCTCATCGCCGATGAACATCATGGGCACGCCGCGCCGGTCTGCGGGCATGTCGGCATCATCCATCGCCCGCTGCCAAAGTTGATAGCCCTCCTGGCTCGAAGTCTCGACGAGCACCACGGCAAACTGATTCTCGTACTGCTCCAACAGGGGGGGCAGCGTCTCCTGCATCACCTGATGGCAGTATCCACAAGATTGGGACCAGAACATGAGCGCATAGACGATGGGCCCTTTCGGCTCCTCTGCCTGAGATGGGGTGGGCTCGGCTGAGGAAACATCGACAGGCAGGTCGGGCAGATCCACGCCCCCCCGGGCCAGATAGTGCTCGATGCGCTCCCGGAGCGTATCGCCGATCTCGTGGGTGCCCACCATGACATCCTCGCCGATGTAGAGGGTGGGTATGGTGCCGGCCGAGATGTCGTAACGCTCTTCCATGGCCATGAACAGTTCGTATTGTTCCGGCTCTTGCACGTTACGCCGGTCGATGATCAGCCGCTCACCGAATTCCTCTTCCAGTGGAGCGAGGGTATCGCTCTGCGTCTGGCGGCAGGCGGGGCAGTCGGGGCTGTAGAAGTAGAGCACGTGGACCGCGCCCTCGGCGTTTACCCTGCCGATGGGCAGGACCAACAGCGCCAGCATAATCGCGACCAGAACGGCGGGCCATTTTGCTCTGAGGATGCGCGCTGTAATCGTCAGCATAGACGACCTCTCACTTCTCAGGAGATCATCTCGATGATGCCTCTGCCGGAGGTGCATATTCCGGCGTGAAGGCCTCTCAAGACGATCTCCTTCTCGATAGATAGAATCGCCAACGCTGCACATGATACCACAACCCTCATACACTGGCGATTTCGGGCAAGCCCTTACAGATCAGACTGTCATTCCAGGCCGGCTTCGCGCAATGCGGCCACCAGACTTTCGTAGCTGGGGGCCAGCCCCACGAACTTGACCAGGTCGCCGATCACCATGGCGGGGGCGTTGTTGATGTTCAATTCGGCCATACGCGGCGTGCGCCCGGTGTGAATGGTCACCTCGATGCGATCGCCGAATTCGGCCTGAGCGCGCTGCAACAGCCGCCGCACCATGACACCACCCGAACAGGGGGGCGTCGAGAGAAATGCCTCGATCGCTACTGGATACACAGTCCACCCTCCCTGAGCGCATTGTTGAGGGTTGCCTCGCTGGGACACATTCCCTCGATGCGGATGCTGCCGTTTACGACCGCCGCGGGCACGCAGAACAGGCCATATTCCTCAAACTTGGCCATACCCTCCTCGCCGCTGTATACCGTAAGGGCCAGTTCATCATCGCTATAGCGCGACTTGATCTGTTGGGCCAGATCGATGATGGCCACGCAACCCGGGCAGGGTGGGTCGCCACTGAACACTTCGAGATGTACCATAAGTTCTATGCTCCCAGAATAGTGGTGATGCGGTCGGCGAGTTGATCGGCGGGAACGACCTTGCCCGTGGCGATCACCTCGTCATTCAGCACGACGGTGGGCGTCATGATGACGCCGTAGGTTTCGGCCTCGGGCCCCAGGGCATCCAGCTTTTGCACATTGACCCGGCCGGGAAAGCGCTCGGCGGCCCGGTTGGCCTCGCGTTCGGCGCGCGTGCACTTGGCGCAGGGCGGTGTGGTGCCGAATATCTTGACTTGAATCATGGGCCGGTTCCTTTCTGTGAATCGTTGGGGCCAGAGCGTGTTTGAATACCATCGCAGGTGGCATCGGAATCGCATTGCCGAGCCCATCTTGCCCTTGGCAGTGGGACGATACGGACATGTTCAAACACGCTAGACCGCCTCGCGGATCCAGGCGATGATCTCTTCCTTGCGCGGCAGCCTGCCCGATGATTTGACCTCCTCATCGATGACCAGTCCGGGCGTGCTGGTGATGAGATAGGCCATGATGGCGCTGATGTCGGTGACCTTGGTAAAGGTGGCCTCTATCCCCGCCTCGGCGGCCTCGTGGGCCAGTTGCTCCAGGCGCTTGCATTTCGGGCAGCCGGTGCCCAGTATCTTGATATCCATTCTCCGTTCAACCTTTCTAGCCTGACAATGTTCGAGACAGGGATCTCACGCGATCCACAGGCGTGTGCCCGACGATCCTGTATGGCTCCCTCCGGTTGTGGAAGCGCGACACCTCCATAGCCGGAGGGAACCCTCCATACCCAAAAGTCCGGGCCGATTCGCCTCATGCTGCGGTAGAGACTACCCCTACCGCAACGGCTGATGACCTGCTCAGACGTCGTCTGCCTCTGCCTCTGCTTCTATCTCTGTCTCTGTCTCACTCTGTGCCGCCTCGTTGAGCCAGTCGAAAAGCTCTTTCTTACGAGGAAAGCGGCCGTGTACCTTGAGTTCCTCATTGATGACGAGGCCGGGGGTAACGCTGATGGGATAGGCCCTGATCTCGTTTATCTCCTTTACCTTGATAAAGGTGGGCTCTATACCCAGCTCTGCCGCGGCATCGCGGACCATTCGCTCCAGCCGCTCACATCGGGGGCAGCCGGGGCCCAGAATCTTGATCTCCATGTTGGACCTCCTCCAATGTGTTGATGAGATAGCTCGATGCCGATCCGGATGTGTGTCACATGGTTCGTGGTACACATCATATGCAACCTGTTTTCAAGCAAAGTCTAGTTACCCGCCGTGGGCGTGGCGACCGGCTCGTTCCGGCGACGGCCAAAGCCGTAGAGCGCCGTCGCCAGAAGGGCCAGGCCGATAAGCACATAGCCCGTGATCAACCATCCGCTGGCGCCGTCGACCCATGCGCCGTAGATAAGGCCGGCCAGTGTGCTGAATATAGCCACCCAGGCCACATACACCCAGGCCTTGAACCGGCCGATGACACTGGCCGTGATGAGGATGCTCTGCAGGCTCAATTCCGGGTCGGACATGAGGTAGGCCAGCAGCGGCCCACGGTGCATGCCCAGCCCCAGGAACATGTCGGCGATGGCCACCTCGACCAGAGTGGGGAAGTACATGAACACACCAAACACCACGCCGACAAAGTTGGCCAGTACCGTGTTCTCTCCCGCCAGCGTCTGGATCCACTCCGGCCGGATGATCTGCCGGATGATGCCGACGGCGAACACGCCGATGATGAGCAGCGGAAAGATCTGCTTGACAAAGCGCCATGTTTCCCAGAGCCATTCCTGGATCTCGAACTCGTCATAGTAGCGACGGGCCGCCCACCAGATGCCGCCCAGAACGAGGGCGACGCCAACCATGCGCCCGGTGAGCAGTATGTGCAGCCCGTCGGCGGCGGGCACCATCCCCGTGGCGGCCACGAGCAGCGTTGCCGCGATGAGTCCCAGCGCCACCCAGGTCCAGCGGTTGTATCCCTCGTCCACGCGGTTCAGGCCCGGCCAGGCGCTGCCGCCGATCAGCCCCAGCATGCCGATAAGCAGAGCGCCCTGAACGGTCACGCCCTCTTCACCGCGAGAGGCGTCAAAGGGTACCCATCGGTTCAGCGTCTCCTGGAAGCGATCCATGCCGGCGATGGGCAGGGTGATCTCGCCCACGTAGCCGGTGAGGATGCCGATCTGCAGTGTGCCCACCAGCAGCAGGGCCAGGATCAGGATCAGAAAGGCCCACACGTGGCGATCGACCCGCGCGGCGGCCGAGAACTCGGCGCCGCCGGCCGTGTCGCGTGCGGCGTCATCGCGGCGAAAGATGAGCGCCATGATGAGGCCGATGCCGATACCGAACACGATGGACAGGATCAGCCGGACGATGGCGATATCCATACCCAGCGCCACACCGGTGTAGGCCAGCGCCAGGATGTTGATGGCCGGGCCCACAAACAGAAAGGTGATGGCCGGCCCGAGCCCTGCGCCACGCTTATAGATGCCGGCGAACAACGGCAGAATGGTACACGAACATACCGCCAGCACAAAACCGCCCAGTGCGGCGGCGGGATAAGATATAAACTTGGGTGCACTGCGTCCTAAAAAGCGGGTGATGGCCTCTTTGGGCACCAGCGCGGTGAGAGCGCCGGCCACAAAAAAGGCGGGAAGTAAGCAGAGTAACACATGGGCGGCGAGATACGAGGCGAGACTGCTTGCTCCACCCTGTAGCAAGCTCCCGACGAGTTCAGGTGCGTTCATCCAGATCCCCCCTGTGAGAGATGGAGCGGTCGATACATTCATAAACATGAATGTAAACAAGTGAAAAAAAGAGAGATGCCGGTATCGTCCGGCTCAGCGCGCACAGCTGCCGGCCCCTTCACAACGGGGGCAGGGGCAATCGGCCAGGGGGCCGACGGGCACCTCGGGTATATCCAGCTCGGCGCCTGTGGCGCGGAGCATATCGCGCGTGGCCGAGATCCAACCCGGAATCTGCTTATCCACCAGTCGATAGTAGACCATGACCCCGTCTTTGCGATCCTGCACCAGTCCGGCCTCGCGCAGTACCATGAGGTGCTGAGATACGTAGGGCTGGCGCTGTCGCAGGATGGTCGTCAGGTGACACACACACGCCTCGTCCCGGGCCAGGATGTCCAGGATATGCAGGCGGGTGGGGTGGGCCATCGCCTTGATCAGATCGGCCTGTACCTTGTAGGGATCGATCATCTCGTCCTCTTCCTTGCATTCATTCAAATACTTGAATATCATAACCGATACCACGGCACCTGTCAAGCAGATGAATGAATCAAATCACCCTTCTGTTACGTAATCGTGATGGACGGGCCGTTGGGAACAGTCAGAGCAGGAGATGCAGATATGATGCGAGAGACGAGGGATAGCGACATCACGCCGCCCTGTCGGGCGCTGGTATTGGGAGGTGGTGGCGCGCGCGGCGCATTGCAGGTGGGGGCGTTGCGCGCCCTGTGCGAGGCGGATATGTGCTTCGATCTGCTGGTGGGGACCTCGGCGGGAGCGGTGAATGCGACCTATCTGGCGGTACACGGCGTCGATGTCGATACGCTGGCCCAACTGAGGGAGGCGTGGCAGGAGGCCGGCGAGGCCGACCTGTTGCCCACCAGCTATCTGCGGCTCAGTATGTGCCTTCTTCTGGGGCATGTGGGCGATATGGACGGGCGCCTGGAGGCCTTTTATCGGCGTTATGGGATGGACGATTCTCTGACGTTTGGCGACATCGATGGGGTGCGGCTGATTCAGGTGGCCGCCGATCTGGCGACATATCGGCCGCGATTGTACGGCACCCGGCCGGATCAATCGGTGCTGGAGGGATTACTGGCCTCTACGGCAGTGCCGCCCTGGGTGTGGCCGATGGAGCGAGGGCAACACCGGGTGATGGACGGCGGGCTGGTGAGCAATCTGCCCGTCGAGCCGGCGCTGAGGCAGGGCGCTACGGCCATCATCGCTCTGGACCTGAGCGACTGGCGCTTTCTGGAAGAGCCCACCACGCGCAGCCGCAGACGCTATATGGCGCAGATGCTGGCGACGATGGAGCGTCGCGAGATCGAACTGGAGTTGCGTCTGGCCGA
>JBMNOI010000153.1:0-7794 GCA_050942995.1 Anaerolineae bacterium
GAGGATGACGACGACGCGCATCAGATCCTGCGTGGCCAGGCTGCCCCGATGGATGGGACGATGCAGGTAGGCTCCGGCGGCATAAAGCTCCTCACCGACGAGGGTCTCGTCCATGGGCACATACATCAGCGCCGCCGCAGCCGGATCATACGTGCCGCCGATCTGCATCATCGCTTGCTGACCGGTGGCCTCTACGATCCACAATCCATCGTCATCGAAACGACCCAGCATTATATTGGCGAGGTATTTGCGTCGAGAGAGCGTCTCATGCGCGCCACCGGCATAGGCCATAGGATCGGGCCCGTAAAAGCGAGCGCCTTCAGTGGAGTAAAAAGAGGTCAATCCGGCATCCCGGCGGGCGCGTTGCAGCACGCCCATGGCCGCGGGCAACACGGTTGCGCTTCCCGTCGTACCGGGGGCGACTTGCTCGTAGGCGGCCAGATGTTTCACCACATAGTCATAGGTCGTAAGGCCCATCAGGGCCTCGGGCGTGGCCGCGCCGCCGATCTGCCCGCGCCCCATGGTGACGTGGATCGGCCGTCCACTTTCGGCGGCATAGTTCAACAGTCGACGCATGCGTTCATAGGCGGCGATAGGTCGAAACGCAACCCCGTGACCGCGTCGTGCCCGCAGCGTGTGGTAGATGAAAAAGGGGACAAAGAGCAGCAGGAATAGCAGAGCGGCCGAGTCGACATCCGGAAAGAGTACGTCAATAATCGGCATCTACCGTTTTCCTCCAATCGGGCGGGGAGCGCCCCCACCCTTCAGTCGATCCAGCAGCCGCTCGACGTTGCGCCGATCCTCCAGCATCGTCGCATAGCGCCGCCCGTTCACCCCCAGAAGTGGCCGCATCAGGGGTTCGACGAGCAACATGAGATGGCTGCCAACCACGTTCAGCGGTCGCATCAACTCCAGAAAAAGGGTCGCCGGCACTGCAAGCCCACGGTCGTGGATGGCCCCGACCAACGTGTCGATCGGATCTCCTTCTCGCTCATTGCGTTGCACGGCACTTTTTTCCTCTAAACTTATCAACATCGGGCAGTATATCATAAATCGCACTCTGCGGCCAAGATCAATGATCGTTATCTCACAGCCCGGCATCTGACCGGTCGCCAACCCGATATTGATCTATAGCCCGCTTTGACATGGGAATCATTCGCTCATAAGCACATTCTGCAGCAGTGTTCTGTTCTTTGAGCGAGAAGGGATACCGGCGAGTATAGAGCATTTTTCGGTAGAACACGCTGCAGAAGATGCAACGCGAGTATACCATGCCCCTATGGTCGATGCAAGCAAAAGTGACGATGTGCGTCCGACAAGACGCCCACCGCGATAGAGGTTGGCGCCTGTTCGTGGGAAGGTGGTCTCCCTACGAGCAGGCGCCGATCATCCCTCAGGGTTGAACCACAACGGGGAGGTTAAGGAGCAGGCGATCATCGGCCAGGCGATGTCGCCGCCCATCATATACCGGGAGCCTGCGGCCCGTTCCCACATCATAGAGCCCGACGGCGATACGATAGGCCCCGGGAGCAATGTCGTCCGGCAAAGAAAGGCGATAGTCATCGCGGACAAATTCGTCCTCCAGCCAGGCGGTTGTCGGATGCGCCCCTCCCAGAGGAAGGGTATCGATCTGTGCAACGATCTGCCCCTCTTTGTCCAGCAGGTGGACAAACACGGTATAAGAACGCACCGGCGACGATTGGGCGTACCAGTGCAGCGTGATCCCGACTATCTGATCCGCAGTCACCACGCGATCGGGCAGATCGTACCCGAGCAGGCGGATCCCCACGCCCAGGCCGACATCAAGAGAGTGTTCGACCTCGGGCGCCTCGAACATGCGGGGAACACCTGCGACCTCGACGGTTCCCAGGGAGTAAGCATCATGCGTTCGACCGCCGCCCAGGAATTCGGCCATCAGAGAATAGTGCCCGGATGGCGTCTCGGGATCTATCAAGAGATCATACATCCCCAGTATCACCTCGCCCGCGCGCCATAAAGAGGTGGGATGAGCTTCTCCGGCGGGCCATGCCAGCGTCTCGCTCCATACCCTATCCTGATCCCGCAAAACCAGTCTCAGCATATAGTCGCCGGAAGAGGATTCAGCCGACCAAAAGATCGATGCGGTCATTTTGTCCCCAGGACGCACAGGCCCTGAGGGAAGCGTATGGCCCTCAAGGCGCAGCCCCGGGGCCACCTCCACGCCGACCGGCGTCTGCATCGGCAGATCGGCGGCATCCGGGAACTGTGCAGCGGGCAGAACCTCCACCATCCCCAGATCGAGATCGTATCCCGTAAAAGCGCCGGACGGATCGATGCGGGTCAGGGCACCATCCCACGCATCCTCGGGATGGAGGCGCAACAGCACCCGATACTCTCCCGGGGGCGTGGCCGGATCAACGGGCAACTCGAACCGATCGATCGTCGTCTCTGCTTCGGGCCACTGCGTCGTCCCGATATACTGCGTCTGTTCCACCCCCTCCTCGTCGAAATAGGTATAGCGATCGACGGCGCGCAGGCTCTGGCTTCCCAGTCCGCGCACATGGCCCGCCCGATCCACCAGTCGAAGAGTCGCGACATAATCCTCCGGGATGGGGGCCTGAGCGATGTTGCGCCACCTCAGCATAAGCGAGAGGCTCTCACCGGGCTCGGCCCGGCGCGCCTCCCAGTCAAGCCCCGTCAGGGCAAGCATGTGTCCAAAGTCGTCGTTGCGCCGCTCTCCCTCCCAGATATCCTGGCGATGATAGACCTCCATCGGGCGAAAGTCGTAGAGGCGGCGCTCCAGCAACGCAAAATGAGTCTGCAAATAGTGTCTGAACGTCTCGTATTCTCTTAGCGATACCAGATGGTGCGCCCCGTGCGCCACGTTCATCAGCACCATCTGCACGTCACAGTCCTCGATCTCGGCGATCAGAGCATCCGCCGAGATCTGGCCGCTCTCTGTCGCCCCCTCGGACAACCCCGCCCCCAGGGGTGTTGTGGGACGCTGCGCGAAAAAGTTGAGCCCCGGATAATCAGAGAGCACATAATCCCCCGGATCGGTCTGCTCCCGAATCAATGCGACCCATGATGGCGTGGTATCCTCTTCTCTCCAGACCACCTCTGCATTGGAGAGAAAATGAGGCAGCAGGGCCAGCGTCGTCACAATCACCAGGGCCAGCCCTCCGCCTATCCGGTAAAGGCGCGCCGCGCCCCGGGCAGACACCCATCGACCGAACTCTATCAGCGGCAACGTGGCCAGAGCGGCCACGCCGGGCATGAGATAGACCAGATGCCGCTCGTGCAGTCCGCGCGTCATGACGAGGAAGCAGGCGGCCGTCGATAGCTGCCACACGCACATTCGGGCATACAGATCGCCGCGCCGCATAGCGACCCAGAGGCCGCCCAGAACGAGGGCGGAATAGACCGGTTGCCCTCGCAGAACGCCCAGATAAAAGTCCAGGGTCTTCCCAATAACCTCGTGCATGGGCATGCCGGCGCCCTGCTGCAGATGGTGGCCGACCACCGCGCCGAGAAAATCGGGGGCAAGGACGGTAAAGAGGGCGGTCGCCATCGCCAGAGTCAGCGCATAGGGAATGCTCAGCCAGAGTCCGGAGAACCACATGCGCCGCCAGTCGCGCCCGCGCACCCCCTCTGCCAGAACAAAGAGCCCCAGACCCAGCATCGTCAGCGCGCCGAACAGCTTGGCAAAGGTCGAGAGGGCCAGCAACACGCCCACCAGCGCCAGACGTCCTCGATGGCGCCGGGAATAGGCGGGAACAAAGAGATAGAGGCCCAGCATTTCCAGCACGAGCATGGACGCTTCCGGGCGAAAGTGACGCGCCACCCAAAAGATATCTCGATGCACCGCCAGCAGCATCAGCGTCACAACCGCCGCCGGAGCGCCCCAGGCCCGCCTGACGGCGGCAAAGCAGATCAGGCCGGTCGCCGCAATCAGCGCCACCGAAGCGAATCGCGCCGCATACACCGACAGATCGCTCACAGACAGCAACAGAGCGCCGGGATAGAGGAACACCGGCATCTGTGGCGTGAGGAAATCGCGATAGGGCATCTCCCCCAGGGAGATGCGCCACGCGGCATAGAGATAGCCGCCTTCGTCATCATACGCCAGCCAGCGGGTCAATTGCTGGCTGTAATACAGAACGATCGGCGCGATCAGCATCACTGGCCACAGCGCAGAGACGGCACGACGCCATACTGAAACGATCGGATGCGGGCGTCCTGCTCTGGTCGTCGTTCGAAACATGAACTCACCCCTTGCGATTATTTATGTAAAGGAGGATGATTTCCTCCGGGCTCACTTGAGAGTGCGCCGCCCTCATTCTGGATTGACGCAGGGCAAAGAGGCATGGCGATAGAGACGCCCCTGTCAGGGATGCGGCAAACGTTCGAAACGGCGCGGGCTGGATATGCTTTTGTGCGGTGTGCGATGCCGGCGACAGCTCATCCCGGCCTGTCGTAAGGAGCCGTTGCCCCGGTCGTCCCCGGTTCCGGCGGACGGCGGCACACAACGGCAACGGCTCCTGCAGTGGATACCCTGCGAGGTGATGGGAAGGAGCCTACTTGTCCCAGCGACGATCCGGCTGCCAGAACCCCAGCTTGGGCGTGTTCCACTCGTCTGTGGGTTCGAACAGGCCGGGGAAGCGCAGATTGGCCTCGATGCCGTCATAGTTCAGCTCGACGCCCAGCCCCGGCGCCTCGGGCACGCGCACAAACCCGTCTTGGATGACCGACTCTGGCAGCCCCGTCACCAGATCCTTCCAGAAGGGCAGATCCAGCCAGTGGCTCTCCAGCGCGATAAAGCTGGGAATGGCCGCGGCACAATGCACATTGGCCATAAAGCCGATGGGCGAGCAGGCGCAGTGCAGCACCGTGGGCAGGCCATATCGCTCGGCATAATCGGCGATCTTTTTCGTCTCCAGCATGCCACCGGCGCTGAGCAGATCGGGTTGGATGATATCGATAGCCCGCTTCTCGATCATCTCGCGCCAGCCGTCCCACAGGTAAATATCCTCGCCGTTCAATGTGGGCACATTGATGGCCTGCGTCACCGCCCGGTTCCCCTCCACATCCCACCAGGGGATGATATCCTCCAGCCACATAAGCCCTACCGGCTCGATGGCCTTGCCCAGACGGATGGCATCCTTGACCGTGATGGGCCCCAGGTGATCGATGGCCAGCGGCGTCTCCCAGCCCACCGCCTCGCGCACCGCCATGGCGATCTCGACAAAGCGGGCGATGCCCCGGTCGGTCAACTGCGTGCCCCCGGCGGTGCCCCGCGCCGTCCGGCGGCTGCCCAACGAATATTCGTGGGGCGTGGGCTTGCCGATGAGCCCTCCCTCATAATCCGCCAGCACGTGCATGCCCACATCGAACTTGATGAGGGTGATGCCCATCGCCTTGCGCTGCAACACCCGCTCTACATACCCCTCGGGCGTCTCGTTCTCAGGATGAGGCGTGTCGGCATAGATACGCACCGCATCGCGATACTTGCCGCCCAGAAACTGGTAACAGGGCACGCCGTACACCTTGCCGATCAGGTCCCACAGCGCCACCTCGATCCCCGAGACACCGCCGCCCTCGCGCCCCGATGCGCCGAACTGCTTGATGGCGCGAAAGATCATGTCGATGTTGCAGGGGTTTTGCCCCAGCAGCATGTGCTTGAACCGCAGGGCATCCTCTTTATGGCCGGCATCGCGCACCTCGCCGATGCCGCTCACCCCTTGATTGGTGTCGATGCGAATGATGGGATAATCATAGTTCGAGCACACAATAGCCAGACGCATGTCGGTGATCTTTAATTCGGTCGGCCGCGAAAATGTGCGAATGGCATCCTCGACGCGGTTCATGCTGCGTTCTTGCTCGTTGCGATCCGTCATGGTGCTCCCTCGTATGTGTGATGGTTGCCTTTACGATGATCGTGGCTCTTCGGAGGGTCCGTTCGTGAACGGACCCTCCGAGCGGCCCTTGCCGATTGCCCGTAGTCGCCGCCCACCGGGGACCGAAGCAGAGTCTATCCCCTCCGCCAGAGCAGGTGGGGCTCTAGTCGCGCCCACACCCGGTCGATCTCGCGCATA
Source organism: Anaerolineae bacterium (assembly GCA_050942995.1). Taxonomy (GTDB): domain Bacteria; phylum Chloroflexota; class Anaerolineae; order UBA1429; family UBA1429; genus JBMNOI01. The sequence goes on from JBMNOI010000153.1 coordinate 6,075, forward strand.
TCCTCATCATCCAGCGGACAGGACTGGGTGCGAATGCGGCGGTTCCTGAACACGCCGCGGCGGATCATGATCTCTTTGGCGTAGGCCATGCCCATGAGGCTCTCCAGCATCAGCGCCGGCATGAGCCGCTCGAACAAATCGCCCGCCGCATCGGGCTCCCCGCCGTCCAGCAGATCCCAGATGCGCTGCACCACATCGCAGAACTCGCACGCCGGCACCACCCCCGCCGCGCCCCGCGCCCACTCGGCGATCATGTAGCGCCCGGCGGCGCCACCCATCACGCCCGCCAGGTGCGGCGATTTTTTCGAGAGCAGGGCGCTGATGGAATGGGTGCTGGGCGCCACCTCTTCCTTCACCCAGCTGACGTGCTCGATCTCGGCACACAGCCGGATGATCTGGTCGGCCGACAGGGCCACCACCCCGGCGTTCTGCACCCACACCGGCACATCCACCGCATCCGAGATGGCCTTGTAGTAGGCGAAAACCGTCTCAAAATCGGGACGATGGATATAGGGCGGCATGGCGATGACGGCATCGGCGCCCACCTCCATAGCATAGCGGGCATAGTTCACCGCCAGAGGCGTGTTTACGGCGGCACAATTGGCCACCACCGGCACCCGGCCGGCCGCCACCTCCACCGGCACCCGCATCATCAGACGGCGCTCCTCCTCCGAGAGCAGGCGAAACTCGCTCACCATCACCGGCGTCACCAGCCCCGCCGCCCCGGCCTGCACGCAGAACTCGATCTCGTCCGCCAGCACGTCTACATCGATACGGTCGTCCTCGTCAAAGGGCGTCATGGGGATGGCAAAGCATCCCCGCCAGCTCCTCTCTGCCATGCGTGCCTCCTTGCGAATGAATGCTGATGCCATGCATCGATCTCAGGTCATGCCCTCTCGCCGCTCTCTCACAAATGCGCGGGATATGTCACGGCTCGGCGACGGATGATCTGCGCCCACTCCCTCAGCAGAACCTCGCCGCCACGTCCGGCGCAAAGCGCCGCAGATCCTCGCGCAACTGCAGCACCGCCAGATCCCGCGCCCTGGCCTCGAGCATCACGTCAAAGGGCGGCAGCTTCTCGGCCTCGCGCATCAGGGCGATAAATTCAAAGGGGTTGGCGAAATCCGCATGCTCCGTCCAGGAGGGCATTTTGATGCGCCCCGTGCCTTCCAGCGGTCGCATCTCGGTGCGCGGCGAACTGAAGTGGATCTTGGGGCGCACGCCGTCGGGCCAGGTGCCCAGGCAGTAGGCCAGCGCCTCGCGGGTGGGGATCCCTGAGGGGGTGAAGACCAGGTGGTGCAGGTTGTCGAACACCAGGGGAATGCCGCAGCGTTCGTGGATCAGGCGCACATCGTCGTGGCCGTAGCGCCGGTCGTCGGCCTCCAGCGCCAGGCGCCGCTGCACAAAGGCCGGCAACGCCTCGTAGCGACGCATGAACCGCTCGCGTGAGGCGATCCCGTCGTCGTACACGCCGCCCACATGCAGTACGATCACCGATTCGGGGCCCAGGCCCATGGCATCGAGCAGCGTGGCCGCGGCGGTGGTGTGGTCGACGGCCAGCGCCGTCTGATCCTCGTCGAGGCCGTTGAGGACGACCTCCAGAAAGGGGTGGAAGGTGAGGCGCACGTCGGCTTCCTGCGCCAGCCGTCCCACGTCGGCCAGCTCGGCGGCGCACTCGTGAATCTGCTCGCGCCACACGTCGGCGGCAGGCACCAGGTGG
>JBMNOI010000154.1:0-7792 GCA_050942995.1 Anaerolineae bacterium
CGCGATGTGGAGCTCAATCCCGAGACCTATACCATCACGGTGGAGTACTATGAGCGCGGCGGCAACGCCCGCATCGGCGTGGGATGGGATCTGTTGGCGGCCCATACACCGACGCCGACGCGTACCCGGACGCCGGTGCCTCCGACGGCCACGCCGACGCGTACCCGGACACCGGTGCCTCCGACGGCCACGCCGACGCGTACCCGGACACCGGTGCCTCCGACGCCGACACCGACCGCTACAGTGACGCGCACGATGACGGCGACGCAGCAACCGACGGTGACCGCCACCCTGACAGGGATTGCCGAGACGGCGACGGCTACGGCGACGGAGACGGCGGTGGCTACGGCCACGGAGACACCCACACTCACTCCGACCGAGACGCCAACGGCGACGGCTACGCCGTCGCTCGAGCCGACCGAGACGCCGACGGCGACGACTACACCGTCGCTCGAACCGACTGAGACGCCGACGACTACACCGTCGCTCGAGCCGACCGAGACGCCGACGGCGACGACTACACCGTCGCTCGAGCCGACCGAGACGCCGACGGCGACGACTACACCGTCGCTCACGCCGACCGAGACACTAACGGGGACCGTCACGGTGACGGCCACGGCGACGCCGACGGGGACGCTCACGCCATCGGCAATGTGGACGGCCGAGTTCTATATCGGGCGCGATCTGGAGGGCACGCCGGTGTTAACCGAGACGGTGGCGGCCATCGCCTATGACTGGGACGAGATGGTACCGCCCGAGATCGTGTCGGAGGAGGGCTTCTCGGTGCGATGGAGCCTGCACAAGACGTTATCGGAGGGGATCCATACTGTCGATGTGCAGGCGCGGGGTGGTGTGCGCTTGTGGCTGGATGATGATCTCCTTATCGACAGCTGGGATGACGAGGCGGTGAACGAGACGCTGCAACAGACCGTTACCGCCGGAACGTACGATATCGTGGTCGAGTATCGTAGCCTGCCGGAAGAGACGGGAGAGCCGGGCGAGATCACCGTTGGCTGGGCAGAGCCCCTGGGTCGCCCGGCATCGCGGCGGTGGATCTTTCCCCGGCCGCTCCGGCTCTTCTTCAGGCGATAAGATCGGGACGAGATGCCTGCATAGCATTGTCGTAGGGGGCGCTGAGGATTTTCCTCAGCGCTCGTTTTTTCAGAGCGCCGCTATTGGCCGAAAGAGAATGATTGAGTAGCAAAGAAAGCAGGCAAAGGCGTCTTTGAGTGGCTCTGTCATTTTTTCACAAATGATTGACGGAATAGCCCGTTATGTTGTAAAATCATATACAGCTCGGCATAACATAATCGAATAACATTGAATGAGCGCATGGCCATCGATCCGTATGGCTTTTTCGCACTATTTGGGAGAAAAAAGCCACCAGACTGCCCGGAACGACACAGGAGATGACCAGATGGACGCTCATTTCAAGGTGACGCTCACGGCATTTCTGATCATCGTATTGGGGGTGCAGGCCGGCATAGCCCTGGGATATGTGGGGATGGGCCTGCTACTGGGTATTATCGTCGGGATACCCTACGCCGTAACACGCATGAAGGATAGCTTGCGTGGGTTCATCCTGGCGGCTCTGGTGTTGCAGATCGGACTTGCATTCTTTGTCCTCGGGTTTGGACCCTCTCTGGTCGTATTGCTGACCGCTTTTCTGGCCTTTGCCGTCGCCACCCTGCCCATGCACGATCTGTATGGCTGCACCGAGTCAGAGTCGCTGATTAGACATCTGCGTATGGTGTTGGGACCGAAAGGATACCAGATGGTGCAGAACGGCGAGATCATCATCCCAGAGGATGGTGAGCCCAAAGACGGCCCCTGCTATACTCTGATCGGGCCGGGAAACGCCGTGACGTTTATATGTGGCGCCCAAGAAACACGCATCTCGGGACCGGGCACCTTCTGGACGGCCCCCTGGGAGCGTATGCAGCGGGTGTACGACCTGAACCCCCGGCAAGAATCCCTCGTCTACGACGATGTATTGACCCATGATATGCGATCCGCCCGTGTCGAGATCGATGTGATCTATGGCATCGACATCTCTGAAGCGGCCCGGCGCGGTGACCGGCCGCTGAACGAGCGTGAGATAAGGATCTTGAGGCGCATCGACGATAACGTGCACGAGTGGGAGGCCACCACCCGCAGCGCTATCGAGCGGGGGGTGCGTCTGGCCATCGGCCAGAAGCAGCTCAATGAGCTACTGAGTTCCGGCGACTTTGAGTCGTTGGAGCGCCACATTCTGAGCTCGGCCAACCACAAGCTGCGCGTGTGGGATATTCGCCTTAGCATCGTCATCGTTCGGGATATCCAGCCCAAGATGCATCTGATCGACAGGGAGTCTCCACAGCGACAGGCGGTGTGAGGTGATTCGCCGATGAGGTCTCCCGGGCATTTTGACGGGCCGGTTGGCCCGTTAAGAGCCACGAACCTTTGCGCGGCGCTGAACGAGTTGATGAGGCGATCAGGGTGCGCCCTCATGGGTTAGGTATACCGTCTTGGTGCGGGTATAGAACTCGATCGCCGCGTCTCCCTGCTCTTTGAAGGTGTTGGCGCTGGATTGCCTGAATCCGCCAAAGGGGGCGTGCGGCACCACCCCCGTGGTGGATTGATTGATCTTGACCACTCCGGCGTCTACGGCCCGGGCAAAGGCCATGGCACGGCTCAGATCGTTGGTGACGATGCCGGCGGCCAGGCCGTAACCCGTCGCGTTGGCCAGGGCGATGGCATCGTCCAGGTTTCGCGCCCGTAGAACGCCCACTACCGGGCCGAATATCTCTTCCTGAGCGATACGCATGTTGTGCTCGACGCGGTCGAACAGCACCGGACGAACAAAGTAGCCGCCATCCGACGTCGCCGAATGCCCTCCGTCGGGCGTCTGCCCGACCAGCAATTCCGCGCCCTCTTTGATCCCCACGCGCACATATTCCAGATCCTGCATCATCTGATCCCGGCTGACGGCGGGACCCATCTGAACGTGGGGCTCCAGCCCGTCGCCCACCTCCAGTGACTGCGCGGCGCGGGCCATGGCGTCGACAAAACGGTCTGCGATACTCTCCTGCACGATGATGCGGCTGGTGGCCGTGCACGACTGGCCGGTGAGGCCGTAGCCTCCCCTGACGGCCAGCGTGACCGCCAGATCCAGATCGGCGTCGTCCAGCACGACCAGGGCGTTCTTGCCGCCCATCTCGAGCTGTACGCGGGCCATGTGGCCGGTGGCGTGGCTGTACAGATCGCGCCCCACGGCATAAGAGCCGGTAAAGCTCACCGCGGCCACATCGGGATGAGAGGCCAGCGCGTCGCCCACCACCGCACCCGATCCGGTGACAACGTTAATGACGCCCGGTGGCAGGCCGGCGTCGACCAGCGCTTCGACCAGCAGCAACGCGCTATGGGGCGCGTACGAGGCCGGCTTGAGCACCACCGTGTTGCCATAGACCAGCGCGGGGGCGATCTTCCAGGCCGGAATGGCGATGGGGAAATTCCACGGGGTGATGGCGACGACCACACCCAGCGGCTCGCGTCGGGTGTAGATCATCTCGTTTTGCGCGGTGGCGGGCAATACATCCCCGCTCATGCGCAGCCCCTCACCACCATAGTAGCGCAGGATGTCGCGGGTCCGCGATACTTCGCCGCGCGCCTCGGCCAGCGTCTTGCCCTCCTCTCGCGTGAGAGCGGTGGCTATCTCTTCCAATCGGTGGGTGATGATCTCGGCGGCGCGATACAGGATCTCGCCACGGGCAGGGGGCGGGGTGCTCGCCCAGGCGGGAAACGCTTCGGATGCCGCCTCGACGGCACGACGGGCATCCTCGGCGGTGGACGCCGGAAAAGTGCCCAACCGATCGGTGGGACGAGCGGGGTTATGCGTCTCGAATATGGCGCCGTCGGCTGCATCGACCCAACGGCCGCCGATGAAGTTGTGATAGGTCTCCATGGCTAAACTCCTATCGATGAAACTTGCTCATGTGGATCGGGTGACCCGGCATCCTGCAGAGGGCGGGTCGCCGCGTGGCGGGGGAATGCATGAGGAGGATGACGCGGATATCCTTATTCTACAGCCGTCGCGTCGGTGAGGGCAAGCGTATCGGGCTTTGAGGTGGCGAGGGGCCGCTCGCGAATGGCCCCTGCAGGATTGCCCTGCAAGAATCGAGGGCTCAACTCTCGGGGATGGTGGATTGCGCACTGCTGCGCTCACGAGCGGCGCGGGATAGCCAGACCACGCGGTTGACCAGGGAAGCGACACCGACGATGGCGAGGGCGGCGGGCACGCCGCGGCAAACGAGTTCATGCGGCCATATCAGCGTTACCCCGATGCAGGCAAAGAGAAACACGCCGTAGTATTTGCCTGTGGGATCGTGAACCGGTCCGTCGCGTCGTGAAGTGAGAAGGAACTGAGCAAACATGGCGAGGATGATGAACAGCGCCCAGAGTGGATAGAGGCCCGAGATGACAAAGGCCGCAAAGGATGCGACGACAAAGACAAAATCGGCCAGCGCATCGGACCATGCGCCCAGAAAGGGCCGACCGCCCCAGCGCCTGCCCACGCGGCCGTCCAGGGCGTCGGTGACGAGGGCGACGGCCAGTGCGACGAGGGGCCAGAGCCCTCTATGGTAGAGATAGCCGGCGACGAACAGCGGGGCAGCGGCGAGGCGCAGGGCGATCAATAGAGATCCCGTCACTGAGCCCAGGCGCTCGCCGTGCAGAGTGTCCTTTTGCATGCGACGATCTATAATCCGGGCCGGGTGATGGGGGCTGACGCAGGGGGGCTGCCGGCCGCTGTGCCTCCGGTCGGCATGTCGATAGCGGCCGCCTCTCGCGCCATGATCTCATCCAGGTCGTTTGTGCCGTATGCGCGCGCGTTATTCCGAACGCGCAGGGGCAGGGAGCGGATGACCCGGCCGTTCAGGGCGCTGACCAGTCGCTCCATCGACTCGACCGCGTGCTGAGGGGCGCCCATCGCCGAGACGATCAGGACGACGGGACGGTTGCGCAGATCGCCCACATCGCGGAGGTAGTGCCTCATCCGATCTGAGGGGGCCCATTCATACGTCGGGGTGCCCAGAACCAGCAGGTCGTAACACTTGAGGCGGGTGGGGGTATGCTGACCGATGGTGCCCACATCCACCCGCCAGCCGTTGGCGGCCAGGGCCCTGGCAAAGGCCGTATTGGCGCGATGCTGCAGGCTGCTGCGGCCGGGATGATAGATCACCAGGGCTCGGGCGGTTGCGTCGGGATTCAGGGTCTGGATCGGTTCCGCAGCCTCTTTGTTTACATAAACCCGAAGACCGGCGTTCCAGGCCGGCAGATAGACGGCCAGCGTCACACCGATGGCCAGCCAGGTCTGCCCGAATTGCTCCGAGCTGCCGCGACCAAAGAGCAATGTCAGAACGAGGGTGACGGCCGACAGGATGGCGGAGAGCCTGGGCAGTGCGGGCAGGCTCTGAATCGCCAGGGTGATCAAAAAGGCCGCCGGTATGGACAAGAGGATGGCGGCGCTGCGATGTTCGGCGCTGACGAGCAGGGCCGCCAGCCCGGCGGCGATGGTGACGATCAGAATCGCCCCGATCAAGATGGGGCCGGCCCCTCTGCGCGTGGATTCGCTCATTTTGACCCTCCCGATTCTCATAGCGGGTAGCAGCGAATTCGGCGATACTCGATCGACGCACACTGCGCTTTTCGCACATGATTGGGCGCCCTGCAAGGGCCGGATATCAAAGTGGGGCGCTCCTGCGGCTATTTTAGCAGAGGTCGAGCTGGAGCGCATCCGCCATATGCCGGAGGATACGCCTGGCCGGTTGGGAAGGTTGGCTCGATAACCGGGTTGGCACCATGGCGCAGGGCGCGACCGGTGCCCGATCAGAAGGGCATCTTGTGAGAGTAGGCGACGAGTTGCAGCTCCTTATAGGTGTCCGGATTCCCGTCATAGTCGCTGTATGTTGCAAGGAGGGTCATGCCCCGCTCCGCCAGGATGTCTCGCAGTTCGTCCTTGCGGTAAAGCCTGACGCTCGAGTCGGGCCGCATCGCCGGAGGCGGCTCTGCCGGCTTGCCGAAGGGGATATCCCATCCGGCGTAGAGCATTCGTTTCGTCTCGTGATCCCATGCGAAATCGGCCAGTGCGAGGGCTTTGGTTCCGATCTCCCAATGTCGCTTGGGGAAACAGATCTCGGCGTGCTCCCGATTGCAGACATCCATCAGGTGTTTCCCCTCCGGGCCTGAGCGCCGCCGAGATCCGGTCAAAGATCCTGAGGTTCTCCTCATCGTTCTCCAGATAGCCGATGGCGCCATCGGCCAGGTTGAGGACGACATCAAACTCTTGCTCAAACTGGATGTCTCTGATGTCGGCGCAGATAAACTCGGCCGACAGGCCGCCGCGTCTCGCCGTCTCGGCGACATCCTGAACGTAAGCGGGCGTAATGTCCACGCCCACCACGCGGAATCCCCGCTCGGCGAGGGCGAGGCTGTGCCGCCCAAAGCCGCAGGCCAGATCGAGAACTCGTTCCGAGCCATCCAGGTTCATCGTCCGAATGAGAAAATCGATTTGTTTGGCCGTCTCTTCCACCCAGGACATCTCTTTGATATCGAGGGTCCAGATGCGCCTGTACCAGTCCGGTTGGATTTCGTTCATCTGGTATTGCGCTCCTTACAAGCGGGTGTCCCTCTGGCTCGTACGGCGGGTGCCGTTTAGTGATGATCTACCCATCCGACCGAGCGCATGATGGCACAGACCATGGGCCGCTCTACCTGTGTGATATACGGCAAACTATGCAACCCAACGATCGTCGAGGGCACAGCGTATCATTATTGACGATCAGAAGGTACGTTGCAATGATAACGGCGAGGTTACGACACGTCAATCGGCACAAAACATCGGGTTTGTCGAGCCCTGTGCCCCCACGCTCGGCGCCGTTCGATAGATCGACCCACTCTGGCACGTGGCTGCCTCTGAAGAGTCGGCAGAGTGACGTTGACGGTGAGTGAACGACGCATTACACTGCCGGATATCGGGGGATGGAGCGGAATGTGCGCCCTGCCTGAGGCGGCGACAAGGAATGGCAACGCTCGCCGGTGACGATCGCGGACACATGGATACGGATGGCATGATCGCAGATCGGAGAATGTGCAGGGCGCCCGTCTCCGGCGTGGCAATAAAAAAGGTCGTAGCCGGGTGGGATACGACCTACTTTATCTGGCAAAGGTACTACCTATTGATAAAATGCACCGCTCTAATCAAATCGTTAAAAGATGCACCGCTTTTGCACACCCCTAATTGTTGCACTACAGAAAGCCCTTTAACCTTATCTGAGTCGTGATTAAATTAACCAATTCATACCGAGCAATGGAGCCGAGTGCGAGCTACCAAATGGCCGGATGATTTACGAAACGCAAATTCGTAATCATCCGGTCTTTTGTGTTTTGTAAGCATTCGGCTTTTCATAAATTTCTCGCTTGGCTCCTTGCATATTCGAAAGGAGTCAACCATGTGCCAAAACAATACTTTCAGAACCACCTCTATTCCGCATCGCACGAAATTTGGTAAGCCAATGACTTACTATAATGATGTGATATGGTATAAAACACATAGTATAAACCCAAATATCACCAAGTATCATCTGGTATTGTTGACATGCTCTGGTATATATGTTAAAATGGATTTGGTTTTTTTAAGGAGCTGAAAAGAAATAAAAGGAGTAATTAAAAAATGAAAAAATTAATCATTACTATTCTGGCAACTTTGCTTATCCTTTCCTTAGTTGGGTGTGCAGGGACGAACGAAACAGCTGAT
>JBMNOI010000022.1:0-37703 GCA_050942995.1 Anaerolineae bacterium
GCGGGCATGTCGTATTATGCCTTGTTCTCGTTGTTTCCCATGCTCTTGTTTTTCATCGTAGCGGCCACTTTTGTGCTCGAGGATGAGGCGGCCTATCAGTTTGTCCTGGATCTGGCGGTTACCGCGTTGCCGGTATCTCCCCAGGTGGTCATCGACAATTTGCAGGAGGTGCTGGCGTTGCGCGGGACGATCGGCCTGATCGCCGGATTGGGGTTTCTCTGGTCGGCTTCGGGCTTTTTCGGCATCCTCAGCCATCAGGTGAATATCATCCGGCCCAGAGCGGTGGCGCGAACCGGCGTGCATGTGCGGCTTATCGGGCTGGGCATCGTGGCGGGACTCGCCATCCTGTTGATTCTCTGGCTCTTTATCTCTCCGCTGTTGAGAATGGTTCTGGATCGACTACTGCCGCGCATTGAGGGGCAGGTGGACTATACGCGGCAGGCCGTTAACATCCTGTCCTACTGGATTTTCCCTTTGGGGATATCATATTTACTCTATCGTTACGCGCCGCGAGGCCGCGCCCACAAGCGGGAGGCCATCACCGGGGCCATCGTGGCGACCACGGCCTGGAACGCGGCCAACTTTTTTTTCTCCTGGTACCTATCCAGCGGGCTGGCGCAATATCGATTCGTGTATGGTTCCCTCGGCTCTTTGGTCGCTTTTGTCTTTTGGATATATATCACCAATACCATTATCCTCATTGGGGCGCATATCAGCGCGGCCATTGCACAGTATACACAGGAGCGTCAGGATGCCGGTCAGACCGGTGAATCATCGATGTCGGGATAAAGAGGATCTATCTGCTGCCATGTTGGTGGTTCCGATGGCTTTTTACGTTAACGTTTGTTGATGATCTATTATATTGATGATATAATGGGGCCGTTATTTATATGGCAATCCTCAGGGTCGTAGAAAATCCGGCCGCGCACAGACAGCCCTTGCAGCAGGAGAGATCTATTCCATGGTAGGCGATCGGCAGGACGGTGCAACGATCAAGCCCGGAGGCGTATCCCACCTGGACGAAGGGATCGGCCTGGCCCGCCAGGGTGACCATGCCGGGGCACGGACGATATTTCGTCGGATCATCCATCAGAATCCACATAATGAAGATGCCTGGCTGTGGTTAGCCTGGGTGGCCGAGAGCCGCCAGGAAAGCCTGCGGCTTCTCGAAGAGGCCCGGCTTCTGGCGCCGGATAGCGAGCGAATTGCCGAGGGCATCGCGTGGGCCCGAGAACAGCTCGGAATCACCGTCGAGCGGAAGGATATTTCTGTCGCGCCGGCGCCGACACGCCGGTCGCGTCGACGCAAAGAATCGGCGCTGCGCGTGCGCCAGAAAAAGGTGCGCAGAGAAAAACCGGCACCGGCTCCTTCGCCGGCTTTGCGTCAGTCCGGTGCGAACTCGCCGGAGACACCTGCCAGGTCCTACGCCGACGACCTGCCCGCGACACGCGTCGGCGGGCGGCGCCTGGTGACCATTCTGGCCTCGGTGGCGGCCGTTGCCGTCGTGCTGTTGCTGGGTATGATGATCATCACCCATGCCCAGAGCGAGCCGCGCATCGTGCAGGCGCTGGACCTGCCCCCGATGGTCGAAGCAACGCCGACTCTGTCGGCCGAACAGCGCGCGCGATCGCTCTGGCAACAGGTGGACGTCGCCTTTACCCGGGGTGACTGGAACACGGCCGTCGATCTGCTCAATCACATTCGGCAGATCGATCCCCGGAGCGACGAGGCGCGGGCGCGTCTGGCCGAGGCTCACTTCAACCGGGGGATGCGCCTGATCGAGTCCAATCAATTGGACGAGGCGCGGGAAGAGTTCGATATGGCGGTGCGGCTGAACGCAGGTAGTCAAAAGTTGCAGCAGGTACGGCGAGAGTTACACACCTACATGAAGGGCCTGGAGGCCTATTGGGAGAAAGATTGGCCAAAGGCCGTCGAGCAACTGCAACTGATCTATGAGAGCGACCCCGACTTTCGGGATACCCAGATGATGCTGGCCCAGGCCTATCTTCAGTGGGGCATCTCGTATCAGGATGCGCGTGTCTGGGATGATGCCAAAAAGTCCTACGAGATGGCCCTCGAGATCTCACCCGATCTGGACGAGGCGCAATCTCGCCTCGCCCAGGTGATCGAAGAGATCACACCGCCGCGGCGTATCGAGGTCAACCTGACGACGCGCATTGTCGAGGTGTATGAGAATAATGAGGTGGTGCGCACATACCTCTCTTGTACAGGACGATCGACTGCGCCGACGGTGCCGGGGCGATACGAGATCCAGTCCAAAATGCCGATGGCCTACGGTTCTCAGTGGGATCTGAACATGCCCTGGTGGTTGGGCATCTATTGGGCGGGCGGCTCGGAGAACGGCTTCCATGCCCTGCCCATTCTGAGCAACGGGACGGTCCTGTGGCGCGGTTATCTGGGGCAGGGATGCTCGTTCGGTTGTATCGTCCTGGATACAGAGGACGCTAAGGAGCTGTATGACTGGGCGGAGATCGGCACGGTGGTGATCATCTCCCCGTAATGAATCAGATATTTTGCGATGGGGTTCACTGGTGGCTGCCTTACATCGGGGGTATGACAGCAGACCCGTCGCTTACGATGAACTGTCCGATGCATATTCCTTGCAAGAGGTAGATTGAATGAGTCCGGTCCTGCAAAACACTCCCAACATGAGCTGGCTCGACGAAGAGCTACGCAAGGAAAAGGCCATCGTTGAGGGGCTGCGCGATACGATCGAGAAGCAACAGGTCATGATTACCGACCAGACCCAGCGCATTATGGGGTTGGAGGATCGATTGGCCAAACTTCAGGCCCAACTGTTGCGTATCCCCGAAGTAGAAGAATCGATCCAACACACGCGTGACGAGATCGTCTCGATGATCGCCGATCTGCGTCAGGAACAACAAAAGCGCGAAGCCGAGTTTCTGCGCAATCGGCAGGCCGAGCGCGAGCAAGAGTTGCGCGCCATTCAGGCCTTGCAGGTCGAGATGCAGCAGTTCTCGTCTCTGGAGCAGGCCGTTGCGGCACGTCAGGCTGAGGATCAGCGATTGGGCGAGTTGATCGCCCGGCTACAGCAAGATCTTGAGGGCATAACCAAACAGATCAGCCAGGGTGAAGAGGGGCGCCGCCGATTGGCGGACGCTATCGAGAAGAGCGGGCTGGAGGTCAAGCAGAACGCGCAGGATATCGAGGAGATGCGCAAGCATCGACAGGATACTGTATCGCGGCTGCTCTCGATAGAGAACACGCTTCCCCGACTGGAGCAGCAGCTTGCCGAGATACAGAACATGCGCCAGGAACTGACCGCGCAGCAAGACGAGTTGCTGGAGAATCAGCGCATCTCTGAGCGCGTGCGTGCCCAGACCATGACCGAATGGGGGCGCAAACTGGAGGGGTTTGGCCAGCAGCTCGAGACCTGGGCCGAGCAATTGCGCTACTTTACCGATCAGCACGAAAAGAATCGCCGCCTGCTGCGCGAGATTCAGGAGCTGGCCCAGGATGTTAGTCAGCAGCAGGATCGGCTTCGCCAGTTGCAGCGCATCTCTGAAGAGCAGATGCAGCGCGAACTGCGCGAGTGGCGCAGCGAGAACGATCGCCGCTGGGCGCAAGAGGTCGAGCGTCGTGATCAGCCCTGGAAGGCGCAGGCTCAGCATAACGATGCTCAGGAGAGGCGCCTCACGACGCTGGAAGAGGGGCAGGAAGGTCTCTCCAATATGCTGCGCTCTCTGGAAGAGCGAATCAATACTTTGCGGGAAGACCTGGTCTCTGATGCCGACAAGATGAAGTGGGTGCAGCGCCGTGCATGGGTGGGCTTTGCCGAGACCCTGCAGGAGGTGATAACCGAGGTGCGCAGCGCCTTTGATGATGATAGTCCGAGTCGTTAGCAACCGTGTTCGTCATCGGAACGGCAGGGCATGTAGATCACGGTAAATCCACCCTCGTTCAGGCGCTGACCGGGATCAACCCCGACCGCCTGCGTGAGGAACGAGAGCGTGAGATGACCATCGACCTCGGGTTCGCCTGGCTCAAGCTGCCGGGCGGACGCGAGGTGAGTATCGTAGACGTGCCCGGCCATGAAGACTTTATCAAGAATATGCTGGCCGGCATCGGTGGTATCGATGTGGCTCTGCTGGTGGTGGCGGCCGACGAGGCCGTCATGCCGCAGACCCGCGAGCATCTGGCCATCATCGACTTGCTGGAGATCCCTCGTGGCGTGGTGGCTCTGACCAAGAGCGATTTGATCGACGACCCCGAATGGCTGGAGCTGGTGCAAGAAGAGGTGCGGGAAGAGCTGACCGGCACCGTATTGCAGAATGCCGCTGTGATCCCCGTGTCGGCGGTGACCGGTTTCGGCCTGACCACCCTTCTCGAGGAGCTGGATCGGCTGATGGATCTGGCCACGCCCCGCCGCGATATAGGACGCCCCCGATTGCCCATCGATCGTGTGTTTACCATCCCGGGCTTTGGCACTATCGTGACCGGTACGCTGATGGACGGACGACTGGCGGTGGGGGATGATGTTCGGGTGGTGCCGGGCGATCTGACGGCGCGCATCCGTGGATTGCAGACTCATCGCCAGGCCGAGCAATCGGCCGAGCCGGGCGCTCGTGTGGCGGCGAACCTGAGCGGCGTGTCGGTGGATGATCTGCGTCGCGGGCAGGTCGTCATTCATCCGGGGCAACTCGAACCCACCAGCCTGTTGGACGCACGACTGCGCCTGCTGCCCGACCTCACTCGCCCCCTGAAGCATAATGCACTGGTCGAGTTCTTTTGCGGCGCCGCACGCGCCGAGGCCCATGTACGCCTGCTGGATGCGGATGCGCTCGAGCCCGGGCAGGAGGGGTGGGTGCAGTTTCGCCTGGCCCAGCCTATGGCTATGGTGCGCGATGACCACTATATCATTCGCCTCTTTTCTCCCAGCATGACCCTCGGCGGCGGGCGTGTCGTACAACCATCCCCACGGCGTCGCCATCGTCGCTTTCAGCCCGATGTGCTGGCCCGATTGGATGCCCTGTTGATGGGCGAACCCGACGATGTGCTGTTGCAGATCCTGGCGCAGGAAAAGATTCTCGAGGCGCGCGATCTGATCCACCGGAGTAACATGCCGGAGGATATCTCGGTCGAAGCGCTTTCGACCCTGCTGCGCGACGGGCGTGCGGTGCTCCTGACCGATAAGGCCCCCGATGCCCGGACGCTGCCGCGCAGCGCAGTGGGAGTTCTTACGCGAGATACCCGAGACGATCTGTTTGCGCAGATAGAGCGCGTGCTCAGCGCTTATCATCAGCGGTATCCGTTGCGCCGTGGAATGCCCCGGGAGGAGCTCAAGAGCCGTGTGCGGATCGAGACGCGATTTTTCAACGCCCTTGTCGAACATGCGGTCAGCGAGGGCCATCTGGCTCTGACGGCCACGGCGGTGGGGCTGGCGGGGCATCAGGTGCGGCTCTCTGCGGCCGAGCAGCGGGCGGTGGATGGCGTACTGGCCGAGTTTGCCCGCAATCCGCATATGCCCCCGTCTCAATCTCAGGTCGAGGAGGCGTTGGGCGCCGATCTGCTACAGGTGCTGCTGGATGAGGGACGGCTGATCAGGGTGGCCGAGGGCGTTCTGTTCGATGCCGGGACCTACCAGGCGATGCAAGAGCGCCTGGTGCAATATCTGCATGAGAATGAACAGGTTGCCGTGGCCCAGGTGCGCGATCTGTTCGATACCAGTCGCAAATATGCCGTGGCGTTTCTGGAGGATATGGATCGGCGTCAGGTGACCAAACGCCTGGGAGATATCCGCGTGCTACGTTGAACGGGTTTGCCCGCCGAGGCGGTGATCTGCCGCAGACAGGGCGCATGCTGTGGAGTCGTTCGAGACCGCTTGATGTTTTACGGTGGTGCAGGAGTCGGTTGAATGAACTTGATGAGAGCGTTGTGGAAAGGGTTAAGAGGGCGATCGGGTGACGCCGCAGATGGAACGCTCGACGCGTCTCTTCACGGCGCGAATCTGACGGACGATCCCGCTGCGCCGGATGGCGCGGTGGTTCAGGGCGAAGAGATCATCAAAGAACCCCCGATGGAGATCGACGGGCGTGTCATGTCGGCCGACGAGTTTGTGCGCTATGTGGAAGAGCTGGATATCCCCTCTCCGCTGCCCACCCGCATCTTTTTGCATCACACCTGGCGTCCCACAAAAGAGGATTGGCGTGGCCGGTCGACCCTTATGGCGATGAAGGCCTACGATGAGCGCCGGCTCTGGCGCGATCATGAGGGCCGCCTGCATGAGGGCTGGACGGCGGGGCCGCACCTCTTTATCGCCGACGACGGCATCTGGCTTTTCAGCGATCTGCGTTACGATGGCGTGGGTGTGTACGGGCACAACTATCGCTCTCGCCATATCGAGGTCGTGGGGAATTACGACCAGCAGGCGCCCTCGGGCGCTACATTGCAGAACACCATCGTTGCGCTGGGCATTTTGCACGAGCGGTTGGGACTCGATATCCGCAAGCTAAACTTTCATCGTGATTTTTCCACCAAATCTTGTCCGGGCTGGGCTGTGAGCAAGGCGTGGATCATCCCCCAGGTTGAGGCGTGGATCGAAGGCTATCGCCGCTCGCGCAGCAGCAAACTGTCGGCCGCGCGACAGGCCATTTTGCGGGTGGTCGAGAATATAATGGTGCCGACCAATCCCCATGCGGCGCTGGCCAGCGAAGCGGCCCGAAGGGGGTTGCTAGGAGCGCTTACTCACGAGATCCCCATCGAAGTGGACGATCGCCCTTATGTGGTCCAGGTATTCGCCGAGGCGCTCATCGTGCCGGTGAATGAATGGGACAATGTCCGGTCGTTGCGGGAGCACGAAGAGGCGCTGGATGATGTGAATGACGCGGCGCATCGTGTGACAGGAGACGGCCGGGATCTCGATGCCCTGTGGGTGGATGAGGACGCCCATTGAGCTGACAAGAGCATTCGACATAATGCATTCGCCGCGTCCGAACGATCGTTCGGACGCGGCGTTTCTTTCGATCAGAGTTGGTCGAGTCGCGCGGCCAGGTTGAACACATGCCGTTTTTCTTCGGCGATGATCCGGTCGATGATATGCCGGTTGGCGGGCTGCACCAGATCGCGCAGGGTGTAGAAAAAGAGCAGCGTTTGTTGTTCGAACGCGATGGCCCGGCGAAACAGCGTCGGCAGATCGTTCCCAGCCGCTGCTGCCTCGAGGATGGGGGCATCGGGGCCAAAGAACTCGCGATTGATGGTGGCCTCGATATACCCGGCCGCCTCTTCCCAGGTGGTGGGGTCGATCTCGGTCACTCTGATGGCCGATGACAGGCCCTGAAACGTCTCCCGATGACGCGCCTCTTCTTCGGCGAGCTCAGCGAAGAGCGCCGCTGCCTCGGGGGCGGCGGTGTTTTGGCCCGCCTGGCGGTAAAAGGCCTCGCCCTGTGTTTCGAGTTGCACTGCCAGATCGATCACGTCGGTGCCAGAGAGCAGGATACTCATCTTGGCCTCCATCGGTGTGGTGTGGGGGGATACCTGCATACAGATGCGGTATCGGGCAGCGTGAGCCTGCCCGAACGGGGTATTTCATCTTGTTGCGGGGCGACACCCCGCAACAAGATGAACGATTCATGTTCAAACGCGCTCTAGCGACGGGGCCGGCCGGCAAAGAGCAGCGCCAGCAACGCCGTCAGACAGCCCTGGCCCGGCTCTGGCAGGGGCGGCGTCGGAGACGGTCCCGGATCGGGCGTCGGCTCGGGGCCGGGCTCGGGCTCCGGGGTGGGCTCGGGTTCGGCCTGGCTATGGCATGCCCGCCAGGCGTCTACCCGGCCACTGCCCTGGGCTTGAGCGTTTTCGCCCAGATTGACGGCCGTCTCCATCAGGCGGGCTTTGATCTGATCGTTGCTTAAGGTCGGATCGGCCTGTAGCAACAGGGCGCACACGCCGGCGGCGTGAGGCGTCGCCATGCTGGTGCCCGATGCCGAGGTATACCAATCGTCGACCACCGTGCCCATCGAGGTGTTCTGCGCGCGCGCGGCCACGATATCGACTCCCGGTAGCACCACATCGGGCTTGATGCGCTCGTCGAGGGTGGGGCCACGAGACGAAAAGCTGGCGATGCGATCATGATTGTTGCTGGCGCCGATGGTGATAACCCGTCGGGCGCAACCCGGTGAGCCCACGGTATAGGCGCCGGGGCCATCGTTGCCCGCGGCCACACAGATCACAGCGCCCGCCTCGATGGCGGCGTCGCACAACTCCGAGAGGGCATCGGTACCGTTGCACGGGCCGGGCCCGCCCAGAGAAAGGCTGATGACGCGAACGCCCTGTTCCACCGCCCATTCGACGCCGGCCATCACGTCGCTCATCATGCCGTGTCCGTTTGAGCGCAACACCTTGGCGGAATACAGGGTGGCTTTGGGCGCTACTCCACGGTATTTGCCGCCAGAGGCCGCGCCCGATCCGGCGGCGATACCGGCGCAATGGGTGCCGTGCCCGTGGCCGTCTCCGGGCCCCTCGCCGGTAAAGTCAGCCACTCCGGCGATGCGACCCTCGAAATCGGGATGCTCCATATCGATGCCGGTATCGACGATGGCGATGCTGATGCCCTCCCCGTCCAACCCTTCCTCACGCCACAGGCGCGGCACCTGGATGATGGGCACCGAGCGGTTCAGTAACGCATAGACCGGCTGATCCCGATAGATGTGCACCACGCCGGGATCCTTCTCCATAGAGCGGATCGCTTCCGGGGTGGCTTGCATGGCGACGAATGGCCGGAGACGATAGCTACGTTCCACTCGAGCGCCACGGACGGCAAGGCCCTGGCGCATGATGCGACGCTCGGACGAGAGGCGCACGATGATGGGAAGTTGCTCGCTCTGTGACGTGTCTTGCAGAGAGCGTAGCAGATCCTGAGCGAGTTTGGGATGCTCGGCGGCCACCGTTTACCTCCTCAATGCTCTGACGGGACGGTCGGGCTCGACTTTGGTGATCCATGATAATCGCAATAGCCCGAGGGCGGTCTTGGCGGTACAGCGCACGCCGAGGGATTGTGTCAGGCGAAAGCGGCGCTTGATCTCGACGCCACGAGCCTCCAGCGCTTCAGTGCGCTTTTCGATGTCGCCCGTTACGCGGATGATAAGGCTCACCATCGCATCGGGATTCTTGCGCCATGCTTCTCGTGTTTCGGCATCTATGTTGGCCATGGGCATCTGCTCCTTCGTATGCTATACTTGATCATAGTCCCGGCAGGTTGCATCGTCAACCGACTATACCGGTCAAATTCCCTCCCACCCATAAGCAAGCGTCAATTCGGTGGCTGCCCCCGACGGCATTGACGGGTACCCGGTGCATCGTGTATGGTTTCGACAGAAGCGAGTATGAGCATCGCGTCGGCCCCGGATCGGGCGGTCGTCTGATAACTTGACGGGCGAACAAATGTTCTCTATACTGGTAATAGGTTTTATAGCTCATTATTGTTCTTTGGCCTCTGCGGAGGCGCGGCTCGAACGAAGGAACTGACGGTGTCGGGCAATTCAACACATCCTCCTGTGCGGCTTACGGCACTGCAACAGCAGGTCGTCTCTTATCCGCGTGAGGGAGGGAATCGACTGTTCATATCGGGGCTGCCGGGCACGGGCAAGAGCACCGCGCTTATGGCGCGCCTGGGCGCGCTGCTGCGCGAGGGGCGACGTCCCTACGAGATCCTGGTGTTGGTGCCGCAGCGCGCTCATATCGAGCGATATGAGCGCATGCTGGCCGAACTGGATGCGCCCACCCGGGGCGGTGTCGATATGCTTACCTTTTACTCGTTCTCACAACGGGCGGTGGGGCTTTTCTGGCCTCTGCTCGCCGGTCCGGCGGGCTTTGCCCATCCCGATCGCGAGCCGATCTTTTTGACCTTTGAGACGGCGCAATATGTGATGTGGCGCATCGTAGAGCCGCTCATGGCTCAGGAGGGTTATTTCAGCGATCTGGCCATTCGCCGCGAGCGGTTACTGGCCCAGTTGGTGGATAATCTGAACCGCGCGGCGCTGGCCGGTTTCGATCATACCGATATCTATCGACGACTGCGGGGCGCGTGGACCGGCTCTCCCGATCACGCCAACGGCTACTGGCAGGCTCAGGATTGTGCCATCCGCTTCCGCGAGTACTGCCTGGAGCATAATCTGCTGGATTTCTCCCTGGTGACCGAGGTGTTTCATCGTCACCTCATGTCTCACGAGACATATCGGCGTTATTTTCGGGCGCGCTACCGCCACTTGCTCGTCGATAACCTGGAAGAGAACGTGCCGGTGGCTCACGAGTTGATCGCCTGGGCCATGGAAGGGTGCCACTCCTCGGTGCTGGCGCGTGACGAGGGCGGAGGCTATCGCGTGTTCCTGGGGGTGGACGCGCAGGGCGCCGACGAACTGGGCGAAATGTGCGATGACCGGCTAGATTACGATGATCTGCTCGAACCCAGTGCCGATGCGCTGGCCTTTGCCGATGAGTTACGCCGCTCGTTGCATCTGGGCGGCCCGCCGGCCGCGACCGGCGGACGGGCCTATCGCGCCGTCGCCGAACAGGGGGCCGAGCGCTACTGGATCGGTATGGCCAACTGGGTGGCCGAGCAGGCGGCCGATCTGGTTCATCAGGGCACGCCGGCGGCTCGTATCGCCATTATCGCTCCCTATGTGAGCGAGGTGATGCGCTTTGTCATCGAGGAGGCCCTAAGGCGGCAGGATATCCCTCTCCGCCTGCTGCGGCCCTCTATGCCACTGCGCGAAGACCCCGTGATTCGCGGCCTGCTTACGCTGGTGTTGCTGGGGCATCCTGAGTGGGAGGTGTCGATCCAGGGCGAGGAGTATCTATTGCCGGTTGAGGATGTGGCTCATGCTTTGCATCTCGCCATCGCCGATCTCGATCCCATTCGCGCGCGGCATCTGGCCGGCGCTGCGGTAACGCCGGGACGCCGCGCCCTGAATGACCTCAGCGGCAGTGCCGTGAGTGGGCCCAGCCCGCGCGAGCTGGGGCGCCTGTGGGAGTCGGTGGGCTATCAGGTGCGGCAGCGTTACGAGACGCTGCGCGTATGGCTGGAAACCTATCAGCATGGCGAGCCCGAGCCGGTTGATCTGTTTCTTTCGCGTCTGTTCGCCGACCTGTTATCGCGCCCCGGCTTTGGATTTTACAACGATGTCGAGAAGGCGCGGCCGTATGGTCGACTGGTGGAATCGGCCTACAAGTTCAGGCGGGCCATCGAGCGGGACGGCGGTCTGTCCGTGACCGATGTCGCCTGCGACTATGTGCAATTTATCCTGGGGGGCATCGCCAGCGCTCAGTATCTGCTGGACTGGCCCGATCCGGAGCGTGACGAGGGTATATTGCTTGCGCCGGTGCACGCCTATTTGACGCGAGATGTGCGCAGCGACCACCAATTCTGGATCGACGTGGGCTCGGACGGTTGGTGGAATCGGCCCAACCAACCGCTGACACACCCGTATGTGCTTTCGCGGAGGTGGCCTGTGGGGCAGCCCTGGCGCGATATCGAGGAGGAGCAGGTTCGGCGCGAGTCTCTGGGGCGGGTGATCCAGGGGCTGGCGGCGCGTTGCCGGGGGAATATCTACCTGGCCTATAGCGAGTTGGGCATCGACGGCAATGAGCAGGGAGGGCGCCTGCAGCGTGCTGTGGTGACGGCCATGAGCCGGGTGCGGCATGATAGATAATATCGAACTCTACGGCTACCGACTGCGTCCGCATCAAGTGAACGTGCTGCGCTACGACAGCGGGCGCATGGCCGTCTCGGCGGTGCCGGGCAGCGGCAAAACGCTAACGTTGGCGCTTTTGGCGTCGCGGCTTATACTGGAGGGGCGCCTCGGCGACGAGGGTGAGGTGCTGGTGGTGACGGTGCAGAACTCGGCGGTGGATAATATCGCCCAACGCATTCGCACCGTACTTACGAGCCAGAAGGTGCCCCCGGTCGGATTCCATGTCTGTACGCTGCACAAGCTGGCCAGTGATATTCTTCGGCAGCGAAACGATCTTGCCGGCGTGGAAGAGACCTTTTTCATCGTGGATGAGGCCGAGACGGCGCGCATGATGCACAACGCTGCCGAGGTGTGGATCGCCGAACATCAGGCTCTGTGGCGTAGCTACCTGCCCGATATGGCCGAGGGGCGTCGAGGGCAGATGGAGAACCTGTGGCGCGCCGAGACGGAAAAGATCGGCCGCGAGGTGACCAAGCTGTGTAAGCATCTACGGCTGACGCCCGAACGCGCGCGCGAGCGTGTGGCGACCGACGCGCCCGATGACGACTTTTTGCGCATGGGGGTCGAGCTCTACGGACTCTATACCCGCTATCTGCAGGCGCGTAGCGGCCTGGACTTTGACGACCTGATCTGGCGGGCCACCGAAGCGCTGGAGCAAGATCCTACCTTTTTGACGAACCTGCGCAGCCACTGGCCCTATATCCTGGAGGACGAGGCTCAGGATAGCTCCCCACTACAGGAGTGGATTCTGGACAGGCTGGCCGGGCCGGATGGCAACTGGGTGCGCGTGGGCGACCCCAACCAGTCGATCAACTCGACCTTTACCGCGGCCGATCCGCGCTTTTTCCGGCGGTTCGTGCAGCGCGATGACGTGCAAGCTTTGTCGCTGCTCCAATCGGGGCGTAGTGGCCGACCGATCATCGACCTGGCCAACCATCTGGTGCACTGGGCCGATACAGATCATCCCGAGGAGGCGATCCGGGGTGTGGCCTTTGAGCTACAGGATATCATGCTCACCGACCCGGGAGATCCACAGGCCAATCCACCGGATGAAGAGTGCCGCATCTACTTTCACGACCAGGCGTTCCCCAATCCCGACGCTGAGGCGGAGATGGTCGCGCGCTGGGCAGCGGGATATTCTCGCCGCTATCCGGAGCATACCGTCGCCGTGCTGGTTCCTGCCGGCTGGCAGGGCAGCAAGGTGGTCGAGGCACTGGAAAAGATGCCGGCCGTCGAGTTTGACGACCTGCTGCGCTCGACCCCGCGGTTACGCAATGTGGCCCGCGTGCTGGCGGCGGCCAGCGACTATCTGAGTCGCCCCATCGCCTCACGCTCGCTGGCCCACCTTTATGGCGTACTGGCCGAGGGCGGCCACCTGGGCAACGTCCCGAAAAAGTCGTTGCGGCATCGGCGCACACTGGTGCGCAGTCTGCCGCCCCATGAACTGCTCTTTCCCCTGGGCCTGGGGGAGCTTGAAGAGCGGCTGCCCGAGAACGTTCGTCTGGATGAAGAGGATGTCGAATCGCTGGAGCGGTTCGCCGAACTGACGAGCCGTTGGGTGCGGGCGCTTTCATTGCCGGTTGATCAGCTTCTTCTCACCATTGCCCAGGATCTCTTTACCGACGAGGCCGACCTGGCGGTGTGTCATAGCATCGCCATGAGCCTGCGCGCCGCCGAGGCGATGCACCCCATGTGGCGGCTGGGCGATTTCAGCCAGGAGCTGAGAGATATCGCCAGCAACCGTCGCGGGCTCAACGGGTTTTCTCTGGCCGATGCCGGTTACACCGCCCAGCCCGGGCGCGTCGTCATCACAACGATGCACAAGGCCAAGGGGCTGGAGTGGGATGCGGTGTTTTTGATGAGCGTGGACAGTCTAGAGTATCCCGACCTGTCCACCGACGCCTTTCGCGACGAGCTGTACTTTATGCCCGGCCGCGCGCCGGCGGTCGAGGCGCGCAAACGTCTGGAGCAGATCGCCGGTGGCGAGCTTGTCGTGGCGTCCGAGCGCCCGCCCGTCGAGGCGGCGCGATTGGAGTACATCGCCGAGCGGCTGCGCCTGCTATATGTAGGCATCACGCGGGCACGGCGGAACCTGGCCTTTACGTGGAGTGATACCAACGGCCGGCGGCGGGTGCGCCCTGCCACCGCCCTGGTTGAACTGCGCAATGCATATACTGCACGGCAAACCATGCAAGGAGAGGTAACGCGTGACACCCGCACTGCTCGAGCCCGGCCACCTGTTTAGTCAGCATAGCCTCAACACCTATCTGCGCTGCCCGCAACGCTTTCTGCTCAAATATATCGACCGTCAACCCTGGCCCATGCCGGAAGATGACGACCCGGAAGCGTATGATCGCCACCTCGAACGAGGGCGCATCTTTCATCAGTGGGTGGCGCGCTCTCATCTGGGGCTGGATATGGAGCCCATCGTCGCGGGGTCTGACGATGGGCTGTTGCAGCGCTGGTGGCGCGCCTACAAGGGGTACAATCTGGACGCGCTCCCCACTGAGGTGCGCGAGGCCGAGCTGGCGCTGGTGGTGCCTCTGGGCGATTATCGCCTCTACGCCCGCTATGATTTGCTGGCGCTGGATTGCGGCGGCGACGCCGTCATTGTGGATTGGAAGACATTAGAGACGGTTCCCTCATCGCGCACCCTGCGCCAGCGCGTGCAAACCCGCGTCTACCTCTATACCCTGCTGGCAGCGGGCCACGTCCTCACCGGGGGGATCCCCATCCAGCCCGAACGGGCCAGCATGGTGTACTGGTTCTCCAATCACCCCGAGCGCACCGAGGTCGTTCGCTACTCGACGCGGGCGTTTCAGCAGGACGCCCGCGATCTGCGCCGACTGGTCGAGACGCTGGCCTCTCAGCCGCGAGAGGCGTTCCATCTCACCGATAACGAGCGCGAGTGTGTGCGTTGTAACTATCGCACCCTGTGCCATCGAGCCGAGGGGCCCCTCCCGCAGGATGAGGTCACCGATGGCTGGCTGGACGAGGATATCGATTTCGATATCGACGTGAGCGCCGCCGCCGAACTGGACTACTGATCGGCGTCCTGTTCAGTCCAGGCGTATTGCGATATCCCCGAAGGATAGAATCGCCAGTCGATCTCGGGGAATCGGGCGGCCAGCAGATCGCACAGGACGCGCATTCCGGGCTCCTCGCTGAGGCTGTGGAGCGTTTCGATGACGGGGATGTTCAGCTCCAGAGCGTTCAGGGCGAGCTGCTCGACCATGTCGCCGAACACGATCACCTCGGCGCCCAGATAGGCAAACTCTTCGGCGATGTTCCACTGATTGCCGCCAAACCCGCCGATGGCGACGCCGACGCGACGAACGATCCGCTCTGGCGGGCCGAAGAGTCGCGCAGGGGCGAGGGGGGGCATCAGCTCGCTGATCTGGCGCGTGAGCGCGG
Organism: Anaerolineae bacterium; assembly: GCA_050942995.1. Classification (GTDB taxonomy): domain Bacteria; phylum Chloroflexota; class Anaerolineae; order UBA1429; family UBA1429; genus JBMNOI01. The sequence continues at coordinate 15,141 of JBMNOI010000022.1, forward strand.
CCAGCGTCATCGGCGGCACGCCATAGACGGCGGTATACTTTTCCGCCGCCAGCCGTTCGCCCAGGCCGAGCCACGCCGCGCAACGGTCGGTGATGCCATCATCGCGCCTGGCGTCCCACGGCGAGTGCAGACGAATGGCTGCCGCGCCCGTGTCGCGAAAGAATGCCCGCCGCCGGATCTGGGCGGGCTTGTTCTCCTGCGGCACCGCGTGACCATACCAGGGTGAGGGATGATCCCACTGCCAGAGATGCTCGTGGCTGACGACGATATCGACGCCGTCGGCCGCCATACGGGCCAGCACGCGCGAATCGGGCAGCCAGCACACCCCGCCCCGTCGCACGAGTCGATCCTCGCTCCCCGCCACCAGGCCATACTCGTCGTCGGGTATGCCTGTTTCGAGCGGGGCGATCTCGTGGATATATGCCAGAACGTCGGCGACACGCGTCATATGACGCCTCCTTGGATTAGATCATCAAGTCGGTGAGGCAGTCGGCGCTTTTCACAAGGGTGCGGGCGTCGACCTGGTGAAAGCCCCGGGTTGTATAGAGCGACGGGTCGGTGCGGGCCCAGATGCGGATCTCTTGCTCGTAAGGCGGGCCGGGCAGCGTAGACGGCTCGATCTCGCCGATGTGGGCGGTCGCTTCGGCGGCTACGCTGCGAATCAGGTCGCGGGCATCTTCGGGGGCCAGATGCAGCGCGATCTGAGGCCCCAGCCCCACCTTGACCTGTGCGCCATAGATGTCGGGCACCAGCTCTCGCGCCTCGGCGATCACCTTGTCATCGCCGCTGACGAATACCGTGGGCACACCCATGGTCCCGGCCAGGGCGGCGCGACAGCCGAATTCACCCAATTCGATGCCGTTGATTTTGATATACTCGATGTGGGCGGATGAGTACGAGTGGGCCAGGTTGGCGTCACGCGTGCCGGCGCGGGCGTGCTGCCCCAGGAAGAACAGCGCGTCAAAGGTATCGTCCAGGAATGTCGGCGGATCGTTGGGGGAGTTGTTGAGCAGGCGGGCGCCTCGTGGGAATCGTTCGAAATCGATCGCCCCGCAGCCGTGCGCGTCCCATACCCAGATGTCGGCGTCTGGCGCTACGGACTGGATGCCGGCGACACAGGCGCGCAGCTCCTCCGTCATCAGCCTCACTGCCTGGGGATAGCCGGGGGTATCTGCCCCGGTCTGGTCCCAGCGCCCTACACCCGCCACTCCCTCCAGATCCGTCAGAATGTAGATTTTCATCGTGCTCTCCTTCGTCGTCAGATGTCCAGCGTGACGGCCCGATATCCTTCATCCATCCGCTCCATTCGTACCCAGGCACGTTGTGGGTCGTGCCCGACGATGAGGATGGCGCGTTGCTCGGCGGCCCATTCGACCATGCTACGGCGACTGGCCTCGTCGATCTCGTGTGACCAGGCCCAGTTGGGGCCCCACTCGGGGTGCTCCAGGTTGCCGGCCATAAGGGCCAGATCCCCCAGATATACCACGGTCTCACCTCCGGCCCGGATGACGACGGATTGGTGGCCGATGGTATGCCCCGGCGTAAACCGGCAGGTGATCCATTCATCCATGGCGACGTCGTCGGTAACGGTGCGCAGTCGACCCGGATCGACCAACGGACGAAATCGCGTGCGCCAAAGGGCATCGTTGGCCCGACGCATGGAGGTGATCTCGAAATCCTGCACGACATACTCGGCGTTGGGATAGACGGGGTGCCAGACGCCGCCACGCCGTACCGTATTGCCCATGCAGTGATCTTCATGAGCGTGAGTGAGGATAACCCGTCCGATCTCTTCCGGGGCGACGCCGACGGCGGCCAGGCTGCGCAGCACGCCCTCTTGATGATTGTGCCGCTCTTCACGGCCAAAGCCGGTATCCACCAGCGTATGGTCTCCGTTCACGCTGATGAGTAGAGCGGTGACCCGGATGAGCATATCGCCCTCTGCGTCCACCTCCACCCCAGAGCTCCATTCATCGCGTGTGGCCGGATGAAACACGCGGTCGCCGCTGATATGTCCCCAGGCATCTGGCAGCAGCGTGATGCGCACCGGGCCCAGCTGTAAAGACTGCATCGAGATGCCTCCTGATGGTTCATCGTCACGGTCCGACGGGAAGGCGCATCTTAGAGGGTGACGGTCACACCATGGGCTGCACCGGCCTCGACGATGCGCTCCCACGCCGCCTCGGGCACGTCGATCCCATCGCGCAGGCGCTGCTCGCGGGTTTTCCACTCGATCTCACCGGGCACCAGGATCTCTTCTGCGCCCGGCGCCTTGCGGGCGGCCTTGGTGGCAACGATCAACTCATCCATCATGGCACAGAATTGCTCCAGCGGCTGGAACGCCTCGATATTGACGGCCATGAGCACCATGGCGAACTCGCTCTTGTACGAGTCGAGCGCCGCGCAGCTCACGCCGGTCAGGCCGCCGGAGAGGGCCTCGACCATGAAGAGAATGCCATAGCCCTTGTGCTGGCCAAAGGGCAGCATGATACCGCCCCGCTGCTGATCTCGGGGATCGGTCGTCGGCCGGCCGTCGGCGTTCAACAGCCAGCCCTCGGGGATGGATACGCCCTTGTCCACGGCCGCCCGGATCTTGCCCCAGGATGCGGCCGAGGTGGCGTAATCCATGAACACGGGCGGGTGGGCGCCCGCGGGCACGCCCCAGGCGATGGGGTTTGTGTTGAATACACGGCTGGTGCCCATATAAGGGGCGACCGCGCCGCCTCTGGCCGATCCGCTTCCAAATGCCAGCCCCATGAAGCCGCCCTGGGCGGCACGGACGACATATTCGCCGATACGGCCGGTGTGACCACAATTGCGCAGAGCCACCATGCCGATATCGTGGGCGCGGGCCTTTTTCATGGCCAGATCCATGGCCTGACAGGCGACGATCTGGCCGAAATTGCAGCCGCCGTCGATGAGGGCCGTTGTGGCGCTTTCCCGCCGGATGGTGGGCACGCCGTGAGGATCTACGCGGCCGCTATCCAGCGCCTGCACGTACGAGTCCACCCGCAGCACGCCGTGTGAATCGTGTCCGACAAGATTGTTTTCGACCAGTGATGTGGATACCTGCCGGGCGCTGCCTACCGGTGCGCCGGCCCCCACGAACACCTTTTCGACGATCTGTTGCAATCGCTCTGCGGAGATGTTGATCACGGGGTCCTCCCGGGCTGATGTGAGTGAATGCGGAGATTTTAGCACAGCGGGTGCGCCTTGTCACGCGCCTTGCATTCTGCGGCCGGCTGCGCTACATTCAGGATCTGAACTCATGCTGCCGCGGTCGCTTATGGCACATTACGGGAGGGACCCATGGCACAATCTACATCATCAGAGTATCGACTGGCTCCGCTTGCATTCTGCCCGCTCCCTCTGGGCAGCGTGCAGCCTGCGGGCTGGCTCTTGCGGCAACTGCGCATCCAGGCTGACGGATTGAGTGGCCATCTGGATGAGATATGGCCCGATGTGGGCGAGAGTGGCTGGATTGGCGGCGGTGCCGAGGGCTGGGAGCGTGGCCCCTACTGGCTGGACGGCGTGACGCCGCTGGCCTATCTGCTGGATGATGAGAGGCTCAAAGAAAAGATGCGCCGCTGGTTCGACTATATCCTGGAGCACCAGCATGACGACGGCTGGCTGGGGCCGGTGAAGGATACCTCGGCCGGCGAAAAGTACAGGGCATACGATCCGTGGCCGGTGTTTGTGTTCCTCAAGGCGTTGACCCAGTATCACGAGGCCACCGGTGAGCGGCGGGCGATTCCGGCCATGCAACGTTTCTTCCGCCGGCTGGACGCTCTGCTGGATGAGAGCCCGCTGTTCGACTGGGGGCGCTTTCGCTGGGCCGATCTGGTGCTCAGCATTCACTGGCTCTACGAGCGCATCGGCGAGGGCTGGCTGCTGGAACTGGCCGAAAAGGCCCATCGGCAGGGGCACGATTGGGAGGCCCAGTTCGTCGAGTTCCCCTATCGCGAAAAGATGGTCCCCGGCCAGCTATCGCTGGCTACGCATGTGGTGAACAATGCCATGGCCATCAAAACGCCGGGCGTGTGGTATCGTCAGTCTCCCGATGTCGTCCGGCGGCGTGCGGCCTGGGAGATGATCGAGACGCTGGATCGATACCATGGTCAGGTCACCGGTGTGCTCAGCGGCGACGAACACTATGCCGGCAAGAGCCCCTCTCAGGGCACCGAGCTATGCGCGGTGGTCGAGTATATGTACTCGCTGGAGGTGTTGCTGGCGGTGCTGGGCGATCCACAGTTTGCCGATCGGCTGGAGCGCATCGCCTACAACGCGCTGCCCGCCACCTTTTCGCCCGATATGTGGGCGCATCAGTACGACCAGCAGGTCAACCAGGTCATCTGTCGGGTGGCCGAGGATCGCGTCTATGTGAACAACGGCCCCGAGGCCAATATATTCGGACTGGAGCCCAACTTTGGCTGTTGCACGGCCAATATGCATCAGGGGTGGCCCAAGCTGACGGCACACCTGTGGATGGCGACGCCCGACGGCGGGCTGGCCGCGATGGTCTATGCGCCCTGTGTGGTGCGCGCTCCGATGGGCGACGGTTTCGTCAAGGTGACGGTCGAGACGGATTATCCTTTCGACGATACGGTGCAGATCTCTGTGTCCGCGCCCGATGGGGCGGTCGTTCCATTACACCTGCGGGCGCCGGCCTGGGCGAGGGGCGCCGAGATCTGTATAGACGACAAATGCTGCGGCATCGAGCCGGGCACCTTCCGCCGCGTCGAGGTGGGCGATGGCAGTATGCTGAGGCTGCGTCTGCCCATGGTGCCGGTGGCTCAGCGTCGCTACAACGGTGCCGTCTCTATCGAGCGCGGGCCGCTGGTGTACAGCCTGCGCATCGGAGAGGATTGGCAGCTTATCGGGGGCGAGCCGCCTCACGGTGATTGGGAGGTGTATCCGACCACGCCGTGGAACTATGCGCTGGAACTGGACCCGGACGATCCGGCGGCTTCGCTGGAATTCACACAGCGACCGGTGGGCGACGTTCCCTTTTCGCCCCAGGGGGCGCCGATCATGGTGCGTGCCCGGGGACGGCGGCTGCCTCAATGGAGCCTGGAGCATAACGCTGCCGCGCCACCGCCCCTCAGCCCGGTGCATTCTGACGAGCCGCCGGACGATCTGGTGCTGATTCCCTACGGCTGCACCAACTTGCGGGTGACCGAATTTCCCCTGCTGGCTCCGGAGGGCGAGCAGACGACACCATACGATTCGTAATGGCAACGAAGGAGCATTCATGACTGAAGCAAGCGGAGTCATTCAGGTCAGTCGGTCGCTGGAGGGGCTGAGTATGTACCGGCTGCGCCAGCGCTGGGATCAGCAGCCGCGGGTGGAAGGCATTCCCTCTGCGGTGGGCGAGGCGCTCTCCGCCGCCGGGGCGCTGGCTCGGATTCGCCCCGGAGACGAGATCGCCATTACGGCGGGGAGCCGTGGTATCTCCTGTATGCCCGATGTGCTGCGGGCCATCATCGCCGCGGTGCGACGCTGTGGCGGGGAGCCCTTTATCTTCCCGGCCATGGGCAGCCACGGCGGCGGCACGGCCGAAGGTCAGCGGGCTCTGCTGGCCGAGCTGGGCATCGATGAAGGGACGATGGGGGTGCCCATCCGCTCCAGCATGGAGGTGGTACAGATCGGCGAAACCGACGACGGCATGCCGGTGTTCCTGGACGCTATCGCCTCACGCGCGGCGGGCATCATCGTCGTCAATCGGGTAAAAAAACATACCAATTTCGACGCCGACATTGAAAGCGGCGTCAGCAAAATGGCCGTTATCGGCATGGGCAAACATCGTGGCGCGGTAGAGGTTCACCAGTATGGCAACAGCGGGCTGCGCGACCATATTCCGCCGGTGGCTCGGGTCGTCTTTTCTCGGGCCAACGTGTTGGCGGGGCTGGGTCTGATCGAGAACTCGCGGGGTGGCCTGGCCGAGGTGGTGGGGATGCCGGCGGGCGAGATCCTGAGTCGTGAGCCGGCGCTGCTGCGGCGCGCCAAGGATCTGGCGCCTAAAATTCCGTTCCGGACGGTGAATATCGCCGTGGTGGAATGGCTGGGCAAGGAGATCAGTGGCACCGGCATGGACTGTTATGTGATCGGGCGGCGTCGCATCATCGGCGAGCCGGAATGGCCCGAGGCGCCGCAGATCGGCTCGCTGGTGCTTCTGGATCTCACAGAGGCCAGCCACGGCAACGCCCTGGGAGTGGGGCTGGCCGACTTTACGACACGGCGGCTGGTGGACAAGATCGACTGGGACTTGTTGCGGGCCAATATCATGACCTCGGGCAATCTGGAGCGGGGCAAGATTCCGTTGACCTACGATACCGACCGGGAGGCTGTCGAGGCGGCGGCCTTTCGCGAGCGTGCGGTGCCGCTGGACAGGCTGCGGGTGGTGGCGTTGCGCGACACGCTGCACCTGGAGCATTTGCTGGTCTCGAAGGCGCTGGTCGAGGAGGCGCGGCAGCGCGAGGATCTGGAGGTACTGGACGGTCCCATGCCTCTGCCGCTGGATGAGGCGGGCAACTGGGTTTCGCCGTTGCCATATTGAGTTCGAGATCGAGCAGATGGTGCGCGGTGGGCGACATATCGTCCATTCGCGTACCGTTTTTTTGTCCGGCCTTGGGACAACCATCTTCCGAAGGTGGTGATGGAGCGAAATTGACCGCTATTATGGCGTAGAATATCATACCCATATTGAGCGATACGATCGGATGAAGAATTTCGGAGGGGTTTGTGGATGAGCCGGGCGCAAGACCGGAGAACCGCGAAAGCCTGAGACGGGCCCTGGGGGATGTGTGGGCCTCGTACATCAAGGGCCAGTTCCTGCTGGCCGTCATTGTGGGGGCGCTCACCTGGGTGGTTGCCTCGGCCATCGGCCTGCGCTATGCCCTCGTGATCGGCCTGATCGCCGGTATTCTGGAGACGGTGCCCAATTTCGGCCCGATCATCGCGGGCGCCGTCGCCGGAATCGTCGCTCTCATCGGGGGCTCGACCGTCATTCCGGTGGAAAACTGGGTGTTTGCCCTGATCGTCATCGGCGCATTTTTCGTTATCCAACAACTCGAATCGTGGATCATCTCTCCCTATATCACGGGCAAGCGTCTGCAGATGCATCCGCTCATCGTGCTGGTCAGCGTGATCGGTGGGGGCATCCTGGGCGGGCTGCTGGTCCCGGTGCTGGGCAGCATCATCGGCGCTTATCTGGCGGTGCCGGTGATCGCCAGCGCCCGCGAGATCTATCGCCACTCCCGGGGGCACGTCGATGGCGAGCCGCCTGCCGCTACCGGGCCGGGGGATCGATGACCCGTTGATCGCGCTATTTGCGGTTTGCCCGTCAACCCGGGCCGGTTGGGTCGTCGATGTTGTCGGCGTTGAGGAATCATCGAGCGACATTATACAAACAGGCAGAGACGCGAGAGGTCGCGCGGCAACCCCTGCTTCTCTGCCCGCTTTGATCGATCGATACGATTATCGAGCTAGTAACGCGCGAACGAGTCCACGTTGAGCACAAACACTGTGGCGCGATGCGGTGGGTGAGCTCCTTGCTCCTCCGAAGCCTGCTCATTTGGCCCGGCATGGGCATCCACGATCTCGAGGGCGCGCTCCAGGCGATTCTCCTGCACGCCGATGAGTAACGTGACATAACCCCGCCGCCAGAAGCCTCCTGTGGCACTGATGCGCGTCACACTCAACCCCTCATTGTTGAGCGCAAAGGTCACATCGGCCGCGAAATCATCGCGAACGATGGCTAGCACGAGTTTCATACAGAAACCTCCTTGCGTTGTGTTGGTGGATGCTCCGCCGTCAGCGCAGGTTACAGGCTCGATTAATCGAATCGACCTTGATCATCGACCTTGATCTCGACGGGGACGCGGAGCCGCCGATCCTCGAGAACGACGTCTATGTACATTCCTTCCGGATGAGACGGAATCGGCTCCGTCCACTGCACACCGATGCGCGCGCTTTTGTTGGGCTTGACGTCACAACTCTGTCGGGATAACGTGAGGCCATCGTTCCCGGCGACGAGCCGGGCATGAGCCGTTGCCATACCGGTGTTGCGGATCACCAGGCGTCCGCGGAACAGGCCGTCCTCCGCACGGGGCTCCAGGCTCAGAACGTCCGGCAGCTCGAGGCGGGGAGCCGCTTCGGCGGCCAGAACCACCTCTATCTCGGCGCTGCCGCCGTTGCTCTCGACATGAATCATGCCGTGCGCCCGGCCCTCGCTGCGCGGGAACTCTTCCATATCGGTGGTGACGCGCACCTCGATCGAGCGACCGGTGGCACATTCGAAGGATACCTGGCTCAATGCCAGCCAGGTCTGATCCACCGAGATGGTCCCCTGCAACATGCCCAGCCCATGATTGAATATGCGGAACGCGCCGGATACCGGCTCCATATTCACACTGACGCCCAGATCCAGCAACATGGTATCCACAGCGATGAGCGGCGAGGCCAGCCCCACGCGCAACGGCACTTTGGCCCGGCCTCCGTCGCTGTTGATGACGAGGTTGGCCGTAGCACTCTCCTGGCCTGCCTCCAGCGCCAGCCCATAGGCCGTCATCGTGATGGTCTGCGTTTCACCGGCGGTGCATACGCCCGATTGAGGCGTCACCTCGACCCAGAGGGCATCGCTGCGCGCATCCCAGGCCAGGCTACCGGTGCCGGCGTTGGTCAGTGAAAGGGTCCGTGTCTCGGGCTGTGCCCGATCGATGTAGCCAAAGTCTACCGCCTCGGGCTCGATCTGCAGCGCGGGCTGCAATATGGCGATTTGCACCGGAATCAACATGATATCCGATCCGCTGACGATGCGCAAGGCATCGGGCAGCCGTATCTCCTGGCCGCCGGTAAAGTCGACCGTCTGTGCCCGGATGGGTATGGCCACCTCACTACCGGCCGCGCATTCGATGCGATCCGTGGCCGGCTGAATCCAGCCTATCGCCGAGGTGAGAGTAGCCTCCAGCGGGGCCGAGCCCTCGTTGCGTACCACCAGGCGGCGTTCGGCGATCTCACCCAGGGGCACCGAGCCGAAATCAATCTCGGGAGTGGCCAGCACCAGCCGTGGCGCGCTGACCTGCACATGGAGTGAAAGCGTGCGCCCGCCGGCGTTGGTCTGCACCTGTAATGCGCGTGGAATATCCAGCGCACCGTCGGGTAATCCGGCCGCATCCAGCCGCACGGTGATCTGGACCATCTCGCCGGGCTCGCAGCGCACCGTCTGCGGATAGGCCTGGAGCCAGGCCAGCATGCTGCGCACGTTGCCTTCGAGCGGACCGTCGCCGGGATTGCTGATAAAGAGGTAGCGCTCGGCCGACTCGCCGGCCAGTACGGTGCCGAAATCCATGTGGGTGGCGCCCAGGTCCAGTTCGGGCACGCGGCGCCATGCGCGCGCCTCGACGCGTTCCTGCCCACCGTCGCTATCCACCACCAGGGCATCCCGGGCTACCTGCGGCCCGCGGGGCAGCTGAGCGAGGATCGCCGTAATCGGAACGCGCAACCGGCCACCGGGTGGGCAGCGCATATCTTCCCGTGGAGCGCGCAGCCATGGCACCCGGGCCATGATTCGAGCGGTGAGTGTCTCGCGGCCGGGGTTTTGGATGATCAGCGTGAGAGAGCGTTCGGCCTCGGCATCAAAGGTGCCGAAATCCAGCACGGCCGGCTCGATGCGCAGCGACGGCCCTCCCATTACCTCGGCGACGGCCCCCACCCATTTGCGTCCGGCGTCGGTCTCGACGGATAACGCCTGAGGTTCGTTGGTGCGTCCTGCGGGCAGGCGCAGCGCCCGTACCGTGAGGATGACTCTGGCCTGCTTTCCGGCGGGCAGGCGCACCGTCTTTTTCGGCGCGCTGATCCACTCTACGTGGCTGACTATGCGGAATGTGGCCTCGGTCTGGCCGGTGTTACGCAGCGAGAGGACGACCTTGCGCGTCTCTTCGCCCTTGAGGTCGGTCAACCTGAGTTGCTGCGGATAGATCGACAGTCGGACCGTCTCCCGGGTCTGCGGTTGGGGCGCAGGGGCGGCGGCGGCCGCCTCAGGGCGGTAACGCGGGTCGGGCGTAAAGCCATAGGCCGTCATCTCGTTCTGAGCGGGCGACGGCTCGGGCTCGACCGCGGCTACGCGCCCCCGGTTTTCGTCCTGGGGAGGGCGGGCCCAGTCGGCGATGGGCTCCAGCAGGCCATAGGCCTCGCTCCAGAGCGCCTCGCGGAACTCGGCGGCCGAATGATAACGCTGCGCCGGGTCGCGGCGGGCGGCGCGGGCGATGGCTTTGACGAGTTGATCCGAAATGCCCGGTACGGCGCGCCGCAACGGCAGATTGCCCGGCAGCCCCTTTTCCAGCAGGCGACCGACGAGCAGCGCATAGAGCAGCCGCCCCACGGCGAACAGGTCGCTTTGAACCGTGGCCGTTCCCTCGTTGATCAGTTCAGGGGCGGCATAACCGCGTACGGCGCCCATGGGCATGGTGGCGTTGGGGCGGAACGGGTGGCCCAGCCCCAGGCCGACCAGATAGAGGCGGCCGTCGGGTGTGACCATGACATGGTCGGGCGATAAAAAAGGGACATACAGGGGCGGAGACTCTGCATGCAGGGTAATCAAGAGATCGCAGATCTGGGCGCCCCAGTTGCGCGCCAGATCGGGCGAGATACGAACCCGACGCTCCTCGATCACCTGCGCCAGCGTCCATCCACGTATCAACTCGAACACGACATAATGCTTGTCGCGCTCTTTGAACGAATCGATGAGGGCGGGCAGCGCCGGATGCTGCACCCGTGACCAGCGACGCAGCGCCACGTCCAGGGCCTGCTCGGCCTGCTGCCGTTCTTTGGGGCGAATAAGGGCGACGGGCGAAAGCTCTTTGACGGCGTACGAAACGCGCACATCTCGGGCGTCTACCGCGCGATAGACGGCGCTGGTGGCGCCGGAAGCGAGGACATCTTTGACCAGGTAGCGTCCGGCCAGGCGGCGATCGGGCGTGTCACGGAACAGGCCGGCGAACAGGGCGGCGTCATCGGTGCGAGACTCACAAACCGAACAGCGCTGAACGTACCAGGGGCGGGGGGTGCCACATGTGGGGCATGTTATTACCAGGGGGGCGTTGCAGTACCCGCAGCGCGCCGCGTCAAGTTCATTGAGATGGGTGCATTTCGGGCACCGCTGTTTGGTTGCCATCGCACTCCGTGACCGGGCCTTGACGGCCATCCACCGTTGGATCAGTCTGGATGTATCACCGACCTTGTGCGCGACAATCGGACAGAATACCAGAGCCTGATCAAAAGGAAAGAAGCGAGCTAGAAACGTAAATTGCCAATTCGTATATTCATTATACGTCGGCAGATCGACCTGTCAAGACTCGGCACGTGTCGCCAGAGGAAGGACTGCGCCATGGTCCGGTATCCCTTTCCCAAGATCTCTGCCAGAAGCGGCCGCCCCCTTTGGAGGGGGTTGAAGCCCCGGGGTTCAACCCGGCATGTGATTGACCTGTGTTCGTGCCCTGCCTAAGATCGAGGAAAACGTGTATTGGAGGTCATAGTATGATCAAGCGAGTCGGGTTTGTCGGCGTGGGCACCATGGGCGAGCCTATGGCGACTAATTTGCTCAAGGCGGGGTTCGATGTGGTGGTGGTCGCCCATCGCCGCCGCGAGGCGGTGGAGCGCCTTGTCGCGGCCGGCGCTGTGGAGACGGATACTGTGGCCAAAGCGGCCGGCCAGGTGGACGCCATGGTGCTGTGCGTATCCGACGATGCGGCGGTCGAGAGCGTGACGCTGGGGGCCGAGGGGGTGCTGAGCGGCGGCCGGCGGGGGTTGATCGTGATCGATACCAGCACCATTTCTCCGTTGACATCGCAGTGTGTGGCCGATGCTCTGAGGGAGAAGGAGATCACGTTGCTGGATGCGCCCATCAGTGGTGGGCAGGGCGGCGCCATCGCCGGCACGCTGGCCATTATGGTGGGCGGGCCGAAAGAGGCGTTCGAGCGTGTGCGGCCGGTGCTCGATGCCATGGGCAAGGCCATCACCTATATCGGCCCCAACGGATCGGCGCTGGTGGTCAAGCTGGCGAACAACCTCATCGTCGGGGCCATCGCCTCGGCGACCTCCGAAGCGCTGACCATGGCCGCCAAGGCAGGGGTGGATACCGGACTGGTGCAGCGGGTGCTGTCGGAGGCTACGGCGCGGGGGTTCTTTATTCAGGAGCGGCTGCCGAACAGTCTGCTGGTGGGCAATCTACAGCCGGGATTCAAGCTATCCCTCATGCGCAAGGATATGGGGCTGGCGCTGGATTTCGGCAAAGAGATGGGGGTGCCCATGTACATGTCGGCGCTGGTGCACCAGTTGTTCACCCAGGCACAGGGGATGGGGCTGGGCGATCTGGATACCACCGCTATCGCCGAGCTGTACACACGGGCTACGGGAACCAGCCTCAAGGCCGGTGAACAGGGCGGCTTTTGATTCTCGGACGGCGTGCGGCGCGGGAGCGCCTGCAGCCTTTAAATAGGACGATCCTTGCTGATGACGGCACATCCTCATCGCCGTCATCAGCAGGGATCGTTAGGGGGCGAACGCTCAGTAGCTGTCGGCGGCAAAGGCGGCCAGGATCTCACCATAGTATACCCGGTGATAGTCACTGCCCCCGTAGGCGGTCACCTCGATCTCGCGGATGAGGTTGTCCGGAATCAGGTCGTTGTGATGGACCACGCGGCACTCGTACACCATCTCGCAGGCGTCGATGGTGACGGCCTCGACGATGCGCCCCGGGGTGACGCTCATATTATAGGCGCCGAACTTGTCCAGGTCGCGACCCGAGCGGGTGCCGCACACCGTCACCCACGAACGCATCTCCTCGGTGGGTACGTTGACGGTGAATACGCCTGAATCCTCGATGAACTCGTAAGTATAGCGCGAAGGCCTTACCAGAACGATGAACATGGGCTTGCCCCATATGATGCCTACCGTCCCCCAGCCGATGGTCATCACGTTCGACTCGCCGGAGCGTTTAGTGGAGGCCAGCAACAGGCCGGGGTTGACGAGCAGGGACAGAGCTTTGCTCAGTTTATAGTCGTACGGTACACGCTTTCGCTCCATTCTTTTCTCCTTGCTACACAGGTGGATTAACCGGCACGACCGATCGTCGCCGTCGTGGCTCTACGGGCAAAGACAACCGCCCCTGCCGTGTGAATGTTCACGAATCTAGCCTACCAGGGATGATTTGCTGCGCGAAAAGGTCAAATTCTGTTCCTGGATAAAGCCCTGGCTCAAAATCTGGCGACTGAGCCAGATATCCTCTTCGGCCTCGAACGTGCTCAATGTGCCGATGCAGACCATATCGATCGGTTTGATTGAATTCCAGACAAAGCTCAATCCGGTGGGCGGCAGGATGCGGCCGGCGGCCAGCGGTTTGATGCATATCACCGGCTTGGGCGTCTGGTTGATCACCCGGGCGATCCAATCCGTCTCGACCTGGCAGAGAAAGCCGATGGCGTTATAGATCTGAATATAGGTGGCCACATCATAGCCTGCCTTGTCCGCGATAACGACCGTCTCGGGGCGATGGGTCGAGAGGCCGGGGATCATCCCCATCTCGCGAATCTTTTCCGTCACGCGCTCCAGGCCGTTGATGGACTGCTCGTTCACCCGCAGGTTGCCGTCTGTCCAGTGCTGATGGGGCATGCAGATGCGCCCGCCCATCTCGGCGGCCTCTTCGATGCCGGGCACCAGGTCATCCAGCGTATCGCCGCCGGGCGTGCAGATCCAGCGAATATCGACACCGGTCTCTTCTTTGACGATGTGGATGGCCTCTTTCATCGTGGGGTTCTGGATGGACATCACAGCGTTGATGCCGTGACGGGCGAACACGCACATAACTTTGGCGATGCGATCGACCGTCATGTACGACTTGATCCAGTCATCCTTGGCCTTGGAGAAATGCGAATAGCCCATGAACCAGTTGGTGCCGATGATCAGGCGCGATATCTCCAGGTCCTCGATGCGCGTCGTGGGAAAGTTCATGTGTCCTCCTGGTATGTCGTAGCAATAATGTGTGATGAAATGGATAAACGATGGCGCGGCAGGAGCCGCCGCGATTCTACACGCACATGGGTAATGTCGAGATCAGGATCGGGTTTGCCGGTCGAGCACCTCCTTAACGCGCTGAATCCCCAGGCGTGGGCTGGTCAATACAGGCGGGCCCAGTCGGGCGAGTTCGGGCACCAGGACGGCCATGCTGCCCTGGGCGAGCACGATGACATCCGCCGCATCGCGCACCTCGGCGATCCGTTCCATGACCATGGCGTTGTGCCGCTCTGTATCGCCGGCTCTCAGGGCGTCGAAAGCGCCCTCGGCCAGCACGCGTCGGATCTCGACGGTGCGGCCCATCGCCTCGGCCGTGCGCTCGATCAGGTGGCAGGTCGGGTCCAGCGTGGTGGGCAGTGTGGCGGCCACGGCCACACGCGGCCCCAAACGTACGGCCTCCTCGGCCATGGGCTCGTCGATCTTGACGATGGGTACGCGCACCAGCTTGCGGGCCACGTCGATGGCCTCGCCCACCGATGAGCACTGGCTGAGGATGACGTCGGCGCCACCATCTTCGGCGGCCAGGGCATACTGACATATGCGTCGGGTGACATCCCGGGTCAATCCACCTGCGGCCAGGACGTCTTCCAGAAGACTGTCGTCGATGATGTTCACAACGCGAACGCCCGGCAGAACCTCTTGAGTGACCTCGAGTGTGCCCGGCACGGTGACGCGGCCGGTATAGATAATGGTGACCTGTTGTGGTTTGACCATGGTGTCCTCCGCCTGTGAGATTCTCCCCGGAATGATTGAGGCCAAGTGTACTACGAGCGTGCCAATCTGTCTATCCGCCGGCAGAGAGGGGGGAGCCGGTATGAGGGCCGGTGCGATATTCAGCATATTGCCCATCGTCGTCCCCTGACATATCATAGGGACGTGGGTGATACAGCCGGGCGTTGCCTGTTGCGCGCCTATCGCGGGAGGAAACGAGATGAGTCGATTGGAAGCCATTTCGGAGTTGCTGGGGGTAACACAGGACGAGGCCAGGCAGTTCACCAAACAAGTGCGTAGCCGATTCGATGCCGCGCCGAGCTATGCAGAGATCATCTATGCGGTGCGGCATCATCGCGGCGGCAAGCCGTCGGTCGATCAGGTGGTTGCTGCGATCAAACGATACCATGCCGGGGGCGGGCGGGCCTCCGGCGGACGTGGCCGGCGCCCCCCCCGGCGTGACGAGAACCGTCCCTCACGACGAGGGTCGAGGGCGCAGCGAGGGCCGGGGCGCCCCTCCCGCTCAGGCTCGCGCAAACGAGGCTGAGCGGGAGCGCAAAAGACTCTATTCGTACCGCAACGCCTGAATGGGGTGCAGGTTGGCAGCGCGACTGGCCGGATAGATGCCAAAGAACAGGCCCACCGCCAGGGAGAAACTCACCGCCAGCGCGACGGCCTGAGGCGACACCACTGTGGTGAACGCATCCAGCGTGTTGACCAGGGCGGCGACCCCCCATCCGAACCCGATGCCGATCAACCCCCCGATGATGCTGAGGACGACGGACTCGACCAGGAACTGGCTGAGGATGTCGGTGCGCCGCGCGCCCACCGCTTTGCGAATGCCGATCTCGCGCGTTCGTTCGGTCACCGATACCAGCATGATGTTCATGATGCCGATGCCGCCCACCAGCAGCGAGATGCCGGCGATGGCTCCGAGAAAGATCGTCAGCACGTTGGTAATCTGGCTGAGTACGCCGAGAACATCCTGTTGAGACGTGACGGTGAAATCGTCCTCCTCAAAGCGGATGTTGTGGCGTTCTCGCAGTATCCAGGTCACCTCCTCGATTGCCGCATCGATGCTATCTTCATCCACCGCCGATACATTGATCAGGTCCACACGCAGGCCGGTGGCGGTGGCAAATCGACCGCTAAAGAGTCTGCGCTGCGCCGTCGAAAGTGGGATGACGGCCTGATTATCGACCGATCCGCCGCCGAACCCCTGACCGCCCTTTTCCTCCAGAATGCCGATGACGCGGAACGGGATGTTGTTCAGCCGGACGGTATCCCCGATCAGAGAGGCGGGATCTTCGACCAGGTTCTTTGCGGTTCGCGATCCCAATACCACCACGCGTGCCCCTGTGGTCTCGTCGCCGACGGTCAGGAACTCACCCAACTCGACGGGAAAGTTGCGCACATATTCATATTCGGGAGTGGTGCCTACGACGGGCACATCCAGCCGCTCACCCATGTAGGTGAGGGTCGCGCTGCGGTTGATCTCGGGGGCCACGGCGTACACATGCGGGGCCCGAACCGGATCGGCCAGTGCCTCGGCATCCTGCCGCGTTAACGGCTCGATGTTGTGCAGGGTCATCTGGCCGCTGCTCTGCTGGATCTGCCCCGAGAAGATAAAGATCAGGTTTGCGCCGATGCTGCGAACCTGTTCGGTAATGGCGGCCTGGGCGCCCTCTCCCACAGAGAGCAGGGCGATGACGGCGCCGGTACCGATGATGATGCCCAGCATCGTCAGCCCGGAGCGCATCTTGTTTGCGCCCAGGCTTTGAAAGGCCATCCGAACGCTTTCGGTAATCTTCATATCGGCTCTGCCTGTATCTCTCCATCTGCATCGGCGATGCGTTGCTGTCGCACCGGTTCGTCTTTGACGATCTTGCCGTCGAGGACATGGATGATGCGCCTTGTATAAGAGGCCGTATTCTGGTCGTGCGTGACATAGATGACGGTCATTCCCCGTTCACGGTTCAGACGCTGAAACAGGGCGATGATCCCTTGCCCGGTGCGGGTGTCCAGATTCCCCGTGGGCTCGTCGGCCAGGATAATGTCGGGATCGGTGACGATGGCCCGGGCGATGGCCACACGCTGTTGCTGTCCGCCCGAGAGTTCGTTGGGTTTGTGGTGGACGCGGTCGTCCAGACCGACGATGCTCAACGCCTCCATCGCTTTCTCACGGCGATTGCGCGCGCCCGAATAGATGAGCGGCAGCTCGACATTATCCAGCGCCGTCGTGCGCGGCAGCAGGTTGTAGCTCTGAAAGACAAAGCCGATCTTGCGGTTGCGGATCATGGCCAGCTCGTTGTCGTTCAGCGTCGACACGTTGATGCCGTCCAGGAAATAATCGCCGGATGTGGGTTGATCCAGGCAACCGAGGATATTCATCATGGTGCTCTTGCCCGAACCCGACGGCCCCATGATGGCCGTCAACTCGCCTTTTTCGATGCTCAGGCTCACGCCGGACAGGGCGTGGACGTCGACCTCACCCATGCGGTATATCTTGAATATATCGCGTAGCTCGATGAGCATGGTCAGCCCCCAAACGCACTGAACAGATTCTGACGGGGCCGGGTAACGATCACGACGTCACCCTCTGTCAACCCTTCCAGAACCTCGGTAATCGTCTCACTGGATGAGCCGACGCGGATATCCGCCCGTGAGGGGGCATTGTCCTTCAGGATCTCGACATAGACGCCAGACGCGTCGCGCCGCAGGGCGCGGCTGGGAACGACCAGCACGTTATCGCGACGATCGACCACGATCTCGACGGCTCCCGTCATGAGCGGGCGCACGGGGAGCTCGGTGGGGGAAACATCGATGCGCACGCCATAGGTGACGATGCCCTGGCTGGCGGTGCCCACCAGATCGACCGATCGAACCACCCCCTCGATCTCGGTCTCGGGGAAAGCGTCCAGGGTGATGCGCACCGGCTGATCGGCCCGCACGCGACCGATCTCGGTTTCATCGATCTGCACATTCAGATAGTAGCCGCCGGTATCCAGCAGAGTGCCCACCGGTGCGCCGGGCGATACCTGATCTCCCGCTTTGACGGTCCACGATGTCAATTCGCCGTCCATGGGAGCTACAAGCTCGGCCTGGCTCAGGCGATAGCGCGCCATTTCGACGTTTACCTGAGCCTGTGCAACCTGGGCATCGGCGATGGCGAGATCCTCGGCCGAGGGCGAGGCCAGTAGGCGGGCCAGATTGGCCTCGGCCTGGGCCAGCTGTTGCCGGGCCGCCTGAACGGACGATGCTTTGGGCGGCTCGTCCAGTTGTTCGAGTTGAAGTTCGGCGATGCGGACGTTTATCTCGGCATTGGCGACCTGCGCCTCGGCCTGAGTGATATCACCACCGGAGAGCATGGGATTGGGATTCCCGGCGGTTGCGTCACGGCTGCCCTGGGCGCCCCACAGCGAGTTTTTGGCCTGCTCGAGGTTCAACCGGGCCAGCTCGCGGTCGCGCTCGCTGGGCCCTTGGAGAAGGTCGTTCAGGTTGGCCCTCGCCGCTTCCACGGCGGCGCGCGCCGCGGCGATCTCTTGGTCGTCCGGGCCGGTTGCCGCACGGAGACGTTGCGCCTCGCTGACGGCCAGAGCGGCCTCGGCCTGTTGCAGGCTGAGCTCGAGATCCCGCGTATCCAGCCGCGCCAGCACCTGGCCCTGTGTAACGATATCTCCCTCATCAACCAGCACCTCGGCCACCCGGCCACCGATGCCAAAAGCCACCGCCTGAGAGCGCTCGGCTGCCAGACTACCGGTGGCATGGATCGATGCCTCGAAGGATGTCCGGACTACCTGCTCCGTTGTGATACCCTCCGGCGCAACGGCTTCTCCCCCCGATTTGCTCTGGGCATAGATGACCCAGGTCGAGGCAATGACACCGATGACCAGCAATATCGCAATCCAACGCTTCATAACTATTCTCCGTATCTATTCATTCCGCTCGAAATGAACGGCTTATCCCACGGGGTCGGCCGTCTGTACCGCCTCGTGATGGATCGGGCGATTCCGGCCATATCGACACGCCGCGACGAGCCGGATATAGACAACCGATCCTGGTGATTCTAGCCCATCAATCCACCGCTCAGAGCGATCGTGATGGCTGTGGGAATGAGATTCAACGCCGTAAACAGCGCCCACAGTACGGCTGCCCACAGGATGCCCTTGGCACGGCCGGTCTGGGTCAGCATGGCGATACCCAACCCCAGAAGGACGGTGTGCCAGATGACAAAGGGATCGATCCGTGAGAGGGTGATGTAGAGCAGATTCTGACCGTCGCGCATCCAGTCGCCGCTGGCGACCAGGAACGAGATGCCCTGGTGTTCGATCATCTGCCGATAGACGCCCACATACACAGCCTGGACCAGATCACGCATCGCCAGGGGAATCATGCTCCAGATGGTGACGGCAAAGGTCGCCCCCCAGGTGCCGGTGTTGCCGGCGGCCAGACTGGACAGGTGAATGATCACCGCGCGTGCCAGCCAGCCCAGCGCCATGATGACCACCGCCCCCCCGATGCCGGTGACCAAATAAGTGCCCAGGGTGATGGGGCGCACACTATCGCGCATGGCGGCTACCTGTTCCTCCGGAAGGCGGTCGGCAAGCCGCTCGATCATCTGCAATGAGCGCCGGTTGGTCACTTCAACCTGATAGGGCGCCGCGATCCAGATGGCGAGTGTTGCGGCGACGATCAACAACAGCGCCGGTAACCACCATGAGCGGGCCTCTTTGCGGGCCTGTTCCAGAGCCACACTCGGACGATCGATTATGCCGGTCAGAATGTTGAGTATCTGCATCTCACCTGCGTCCTGTTGGTATATGGGTACACCATGTCATATGACGGTGCCTCGGGATGGAATATTCGATCGAATGCCTCGCGATCGTCGATATCTCCTCGAATAGTATGATAGAGGTAAAACAAAACGAGCAGGTATCATCCTTCACGCAATATGACGGATGCAAATTCACACAAAGTAGTATATCATGAATACGAGTTATCGGAAGAAACAGCGTGGAGGGTGAAATGCGCTATCCAAGCTTCCGACACGAGATTGTAACCCGTCAGACGCCGGGCAGCGAAAACGACATCTGCTTGTTGACCGATCTCACCGGCAATGGCTGGCTCGATATCATTATCGGCGGTAAATATGGCGCCGATAATCTGTGCTGGTACGAGGCCCCGGATTGGGATCTCCACATCATCGGCGAAGCCTATCTGGAGGCCGGTGGGGCGCTCGTCGATATTAACGGGGACGGGCGACTGGACCTGGTGGCGGGTGAGGCCTGGGGGCCCCAGTCCAGGCGGCCGGGGGGAGGGCATGCCCTTTACTGGTTCGAGCAGCCTCCGAATCCGCGCGACCGATGGCGCCAGCACGTCATCGAAGACGGTCTGCACAAGTATCACGACCAGGCTGTCGGCGACGTGGACGGTGACGGCGAGCTCGAGATTCTCATCACCTCGCAGATTGCCGGTATCGTCGCCTATTACGATATTCCGGACGACCTGCGTGTGAGTCGCTGGCCCTATTCGGTGAGGCATATCGTCGCCGATGATCTGAGCGTCGAGGGGCTGGCCATTGGCGATGTGAACGGTGACGGCGCCAACGAGATCATCGCCGGCACGCATATCTTTTATCCCCCCTCTGAGCCGGGATGCCGCTGGGAGCGTCATGATCTGGACGATCTCGATCGTCCTGTGGTGGCGCTGGGTGATCTGAACAACGACGGCGTACCGGATCTGGTGGCGGCTGAGGGGGAACTGAACGAGGGACGGCTGGTTTGGTACGATGTCTATAACGGGCGCAAGCATGTGCTGGCCGATGACCTTTTTCACCCCCACAGCCTGGGGCTGGCCGACTTTACCGGCAACGGCTCGCTGGATATTTTCGTCGGTGAGATGGGGCTGGGGACACACGAAAAAACCCGCCTGATCATCTGGGTGAACAACGGCCACGGGCAGTTTGTGCCGGTGACCATCTCAGAGGGGTATCCTACTCACGGCGCGCAGGTGGGCGATGTAAACGGTGATGGCAAGCCGGATATCGTCGGCAAGCCGTACCGGCCCGGCCGCACCGTGGATATCTGGTGGAATACCTGGTGAAACGGCCGGGGCATTCCGTGAGGCCTATGGGCCGGTGGACGAGCGCGAGGCGTTGTTGGATGCGCCCCTCTCGACACTGTATGCTCTCGGCGTAGCGGCGCGATTGACAGGACGCCCGCCTGGGCACAGGGGCTGTTGGACATGGTTCGAGATGGCACGCCGGCCCGCCAGATCCGGCGCGCTGTGACGGAGGGCGTATGATGAAAGGGCATGCGTCCTGCAACGCTCCCTCGCGGCCCCGGCCGATAATATCAAGCAGGTTGCCTGTCGTCGGGATGGCGCTACGATGGCGAGGCGTACCGTATTGGCTGCAAGGCGATTTTGAGCGCTTTGCTCCCGGCATCTGTTCGAGACCGGAGGGTATGGATGAGAATGGCTATCCGTGTCAGAACAACGCGGTGGGCTGCTCTAGCGCCCGCACGTTTCGGCCGGCCTCATACCGATGAGCGCCTGGTGGAAAAGGTTGCCGGAAATCTGGCCTGCCTGCGCCACATACTGAACTATAACCTGGCTTACAACCTGCTCTTTTTCCGTATCACATCCGATCTGGTGCTCTTTGCCTCGCATCCGGTATGCCGCTACGACCGGGCGTCTCACTTTGCCGACGAGTTCTCCGCCATCGGCCGATGGGTGATCAACCATGGCATGCGTATCTCCATGCATCCCGACCAGTTCACCCTGCTCAATTCTCCTGACGAAAAGGTGGTGGATAACAGCCTGCGGGAACTGATCTATCATGCCCAGGTGCTGGATCTGATGGGGGTGGCCGCCACGCACAAGATCCAGATCCATGTAGGCGGCGTATATGGCGATAAACCCGCCGCCATGCAGCGTTTTGTGACGCGCTATCGTGCGCTGGACGAGGCCATTCGGCGACGGCTGGTCATTGAGAACGACGATTCGTCATACACTGTGGAAGATTGTCTGTCGCTCCACGACACGCTGGGGGTGCCGGTGGTGCTGGATACATTCCATCACATTCTGCATCCCGGAGGCATGAAGGAGGCGGCCTGGGATACAATGATGGCGGCCGTATGGCCGTCATGGACGGCCGGACATGGAATCCCTATGGTGGATTACAGCGCCCAACAGCCCGATGCGCGACGGGGGAGACATGCCGATAGTGTGAACGATGATGATCTACGTCACCTGTTGGAAGAGTCTCAACCTCACGACTTTGACCTGATGCTCGAAATCAAGAATAAGGAGGCCAGCGCTCTGCGTGCAATACAGGTGGCGCGGGGCGACCCTCGTCTCGTGCCGGCGATCGGTCCGGACTCTGAAAGCGGACCTTGATTGACATAGAGGCAGGGGACGATTACCTTTGACGCTCGGTTCGTCGGCATGCGGCCGGGCGTGGTTCTCGGCGATCTGGCCCCTCGGTGCGGCGTGGGGGGAGTATGCGCCCCGGCAACGGGCCTCTGTGCGACTGCTTTGATGCCTGAATTGACGCCTCCCGCTGTGACGTTATAATGGCGAACGTTGCAGGGATCCTCTTGCCGGGTTGCTCTTGTGCCTGCAACGACATGTTCGCGCCCACCTGACACGTTGAGACGGTAGTATTGATAACAAGGGTGAAAGATTGAGAGAGCTGAAAACCCTTATATATCAAGGCTTTCAGCACACATGGGTATGAAACCCATTGAACGAAAATTGAATTTTTTCGCTTCGCGGAAACAA
>JBMNOI010000155.1:0-7744 GCA_050942995.1 Anaerolineae bacterium
ATCGTGGTCGGCATTGTGCTCACTTCATTGGGCTGACGTGAGGAATCTACGATGAGAAAAGCCTTGCCCATTCTGGCAGCCGTTGTATGCGGGTTGCTGGTGCTGGTCGATTTCTTTGTCCCTGACGCACGTATCGATGCCGTGGGCTCGATTTTGACCGAAGGGACCATCATCCTGGCTGCCTTTGCCCTGCTGCTGGGCATCTTGAATATTCTGAGTGTACACGGTCGCCGCCTGGTGACGTCGGGCGAAAGAGGGCGACCCTACAGCGTCGTCCTCATCGTCGGATTGCTGGTTACCCTGGCCTACGGCGTGGTGGTGCCGGCTTCGTCGACCATGGCATGGCTGTTCGATTTCGTCTATCTGCCGCTTCAGGCGACGCTGGCTGCATTGCTGGCCTTTTTTGCCGTCAGTGCCGCCTATCGTGCCTTTCGACTGCGCAACCTGGAGGCCGTCATCCTGCTGCTGACGAGCCTTTTCGTGCTCCTGGCGTTGCTGCCCTTTAGCGAGGCCATCACCCCCATCATCCCCAATGTGCGCGACTGGCTCTTTAACGTGCCGGTGGCTGCGGGCACGAGGGGTATTATCCTGGGGGTGGCACTGGGCACCATCGCCACAGCCCTGCGCGTCCTCCTGGCCGTTGACCGACCTTATGCGGGAGAATAGGAGCCACGGGGCATGATCGTTTGTCCTGCATGCGAACATCGAAATCCGGAAGGGCGCGACACCTGTGAGAACTGTGGCGCCTCGCTGGAGCATTTCGTCTATCGCGCCTGCCCGAACTGCGGCGCCCTCAACGCTGCTCAGGATGTCTTCTGTCGGCGTTGCCTTACGGAGCTGAGGGCGGCGCCGCCATCGCCCTCCGCGCCAGAGCCCGGCGCTCTGGAAGAGGAAGCGGTGCCCGGTCCGGAGCCCGTCACCCCGGAGATAGAAGAGCCCGGGCCGCCGGTGGAGCCGGAGGCTGCTCCCGAACAGGCGCCGGTATGGGAGCCCGAGGCCGCGCTACCGGAGGAAGAGATCGGAGAGCCCCCTCTGCCGGAGGATGAGAACATCTTTGAGGAGATCGGGGGGCCGCTGGATGGGCTGGAAGAGGTGCTATCCGTCGGGCCGGCCATGTCGGGCGCCTCTATCTCCCGTCCTATGGATGTTACGCCGCCGACCGAGGTCGATCGTGAAGATGCCCAACTATTTCACGAGATTGCATCGAGCCCGGCGCCGCTGCACGAGCCGATGCAGGTCATTATTCCGCGGCGTACGATGGTTATGCCCTGGGGGCTGCGCCTTTTCCTTTACCTGCTGGTGCTGATGGCCGCGCTGGTTCCGCTCTTTACCGGTGGCACGTCGCCGTGGAGCGGGCTGGATGCCACAACCGAACCGGCGGCGATGGTGAGCGAGCTGCCCGAGGGATCGGTGGCGCTGATCTCTTTCGAGTACGACGCATCGTATGCCGGTGAAATGAATCCCGCTGTGTACGGCATTGTGCGCGATCTGGCCGAGCGCGGGGTGCGCGTGGTGGCGATGAGCACTCGCTTTGGCGGGAATGCGCTGGCCGAGCAGATCCTTCGGCGCGTGTCGGCCGATTTGCCCGAGTATACCTACGGCGAGGATTATCTGATCCTCGGCTATCTGCCCGGGCAAGAGGCGGGGCTTTATACCCTGGGGCAGAATCTGCGCAACGCTTATAAAGTGGACCACATGCAACAGGTGCCGCTGGATGAGCATCCGCTGATGCAGGAACTGATGACGGTGGGTGATTTCGACCGCGTGTTGCTGCTGGCCGATGACGGCCAGATCGTACGGCAGTGGGTCGAACAGGTGCAGAGCCGCACACCGATCATGGTGGATGTGCTGACGACGACTCGTATCCAGCCGCTGCTCATTCCCTACCGTCAATCGGGGCAGTTGCACAGCCTGATGGCGGCCGGACGCATGCATGTAGTGCCGGCCTCCAGCGATGGTTATGCCGCACTGATCCTGGTGATGGCGGTGACGGCGCTGACGGCAAATCTGTTCATTCGCAGCGGACGGGATGGATAAAAAGTCCGATCTCCTCATCCGAAAAACGTAGGAGAATCTATGCCGAGCACTCTGATCGACCCAATCGCAAACCTCCCGGCCGAGACCACACAGGTGGTGGGGGTGTGGGTGGCGGCGGTGCTGACACTGGCCGTATTGAGCTTTATACTGGGCGATAACCCGCTGTTTCGTTTCGCCGAATATCTTTTTGTGGGCGTGGCGGCGGGATACGCTGCCTCACTGACCTGGGTTCATGTACTCTGGCCTCGTATTATACTCCTGGTGAGTGATCCCAATACCTACTGGTATTACGGCCTCTTTTTCCTGTTGGGGCTGATGTTGCTGGTCCGTGGGGTGAGCGCTATCTCGGTGCTGGGCAATCTGCCGTTGGGCGTGCTGTTCGGCACGGGCGCCGGACTGGCGCTGGGGGGTGTGCTCACCGGCACGCTGGTGCCTCAGGTGGGCGCCACCATGCTCCCTCTGTCCGGCGTCGGCTGGCAGGCGGTGGTGAATCGCCTGTTGCTGGCTCTGGGTACCATCGCGACGCTGAGCGCCTTTCACTTTGCTTCGCGCAATGAACGGGCGGCCAGATGGTCGCCGGGGCGGTTGCTACAGGGAGCCATGGGACTTTTGGGAGGTCTCGGTCGCAAGATCATCATTGTGGCGTTCGGCGCGCTGCTGGCCGGGGCTCTGTTTACCTTTTTCACCGTGTTGCGGAGCCGCATCGATTTTCTTTACTTTGAGTGGCTCCCTCTGCTGGGAAACTTGGGGTTATAACGAATGAGTGACCAGAGGACCATCGAGTCCGTTATCGTCGCCGATATCGGCAGCACACTCACCCATGTGTGTCTGATCGACAGGGTGGATGGCGTCTATCGTTTGATCGCCCGCGCCGAAGCTCCCAGCACGATCAATGGTCCCGAAAATGATGTCACCGCCGGTCTGCGTCGGGCCGTGAAACGGCTGGAACAGGTGGCGCAACGTTCCTTTTTCGATCACGAAGACGATCTGATCATGCCCGAGTCGGATGCGGGGATCGGCGTCGATGCCTGCGTGGCGACGGCCAGCGCTGCGCCCCCGCCGGAATGCGTCATCATCGGGCTGACCGACGACCTGAGTGTGAGCAGCGCTCATCGGGGCTGCCTGGCCTCTAACGTGCTGGTGACCCAAACCATCACCATGGGCGCGCAGGACGGGCGCTGGGATCACGAGATGCTGTCGGCGCTGCGCCAGTCGCCGCCCGACCTGATCCTGATGGTGGGGGGCGTCGATACCGGCCCCACGCTGCCGCTGGAAAAGATCGCCCGGGTGTTGGCGACGGTTTTCGAGGATGTGGCCCCCGAGAGACGCCCGGTGCTGGTGTTCGCCGGCAATCAGGAGGCGCGCCGTCCCGTCGCCGGTATTCTGGCGAGCCTGTTCGATCTGCGCGTGATCGACAATGTTCGGCCCAACATTCACATCGAAAGCCTGGGCGAGCTTCAACGCGAACTGGCCCAGATCTATGCGCAAACCAAGCTGGCCGCGTTGCCGGGTTATCGACGGCTGCGACGCTGGTGTACCGCACCGATCATGCCCACCTCCGAGGCTCTCAGCCGGACCTTGCGCTTTATCTCGCAACGCAACGATCTGGCGCAGGGTGTGTTGGGCATCGACGTCGGCGGCGCCACCACCTATGTGGGTGCTGCGCGAGGAGAGGAATACCAGTGGGTTACCTCGGCAGCCATGGGTACCAGCTATGGCATCCATCATCTGCTGGATATTTCGGGGACTCGCGCGGTGCAGCGTTGGTTGCCCATTCCGATGAGCACCGAAGAGATCGTGAGTCGCCTGGAGAACGCCCGTCTGCGACCGCGTACCGTCCCCCAGACCATGGAAGATATGCTGCTGATGCACGCCATGGTGCGCCAGGCCGTGGCGCTGACGCTGCAGCGCCTGTGCGACCAGTACTGGACGCGGGCCAACCACGACACGGCGGAGGGCGTCCTTCCGGCGTTCGATCTGATGGCGTTACGGGGCGGCACCATCGCCCATACCCGGCAGGATGGGCTGGTCGCTCTGACGGCACTGGATGCTATTCAGCCCGCGGGATTGACCCAACTGGTGGTAGATTGGGCATCGATGTGGCCACAACTGGGTGCCCTGGCCCAGGTGGCCCCCCTGGCGGCAGCCCAGGTGCTGGAGCATGATGGCTCGCACGAGTTGGGCACCGTCGTTGCGCCTATCGGAATGGTGCGCGAGGGGCGAGAGGCCCTGAGCGTCAGAGTGCTCTATGAGAGTGGCGATGTACGCGAGATTCAAGTGGCCGGCGGAGAGATTCGACGCCTGCCGCTGGCACCCGGACAACATGCGACCCTGGAAGTACAGCCAAGCCGCC
This sequence comes from Anaerolineae bacterium, assembly GCA_050942995.1. Lineage (GTDB taxonomy): Bacteria > Chloroflexota > Anaerolineae > UBA1429 > UBA1429 > JBMNOI01. The sequence goes on from JBMNOI010000155.1 coordinate 4,391, forward strand.
ATCTGGATATCGGCCTGGGGCAAAAGGGCCTGGGCGGACGGGCGCGGGTGCGGGGCGGGAGCCTGGGGATTATTATCGATGCCCGGGGCAGACCGTTAGTTCTGCCCGATGACGAGCAAAGCCTTCAGGCCAGGCATCAGCAGTGGTTGGAGAGTTTGGTCCATGACGGCAATAGCTCTTGAGTCGCGGTTCTCGACACTCACCCAGGTTGTGCGACGGCGTCTGCTGCCCGTGCCGGGCAAGGTGCGGGTGCAGGTGGGTGATCGGGTCGAGGCAGACGACATTGTCGCCGAGGCGACGGTGGAGGGGCGCCTCCACGTGATCGATCTGGCGCGTGAGTTGGGAACCGGCGCGCCGGACGTGCTGCGCCATGTGCGCGTCTCCAGCGGACAGGCGGTGGAGCGGGATACCGTGCTGGCATCGATCCGCCCCTTTGGCCTGCTGCGCAAGGTGGTGCGTGCCCCCTTTGCCGGGGTGATCAAGCGCATCGAAGAGGGATATCTGTTCCTGCGCTCAGACCCGCAGACTCTTTTGCTGCGGGCCTATGTGCCGGGTGAGGTGGTGGAGCATTATCCGCATCGCGGTGTGGCCGTTCGCGCCATCGGCGCCCATGTGCGTGGCGTATGGGGCTGTGGCGATGAGCGGCAGGGCATGCTGGCCACTATGGTCAGCGCGCCGGATGAACCGTTGACCTGGGAGCGCGTCAGCCTGCGTTATCGGGGCGCCGTGATTGTGGGGGGGATGCTGGATGATTCGCGGGCGGTATATCGTGCTCACCAGTTCGGGCTTCACGGATTGGTGGTGGGCAGCATCCTGCCCGAATTGCGCCCGATCTGCAAAGAGATCGGCCTGCCGGTGGTGGTGACCGAGGGGATGGGGCGCATTCCGATGGCCGAGCCGGTGTTTGCGCTGCTGCAATCCTATCATGGCCGCCAGGCCGTCATCGCCGGTGAGACGCCAGAGGCCGGAACCGAGATCATTATCCCTCTGCGTGAAGCCGACACAACGGCGGTGACTGTGGCGCCGGCACGACCGGTCGAGATGGGCATGCGCGTGCGCATCATCCGGCAGCCCTACCTGGGCATGATCGGCCAGATCGTCGATCAACCCCCGGCTCCGCAAGAGACGGCCATCGGCACCGAGACCGAGGGCGCCGAGGTGCGCCTGGCCGATGGGCAGATCGTTTTTGTGCCTTATGTGAATATGGAGCCGCTGGATTGACGGGCTGAACGGCCAATCTCGTAACGACATGGCGGCCCGCCGCTCAGGGGGCCGCTTTTTCTATCGTTCTATCTCAGCAGAAGAGCGTCGACACAGGGGGGCAGTAACCGGCAGTCTCTGCGATCGGAGGGGCCGGACCTCCTCATTTGCGGTCGCCATAAAGGGGTGATATAATGGCCCGCGTCTACATCGGAAAAGGGGGACGTCGTCCGATGAAATTGGATCGCGAGCAAGTGCTGCACATCGCCGAGCTGGCCAAGCTGAGCCTCACCGAAAAAGAGACCGAGCTTTTTGCCGAACAGCTCTCCGAAATCCTCGAATATGCCGAGAGATTGAATCGCCTGGATACCGACGCCATTCCGCCGACGGCCCAGGCTATCCATATGCGTAACGTGGTTCGCCCCGATACGGTACGCCCCTCGCTCTCACCGGATCAGATCCTCGCCAATGCACCCCAGCGCCAGGACGATTACTTTCGGGTCAAGCCGATCCTGGAGGAAGAATAGGGTATCGCGCCTCGTAGCGCGTGGGGGCACGGGTCCCGTCTGCCTGCACGCCCGTTGAGCAACGTGTGGAGGAGATCGACTTGGATTTGCATACACTGACCATCCATCAGGCCCGGGAGCTGCTTCAGCACCGGGAGATCTCGTCTGTCGAATTGACCCGTGCGGTACTGGAACGTATCGAGGCGGTCGAGGAGCGCGTTCACGCTTACCTGCATCTTGACCCGGAACGGGCGCTGGATCAGGCCAGAGAGGCCGACCGACGGCTGGGGGCCGGTGAGGATGCCCCGTTGCTGGGTATTCCCCTGGCCATCAAGGATGTGCTCTGTACCGAGGGCGTCGAGACCACCTGCGGCTCTCGCATTTTGCAGGGCTTTGTGCCGCCCTTTGACGCCACCGTGGTGGCGCGCCTGCACCAGGCCGGCGCCGTTCTGCTGGGCAAGACCAACACCGACGAATTCGCCATGGGCTCCTCGACCGAGAACTCGTACTATGGCGCCACACGTAACCCCTGGGATCTGGAACGGGTGCCGGGTGGCTCCAGTGGCGGGAGCGCCGCGGCGGTGGCCGCCGATGAGTGCCTGGGTGCGCTGGGCTCCGATACCGGCGGCAGTGTGCGTCAGCCCGCCGGATTCTGCGGTATAGCCGGCCTCAAGCCCACGTATGGACGTGTATCGCGTTACGGGCTGGTGGCGTTCGCCTCGTCGCTGGATCAGGTTGGGCCTCTGTGCAAAGATGTCACCGACTGTGCCCTGTTGTTGCAGGTGATCGCCGGCTATGATCCGTTGGATTCCACCTCGGCCGATCTGCCGGTGCCCGATTATGCCGCCGCCCTGCAGCCCGACGTGCGCGGTATGCGCCTGGGCGTGCCGGAAGAGTATTTCATCGAGGGGATACAGCCCGAGGTCGAAACGGCGGTGCGCGCCGCTCTGGATGTGTGGGCAGGGATGGGCGCCGAGATCGTTCCGGTATCCATGCCGCACACCGAATATGCTTTGCCGGCATTCTATCTCATCGCCCCCGCCGAAGCCTCGGCCAACCTGGCCCGTTATGACGGCGTGCGCTATGGCTTTTCGCATCCGCAGGCTGAGGATATCTGGGACGCCTATCGCAAGACGCGGCAGGAGGGCTTTGGTCCGGAGGTCAAGCGGCGTATCATGCTGGGCACCTATGCCCTCTCGGCCGGCTATTATGATGCCTATTATCTCAAGGCGCAAAAGGTGCGCACACTCATCAAGCAGGATTATGATCGCGCCTACGAGCAGTGTGACGCCCTCATAGTGCCCACTACACCCAATACGGCTTTTCGCATCGGCGAAAAGACGGGCGATCCGCTCCAGATGTATCTGGAGGACATTTTCACCCTTTCGCTGAACCTGGCCGGGCTGTGCGGCATCTCGATCCCCTGTGGATATGCCGATGGGTTGCCCATCGGGCTGCAGGTGCAGGGTGACGCCTATGATGAGGCGACCATCCTGCGGGTGGCCTATGCTTACGAGCAGGCCACCGAATGGCACCGGCGCAAGCCGGCGCTCTGACGGAGCGAGGGTCTCTTTTCACCGCCCGACGGGTGAGATGTGCGAGACCGTCGCCCCGATATCTGTTATCATCGCCGGACCGCGATTGCGGT
>JBMNOI010000156.1:0-7738 GCA_050942995.1 Anaerolineae bacterium
TGGCGCCCATACCGGTGATGCCGGCCAGAGAACCGACCGAGGTCAGCACGCCCAGCACGCGTCCACGCGTCTTTTCGTTCGCCAGACTCATGCCCAGCGCCGGGTGGATGGGCTGGTAGCCGTGCAGACCAAAGCTGGCCGCGACCGCCACGGCCAGTAGCGCAACATACGAGTGCACCAGCGCGTGGGCCATAAAACCCAGGCCGAGGATGGCCGCCGACGCGGCGGCGCGCCATGAGAGCGGCAGATGCATGGTCAGTGCGGCGATAAACACCAGGAGCAAGCCCGGCACCTCGCGGATCCCCTCAAGCAGGAGCACCTGGCCACCGTTGAGACCGATGGTGTCCACAAAAAAGTTCATGCGTGCGCCACCCAGCAATCCCTCGCCAAAGCGCATCAAAAAGAATGCGACGGAGGTGATCACCAGGTTCCGTGTCCAGAGGCCGATCATTTCCTTGCCGAACAATCGTTGGATACTCACTTTTTGTCATCCTCGTGCCGTATTGATTTTGCCGATGCCGATCCGATACCGATATCCGATTATGGCACAGAACCGCCTGTTGCTCAAGTGCCACATCTTCTTGTCTCTGATCGCGAGGATCTCGGAGGGACGGCGCAGGAGCTGCGGCTGCCCTGGATGCCGTTCACTGCGAGTCGAATGGGCATGTCCGGCGCTTGACGAGTTATATCCCGATGGACATACTGGCCATGCGAGATGAGATGTCGGCAGAAGCGACCTGCTGTAGGGGCTCAAGGGGCTATACGATCCCACCAACCTGTTTCACCTGAACCATAACATCGTGCCCGACCGCCGGGGATAATCTGTGCGGCAGGCGTCGCCCGAGGAGGTGAGACATGACACTCGAAGCAGAATCGATTCGGCTTGCCAACGGCGTGCGGCTCCCCTATGTCGAACAGGGGGATTCTGCGGGGATCCCCCTGTTGCCGGTGCACGCCATCGCCGACTCGTGGCGCTCTTTTGAGCGAGTGCTGACCTATCTGCCCCGTTCGATCCACGTCTATGCCCTGACGCAACGAGGCCACGGCGACGCCGACCGCCCCGCAGAGGGCTATCGTCCCCGCGATCTGGCGGAGGATCTGCTGGCGTTCATGGATGCGTTAGAGATCGAGGCGGCCGTCGTGGTCGGCGGCTCCAGCAGCGGCGTGGTGGTCCAGCGACTGGCCATCGAGCACCCGGAGCGTGTGTTGGGGCTCGTGTTGCTGGGCTCTCCGTTGACCTTTCGCGACAAGCCCCGGATGCGCGAGTTTGTCGAGTCGACGATACTCACGCTGACCGATCCACTGGATCCCGCATTCGTGCGCGAGTTTGTCGAGAGTGTGACTGCCCGACCGGTGCCGCAGGATTTTCTCGACACCATGATCGAGGAGAACCTCAAGGTTCCGGCGCGGGTATGGCAGGCGATGTTTGTCGCTATGCTGGAGGATGATTGCGCCGACGAGCTGGATCGTATCCGGGCGCCGACCCTTATCATCTGGGGCGATGAGGATACTATCGTGCCGCGTAAAGATCAGGAGGCCATGGCGGCGGCGATTCCCCGTGCGAGGCTGCTGGTTTATCGTGGCGCGGGACACCTGTTCTACTGGGAGGATCCCAAGGGCGTTGCAGATGATCTGTCGGCGTTTGTCTGGCAGATCTCGGCCCTCGAGGTACGTTCGGCCGGCGATGATTCCGGAGGATGATATGTCGAATCGGACACTGGAGGGCAAGGTGGCGCTGGTGGCCGGCGGCACCCGGGGCGCCGGGCGGGGCATCGCCGTGGAACTGGGCGCGGCGGGCGCCACCGTCTATGTCACCGGGCGCACCACGCGGGCACAGCGTTCAGAGTACGATCGCCCCGAGACCATCGAAGAGACCGCCGAGCGGGTGGATGCGGCCGGCGGGCGCGGCATCGCCGTGCAGGTCGACCACCTCGATCCCGAGCAGGTGCGGGCGCTGGTGGCCCGCATCGAGGACGAGCAGGGGCGGCTGGATGTGCTGGTCAACGACATTTGGGGCGGCGAGAAGCTGACCGAATGGGACAAGCCGGTGTGGGAGCACTCACTAGAGGCCGGGCTGCGCATGCTGCGCCTGGCCGTCGATACCCACCTCATCACCAGTCACTATGCGTTGCCGTTGTTGATCAGGCGGCCCGGCGGACTGGTGGTAGAGGTGACCGACGGCACGGCCGAATACAACGCCACTCACTATCGGGCGCCCATGTTCTACGATCTGGCGAAATGGACGGTGATCCGTATGGCCTGGGGGCTGGCAAAAGAGCTGGAGCCGTATGGCGGCATCGCCGTGGCGCTTACCCCCGGCTGGATGCGCTCTGAGATGATGCTGGAGCATTTCGGCGTCACCGAGGCCAACTGGCGGGACGCCATCGCCCGGGAGCCGCATTTCGCCATTTCGGAGACGCCCCATTTCATCGGTCGCGCCGTGGCGCACCTGGCCGCCGATCCCGATGTGGCGCGCTGGAACGGCCGGTCGCTCTCCAGCGGCGAGCTGGCCCGGGGCTATGGCTTTACCGATCTAGACGGCTCGCAGCCCGACTGTTTCCGGTATCTCGTCGAGGTGCAGGAGGCGGGACGGCCGGCCGATGTGACCGGCTACCGATAGCGGGCGTCGGGCGTCTGCAAAGCGGCGTCGGGACGTCGAGATGGGACGGAACAACATCTTGACAGGGATTCGCGCACCGAATAACATGTACACCGTATACGAAACATGAGGGGTATCCTCCGCGCATCAGGCAGGCGCGATATCCCTTCAGGAGAGATGCCCTGTGAGCACATGGAACCCCGACCTCTACCTGCGCTATGCCGACGAGCGCACCCGGCCCTCGTACGATCTGGCGGCGCGCATCGACCTGCCGAACCCGAGGCGCATCGTCGATATCGGCTGCGGCCCGGGCAACAGCACGCGGGTGTTGCGCGAGACCTGGCCCCACGCCGAGATTCTGGGGCTGGATAATTCGCCGGAGATGATCGAAAAGGCGCGGGCGGCCTATCCCGATGAAAACTGGATCATGGCCGATGCCGCGACGTGGGAGACGGATGAACGCTACGATCTGGTGTTCTCCAACGCCGCGTTGCAATGGATGTCCGATCACAACACGTTGATTCCGGCGCTGTTCGACCGCGTGGCGCCCGGCGGCGCACTGGCGGCGCAGGTGCCCTCCAATCGCGAGTCGCCGTTACAGCAGGCCATCGTCGAGGTAGCCGGTCGGCCACGCTGGCGCGATGTCACGGCCGGCTGTGACCGATCGTTGCTTTATCTGCCGGCAGACTATTATTACGATCGGTTGGCGCCGGTAGCGGCGCGCTTTGATCTGTGGCGGACGATATACTACCATGTGCTGGATAGCCACCAGGATATGATCGAATGGTCTTCGAGCACCGCCATGCGGCCATACCTCGACTGGCTGGCCGATGACGCCGAACGAGAGGCGTTTCGAAACGAGGTGCGCGAGGTCTGCGCGCCCTATTATCCTCTCCGGAGCGACGGTAAGGTGTTGTTCCCCTTTAACCGTATCTTTTTCATCGCGTATAAAGCATAGCGGAACGAGTTGAGGCGACCCTATCGCGCAATGTGCCCGGCACACACATCATCAAGGAGACCTATACCATGGCATCTGCAACCCAGGTCAGGACGGTCAACGGCATCATCGAGGGAGTATTGGATGAGGAGCGGGGGGTGCGCATCTTTCGGGGGGTGCCCTTTGCCCGACCACCGGTCGGCGATCTGCGCTGGCGTCCGCCCCAGCCGGTAGAGGATTGGGACGGCGTTCGCCCCGCCAAAGAGTTTGGGCCACGCCCCATGCAGATGCGCCCTTTCGGTGATATGAACTTTCGTTCGCCGTGCACCAGCGAGGATTGTCTCTATCTCAACGTGTGGGCCCCCGCCGCCTCTGACGCAGAGCGCCTGCCGGTGCTGGTCTATTTCTATGGCGGCGGCAACATCGCCGGCGACAGCTCGGAGCCGCGTTATGACGGCACCAGTATGGCCTGCCGCGGCATCGTAGCCGTCACGGTGAACTATCGCCTGCAGGTGTTTGGCTTTTTCTCCCACCCCGAGTTGACGGCCGAATCGCCCCACAACGCATCGGGCAACTATGGCTACATGGATCAGCAGGCGGCGCTGGCCTGGGTGCGGGAGAATATCGCGGCATTTGGCGGCGATCCCGACCGGGTGACCATCGCCGGAGAGTCGGCCGGCTCGATCTCGGTGTGCGCGCAGATGGTATCGCCGCTATCCAGAGGGCTCTTCGCCGGGGCCATCGGCGAGAGCGGGGGGCTGATCAACCCGACACTGCCGGCGATTCCGCTGGAGGATGCCGAGAAGAACGGCCTCGAAATCGCCGAAAGAGTGGGCGCATCGTCTCTGGCCGAACTGCGTGCCATCCCGGCGGAGCAGTTGTTGCAGGCGGTGGCCGATCTGGGGCCGCAGCGCTTTACCGGCGTCATAGACGGCCACTTTTTCCCCAAAGATCCGGTGGATATTCTGGTCAGCGGCGAGCAGGCCAAAGTGCCCTTGCTGGTGGGCTGGAACTCGGAGGAGATGAACTATCGCGCCCTCATGGGCGATGTTCCCCCCACCGTCGAAGGATTTCGCCAGGTGGTGACCGAACTATACGGCGAGCAGGCCGAGGAGGTCTTGCGACTCTATCCCACCGAGACCGACGAGGAGGTGGCACAGGCGGCCACCGATCTGGCCGGAGATCGCTTTATATCGTACAGCACCTGGAAGTGGGGCGATGCCCACGCTCAGACCGGTGGACAGCCGGTGTATCGCTACTACTATTGTCGCCCCCGGCCGCCCATGCGCCCCGAGATGGGTGACGCGGTGCCCGGCCTGGCGGGCGGCGTGGTGCGCGGTGAAGAGGCCAGGGCCCACGTCATGCCTCCGGCGCGTGGCGCCGTGCACTCGGCCGAGATCGAGTACGCTCTGGGCAATCTGGACAGCAACATGGTGTACGCCTGGACCCCTGAGGATTATCAGGTGTCGGCGACCATGCAGAGCTATTTCGCCAATTTCATCATCAAAGGAGATCCTAACGGCCCCGGCCTGCCTCACTGGCCGGCGCTGAACGAGGGCGATACGCCGCACCTGATGCGCATCGATGTCACCTCGGCTGCCAAGCCGGTGCGCGATCGCGAGCGCTATCTGTTCCACGACCGAGTATTCAATCCCGGGCGCTGAACCCAAGCCACCGACTTGGGTCGGCCGGTGGTTACAAGAGGGGAGGGATGCAGCATGCTGCGTCCCTCCCCTGTGTTATTTCACACGCCTCCGGAGCGGCTCGTTACCCGCGCCCCAGCAGCTCCTCCAGTTGATCCAGCACGATAGAGCAGTTGTGCATGGTCTCGAACCGGCGGTCGGCGTGCACATAGTCATCGAACAGGGTGAGGCGGACCCTGTCCTCGCCGATGGCGGCGGCAAGTTTGGCCGCGAACTGCTCCGCCTGCTTCCACGGCACCACCCGATCCATCTTGCCGTGCTGGATGACGAACGGCGGTGCCTCGGGCGTGATAAACGTCTCCGGGTTGGATAGGGCCACCAGGTCGGGGGCCTGCTCCACCGGCAGGCCGAAATACCACGACATGACATAATCATCGCCCTCCGATTCCTGATAGGGCTCCAGGCCACCCTCGCGAATGAGGCGGGCGCTGGCGCCGAGATCGGTGGGGCAAAACCAGACCATGCAGGCATCTACATGGCAGGGCTGGTCGGCGTTGCCCATGGAGGGATCCTCCAGCGCGGGGAACGACCTGTGGCCGGTGGTGGCCAGCATGGCGACCAGGTTGGCCCCCGCGCTCATGCCCCAGGCGATGAGGCACGAGGGATCGAGGTTGTACTTGGCGGCGTTGGCGCGGATAAAGCGGATGGCCGCTTTGCCCTCCTGAATCTGCCGGGGAAACAGCGCCTCGCCCGAAAGGGTATAGTTGATGGCGCACACGGCATAGCCCCGCTTGAGACCCTCCAGCGGCGGATAGGTCTCGTAATCACCCTTGTCGCCGGTAAAGTAGCCGCCGCCATGGGCGAACAGGATCACCGGATAGGGCCCTGTGCCGTGATTGGGCAGATAGATGTCCATGAGCGCCCGGGGCGAACCCTGGGCATAGGGTACGTCCAGCCATTTGCGTTGAATATAACCGGCATTCAGTGGCGGATTGGGCGGGCGGCGGCGGACGTCGTAGAGCCTGCGCTTGCTCTCGTATTTGGCGATGGTGGCGGCAATGGGGTCTAACATGTTGCCTCCCTTGGGGTATCAGGATGGACGATCGATGGACCGAGTATACTCCTGCGAACGGGCGATACCAAGCGAATGCGCCGGTGAGGGCGATCCGTGATTGTATAGAGGATGTTTGTGGATCTCGATACCATTACCCCTCTCCCATATTATTGGAGAGGGGTGGCGGTGGGTACACCGCCGGGGTGAGGGTGATGTATAAAATTGGAGTTTAAGGAATAATATACTATCATAGCGCCCATTACCGGAATGTGGCAGGGTTCATGCCATGAAACTCGAGCCGTCCCTTTGCCATTGACAATCTGAGATGAGCTCGTCGGCCGGATCAGCTCCGGGCGTTGGCCGGGCTCTACCGGACCATCGGGGCCGAGAGCGCCCGAAGGCAGGGGGGGCCGGGAGAGCGGCACAGCGACCTTTGAGAGGAGGGTGTCCCCTTCCAAAGGCGTATTCTGCACCATTAAGGAGCACCTATGTCTCGTCATAAACGACTCGTCGGCGACCGCTGCTATCTCTCGCCCCCGATCCCGGAGGATGCCGCACGCTGGGCGGCGTGGGAGAACGATCTGGATGTGGCCATCCCGTTGGGCGGCGAGGCCTACTCTATCTCGACGACCGAGCTGGCGCTCGAGGGCATCGCCGCCACACTGCGGGAGAGGCGGCATGTGTTCAGCGTCGTCACTCTGGACGGTGACATCCTCATCGGCCGGGGGATGCTCTTTGGTGTGGATCACGTCAACCGCTCGGCCATGCTGGGCCTCCTCATCGGCGAGAAGGAGTATTGGGGGCAGGGATACGGCACCGAGGCCACGCGGCTGCTGGTGGATTACGGGTTGAACCTGTTGAACCTGAACAGCATCATGCTGGGCTGCTTTGCGTTCAACGCCCGCGCCCTGCGCTGCTACGAAAAGGCCGGCTTTTCCGTCATCGGTCGGCGGCGGCAGGCGCGCATCATCGGCGGCGTGGCGTATGATCTGGTCGAGATGGACATTCTGGCGGGCGAATTCGAGTCGCCCTATGTGCGGCGGCATCTGCCGGGGGTGTGAAAAGCGCTCTACATCATCCCCATCCCGCGCAGCCAGGCGATGAACATCTCCTGCCACATGGTCACCGGCTGGCCCGGCTCGCCCAGGCCGAATCCGTGGCGGCCGGCCCGAAAGATATGCAGTTCGGCGGGCACGTTGGCCGCTCGACAGGCGCTATAGAAACGTAAACAGTTCTCCGGCGGCGTGAGCGTGTCGTCGTCCACTCCGCACAAAAAAGCGGGGGGCGTCTGCGCGTTTACCCGCGCGGCCACCTCTTCGCGGATGCCCGGATAGATGGGCGCCACGAAATCGGGGCGCGCGCCGGCGGCGCCGATCTCATCCGCTACGGGATCGGCCTCATCGTACCCGGTGGCCAGGTGAGCCACCAGATGGCCACCGGCGGAAAAGCCCATGACGCCGATGCGATCGGGGGCTATGTCCCACTCGGGCGCGCGATGGCGCATC
>JBMNOI010000157.1:0-7687 GCA_050942995.1 Anaerolineae bacterium
TAAAGCCACGCAATGTTGTGTAGAACCGGACAGCAGACGATGAAGCAAAGAGGATGCGGATACACGGGAAAGTGACACCCGCGATAGGGGGTGTGATCTATCCGCGGGGGCGGTGGGTCCCGTTTCCTCATCAGCTTCGCCGGAACTGTTCGACCGTAGTATAGAAGGGTATCGGGTTATATGTCAAAAGAAGAAGAAGCATATCCCGCCCTGCCGGAACAGCGAGCCGGCATCATTCACAGCATACTTACGGAACAGAGAAATCCGATTCCGAGGCATCAGCGCCTCGGAATCACTTGTGCCTGGATCGTGATATACTCAAAAGTGGGGCGAGCGATACCTTTCCGGGTTTTGAAGAACAGGTTCTCATAGGCATGCCGGGTGTGCCCGAACGGTATTCTTTCATTGTTGTGGAGGCATAGCCCCCACAACAATGAAAACACCCCCGTTCAAACACGATCTAGCAGTAATCTCGCCAGCTGCGTTGTGGTGTCCACCCAAGCGCTTGCTGCGCTTTGGCGACGGAAAAGAACGCCCGGTGGCCGCTGAGGCTGCCGGCCAGGGGCAACAGGTCGGGGCGAAACCGTTCGACCAGCTCCAGGCTCGGCTCCAGCGCCACAGTGTCCAGGCCGTTGGCCACATAGACGTCGTGCGGCGGCAGGCTCTCGGCCTTTTCCATGATCATGCGGTGCAGATCGGCCAGGTCTTCGCTGGGCACATACCCCCAAAAGGCGCCGCTCCAGCCGGTGGCCGGCCGAATCTCTTCGGCCAGTCGCTTGAGGTCGTCGGGGGGATAGATTTGCGCCGGACGCGTGACATAGGTGCGGATGCTCCACGCGCGGGTGAACGAGGCCAGCAATTCCTCGCCCGCCCATTTGGAATAGTCGTACGATTCCTGGACATCTGAGGGATGTTCCTCGTCCAGCGGGAGATAGCGCACCGGATAGGGCGTGCACGACAGGCGGCTGCAATGCCCAAAGGCACAGTTAGAGCCGGCCATCACCACCGTCTGGACGCCGGCCTCGACGGCGGCGCGCATCAGGTAGTAGGTGCCCATAATGTTGGTGCGCATGGTGGCATCGAACGGAGGCAACTCGCGGCCGCGTTCGGCCACCCGCGCGCGCGCCGCCGGATTGTCGCTGGGCCAGGGCACGGCACCCAGATGCTGAATGACATCGATCCCCTCCACGGCGCGGCGACAGGCCTCGAAATCGTTCAGATCTCCCTGAACCCACGGCAGATCGGCGCGATCCTCGGGCAGGGGAGAGCGCGAAAAGAGCACCAGCTCGTAATCATCTCGCAACGACTTGACGACATATTCCGCAAACCGGCCACTGGCACCGGTGACCAGAACCTTGGTCACGATGAACCTCCTTGTGTTGGCGCAGGGTTGCTCATCGACGAACGCCGAAGGACGCCTCAGGGCAGATAGTCACGCCAGGAGCGTTTGGGAGTCCAGCCCACGACCTCGCAGGCGTGTGCCACGGAGAAAAAGGCGTCGTGCCCCTGCATCTTGGTTACCGGAAGCAGATCGGGACGGAATCGGGCGATCACTTCCCGGCTGGGCTCCAGAAGGGTTGAATCGAGTCCATTGGCCACGAACACATCATGAGGCGACAGGCTCTCGGCCTTTTCCATGATCATGCGGTGCAGATCGGCCAGGTCTTCGCTGGCCACATAGCCCCACATCCAGTCGCTCCAGCCGGTGACGGGCTGTGCCTGGGCGGCCATCTGCTGCAGGCGCTCGGGCGGGCAGATGCCGGCCGGGCGTGTGACATAGGTGCGAATGCCCCATGCGCGGGTGAACGAGTGAAGCAGCTCTTCCCCCACCAGTTTGGAATAGGAGTAGGAATCCTCCACATCCGAGGGATGGGCTTCGTCCAGCGGCAGATAGCTGATGGGGAACGGATTATCGGAGATGCGATATCCATGCCCAAAGGCACAGTTAGAGCCGGCCATCACCACCGTCTGGACACCGGCCTCGACGGCGGCGCGCATCAGGTAGTAGGTGCCCATAATGTTGGTGTTCATCGTGGCGTCAAAGGGACGCCCGGGCTGCCGGGAGCTCTGCTGCGGGTGATCGCTGGGAGAGGGCACGGCGCCCAGATGCTGAATGGCATCGACTCCCTCCACGGCGCGGCGACAGGCCTCGAAATCGGTCAGGTCACCTTGAATCCACGGCAGATCGGCGCGATCCTCGGGCAGGGGAGAGCGCGAAAAGAGCACCAGCTCGTAATCGTCGCGAAGAGATTGCACAACAAATCGGGCAAAGCGGCCGCTGGCGCCGGTGATAAGCACTTTCATGAGGATCTCCTTTGTTGAAAAGATGTTGGGCCGTGTCAAGACGAACGCCGAAAGGCATGCGCTGCGGCGCGCGTGCGCTTCCGACGTTCTATTTGAGATCAGTCAACCAGCTCGTCCAGAGAGAGCGGCTCGAACGACGTGCGCAGTTCCTGTGTCTGTCCCGTTTCCGCAGCGCGATAACCCGCTTCTATGATATCGATGACGTGGCGGGCATGTTCGGCACTGGCGATAGAGGGTTTATCCTCACGAATCCAATCGACGAGCTGCATCATGTCCTCGAACACGTGCCGCTCTCCCAACTTGAGGTGCTCGCCCACATGATGGGGTTGCAGATCGTGCGGTTGGGTCAGATCGATATCGCCGAACCGGGTGCCGATCACCTCACCCTCGGTGCCATAGATGTTGGGCTGAAAGCCCCTGCACACATTGCCGGCCACTGCGCCATAGGCGTAGGCGAAGAACGAATTACCAAAGTCCAGCAACAGCATGGTGTTATCATCCATGTCGCAATCGATCATCTTGCCGCGATACTCGCGCTGGGGGATGAGCAGCCCCGACATGGCCGTGACCCGTTTGGCAGGGCCGACGATGCCGGTCAGGATATGCAGGCAGTAGACGGTCACATCGTACTGGGGGCCGCCACCCGGGCGACGGTAATACCAGCTCGGATCGATATTGCTGAGCACGTCGTCGCCGGCGCGCACCGATTCGTTGAGGTGATACTGGCCCACGCCGGCGGCGCCGGTGATGGCCCAGACGAGCTGACCCAGCTTGCCCTCCAGTACCAGCCTGCGAATGCGCTGATTGCGTGGAAAGAGCATCATGCCGGGCGATGCAACCAGACGCACATTGCGCTTGGCCGCCTCGGCGATCATCTCGTCACATTCGGCCACGGTAATGGCCATGGTCTTGTTAAAGTGAACGTGCTTGCCCGCCTTGATGGCGGCCAACCCTTGCTCATAGTGCAGACCGATGGGCGAACAGAGGGTTACCGCATCGACATTCGGGTCGGCCAGCAGATCCTCGAACGACTCGTAGTGGGCGGCCACGCCGTACTTGGCCGCAGCCGCCTCGGCGCGTCCCGGCACCGGATCGCAGACGGCCGCCAGGCGCACACGGTCTTGCACATCGGGTAGACTCAGATGCTCCAACGCGGCGCGGATGCCGATGGATCCCGCGCCTACTACACCCATGCCAACCACATTACTCACTGCCAGGCCTCCTCGCATCGTTGTCGTGGGCCGCTTGTCGCGGCGACAGGCTGAGACGAACGCAACTTGCGCTATCTTACTCGCTCTTCTTTTTCGATACAATCACCCTCAGGATCGTCGGACAAGGCGCCATTACCCCTTGATGCCGGTAAGCGAGATGCCCTCGATAAAGGTGCGTTGCGCCAGGAAAAAGGCGATCAAGATGGGCACCGTGATCATGGTGCTAACTGCCATCAGATAGGGGTAGGCCATGCGTGTATATCCCACCTCATAGACACTGCCGCGCAGCCGCTCCAGGCCGCGGGCCAGCGTCCACTGGCTCTGACTGTTCAAGTAGATCAACGGCCCGAAATAATCGTTCCAGGCGCCCATAAAGCTGAACAGGGCGATCACCGTCAGTGCGGGCTTGGCCAGCGGCATGACGATGCGCAAAAGGATGCCCAGCTCGTTAGCGCCGTCGATACGGGCGGCGTCGGATAGCTCCAGCGGCAGGGTGAGAAAGAACTGGCGCAGCATGAATACGCTGAACGCGTTGGCGAAATAGGCCGGGATGACCAGCGGCCTGAAGCTATCCACCCAGCCCAGCGTCTTGAAGACGATGAACAGGGGAACCAGCGTCACCTGGCCGGGAACCATCATCGTCGCCAGGCAAACGCCGAAAAGATAGTCACGCATTCGCCACTGGATGCGTGAAAAACCATAGGCCACGATGGCCGAAGAGAGCACCGTGCCGATGGTGACGGGCACCGCATAGCGAAAGACGGTATTGTACAGCCAGAGGTTAAAATCTAACGTCGTCCATGCGTTCCAAAAGTTTTCCCAATAGGCGGGAGAGGGAACCCAGATTGGGGGCACATTGAACACCTGCGTATCATCTTTGAGCGCCGAAGAAAACATCCAGATAAAGGGTAGCATAAAGCTGAGCGCCAGGCCGATGAGCAGGATGTATTTGACGATTATGCCGATCACCCCGACAAAGCTCCATTGTTTCCGTCGGGTCAGGCCGGTGCCTGTGGCAGAGCGGTCTCTCAGAGATATCTGGCCTGCTCCCATCATTCTCCTCCTCTTGTCCTACCTGCCCTCATAGTAGACCCAGCGGCCGGTCACTTTGAACAGTATCAGCGTAAAGATAACGATGATGACGAAAAGGATCCAGGCCAGGGCACAGGCTTTGCCCATGCGCATGTACGAGAAGGCGTTCCGGTACAGGTTGATGGCGTAAAACTCGGTGGCGCGGTTCGGGCCGCCCTGGGTAAGGAGCCAGGGCAGCGTAAAGGTCTGGAACCCACCGATGAAGGCCATTACCAGATTGAAGAAAATAACCGGGCTGCACATGGGAATGGTGATATTCCACCATCGGCGAAATGCGTTGGCGCCGTCGACGGTGGCCGCCTCGTAGAGAGAGCGTGGCACATCCTGCAGGGTGGCTAAAAAGATCACCATGGCGCTTCCCTGTGCCCACATGTGGATGAGTAGCAGGCTGGGCTTGACTACGGCCGGGTCTGACAGGAATGGGATGGCCTTCAAGCCGATGCCCCGCAGGGTCGCATTGATGGCGCCATACTGAATATTGAGCAAAAACTGCCAGACGATGGCCGTCACAAAGGCGGGAACGATGGACGGAAAGAAAAATATGGCGCGATACACCGAGCGCCCGACGATCTCTGTGTTGAGCAGTGTTGCCATCAGGAACGCCGAGATAACGCCTGCCGGGGCGCTAAAGCCGACCCACCACAGGGTGTTCTGGAGCACCAGGATAAAGTCTGTGTCGGCCGGTAGTCGCGCATAATTGGCAAAACCGATGAATATGGGTTCGCGCATCAGGTCATAGCGGGTCAGGCTGTAATAGGCAGAAGACAGCAACGGGTAAAAGGTGAAGCAAAGGAAGCCGACAATCCAGGGGGCGACGAACAAGAGCCCGAGTAGTTCACGACGCCACTCACGCGCCGTCATCCGTGACCTGGAGGGCAACCGTATTCGTGACGCATAGGTAGACATTCCGCTACTCCTCCATCAGGGGACGTCGGGAAGGGGTGGAGTGGGCGCCGACCCACTCCACCGGGTGATGTCTCTGGCAATATCCGGGCGGGTCATCAGAGCCGTGCGATTTTGATGCCGGTTGCTGTGGCATTCAAGGGATCACAACCCCCGGCGTAGCTCTGGAATCATCAGGCAAAGCCCGCCTCTATCCACTCGTCCTCAAGGTCTTTTTGCCACCGCTCCGCAGCCTCTTTGGCCGTCATCGCATCGCGGTATACCTGCTCGCGATACTCCACAAACTTTTGGCTGGCAAAGCTCTGGATCGGACAGTGGGCGCTCTGGTATTTGTGCGTTGCCTCCTCCGCCGATCGGATGTAAAAGTCGAGCCCCGGGAACTTGGAGCCGTCGATCCCTTTGACATAATCCTTGAGGCCGGAAAGCCAGCCGATGGTGTCAAAGATAATGTCGCAGGCCGCTTTGCTCTGCAGGAACTCGATCACGGGGAACGCGTTCAGTGCCTGGGGGCCGTCTTTGAACAGAGAGGTGACATGGCCGCCGTAGAACTGGATTTTGTCCCCTTTGCGAAAATCGGGCATCGGCCACCAGGTGGCCCGGTTGTACTGCGAGACTTCGGGTTTTTCGTGAAGCGTCTCTCCGGGGTGCCAGTATCCCTCTAGAATCATCGCCTGCACCTCGGCGTTATAGGCGCCGCCCCAGGTTCCCTGGCCTTCCACCGAGCGCAGCCCCTGCAGGTTATCGGGCCCCATGTGGCGATAGAACTCGGACATGACCTCCAGAGCCTCGATCATCCGCTCGTGGTTTACATTGAATGTGCCCGTCTCGCTATCGAACCATGTAAAATCCCAGGCGTCGCCGAGGGCGAATCCATCGCCGCCCGGGCCGGTGCCGCCTTCGGCGTCGTACGGGTCGATGCCGAACTGGACCAGGTTGCCCGCCGAGTCGAACTTGGTAAGCTTTTCATGCCAGGTGAATAGCTCGGACCATGTGGTGGGCGGATCGTCGGGGTCGAGCCCGGCTTCCTCTACCATGCGCGCGTTATAGTTCAACCCGCGACGGACAAAGCATTCGTGCGCGGGCACGCCATAGACGGTTCCCTCGTACACTCCGTCGGCCCAGTTGCCCTCGAAGAACATATCCTCGCTGACCTTGGAGCTGGCCGATATGAAATCCTCCAGAGGAAGCAGTTTGCCGCCGATCATAAAGTCGCGCTGAGGCCCCAGGTCGCCCACATCACACGGTGTGCCGGCGGCCACAGCCGTACGCCCGGCATCACCACCGGCGCCGGTTTTGAATTCGAGGGTGATGTTGTTGCTCTCGATCTCTTTCCACTCATCGGTGGCGCGCCACGCCTCTTCACAGGCGGCCAGCTGATTCCAGAATACCCAGTACTGGATGGTGATGGAGGTTCCGGCAGGAGCGGGAGCCTGCCCCTCTGCCTGCGCCGGTTGGGCATCGGGTGACTCTGTGGCTTTGGGTGTACAGGCTGCCAACATGGTTCCCGCCGCCATCAAGGATGTGGCTCCCAGGAACTGACGCCGGCTCCATCTCTGTTCACTACGCATATCTTTTCCTCCTCATTGTTTCGATATGTGCGAAACGCTCGGCCGACGCATCCACCCCACGATCTGTTTTCGGCTTTCACCTCCCTTCGAGCGCGACGGGTTTTGCAGAGGGGAGATGAACAATGTGCCCTCGACCCGCCGATGATACGGGTTGACAGGATGGGGCGCCCGTGCTATTCTTCCGTGGCGCGAAGGATGGACAGCACCCCTGTCTGTTCCGAGCCCTGGGCCCCAAGTTGCCGCTTGGGGCCCTTTTTCTTTAGGCCGTATGCCCCGGTGTCCCTTTCCGAAGGAGGCGAATAGAGACCTTCGGAAGGGGGTTGTTTTACGACTTGGTTCCGGGCGCTCAGTCGATTCCCTTGACACCGGTAATGACGATGCCCTGGATGAATCTGCGCTGCGCGATAAAGAACATGATCAGCACCGGGATGAGGGCCACCACACTCATGGCCATCGTCTCGGGCATCTTTTGCGATTGCTGTGTCTGGAACAGGCGCAGCCCGATGGCGATGGTAAAGTTCTTGGGCTCGTTCAGATAGATCAACGGCTCCATAAAGTTGTTCCAGTTCCAGGCAAACGCCTGAATGGCGATGACGCCCAGCGCCGGTT
>JBMNOI010000023.1:0-36582 GCA_050942995.1 Anaerolineae bacterium
CATACGGTCGCTCCCGCTCTATGACGGCCTTGCATCGCGGGAACGATGAGCAATGATAGAGAACAGGATCATAAAGTACGGTAGTCATTCTGAACCGGTGGAGGGATTCAGAGGTTGAGGGTCAGGATGTCCACACACCGGCGGGCCGTCAAACGTCCATCCTTTTTACAGCTTACTCTATCCCAACGAGACCTGCAAGCCGCCCTCGGGCAGATCCCACCTTCCGAAGGTCTCTGCCGCGCCCCCTTCGGAAGGTGGTGGTTTGGACTTATGCCGCGTCGTTCACTCTGAGGGATCGGAAGAGTCGGGCACCGGGATATCCTGCACCACATAGGCCAGCATGGTGCCCACCGCCTCAAAACCGACTCGCTCGTACATCTGGCCGGCGGCCTCATCCGCCGCGATGAGGCACACCATCTCTGCGCCATGCGCCAGAACATCGCGCACCGCGCAACTGACCAGGGCCGTCGCAATGCCCCGTCGCCGATAGGCCGGCAATGTGGCGATTCCGGTCAGCTCGGCCATCCCCTGCCAGGGCGTCATATAGATTCCTGCCCCCACCGCTTCCCCACCCAACTCGGCCAGATAGGCGGCGCCACCGCCCATACCTTCGGCAAAGCATTGCGCCTCGTATTCGCTCACCGCCACATCGCTTTCGGGGTCGAATCCCCGGCGCTGCACATCCAGCATGCGCCGCAAAGCATCGAGGGAGGCATCCGAAAGAAGGCGCGTTACCGTCACGCCCTCTCTGGGAGGCGCCGGGCGAAAGCTCTGCGCCGTACAAACCATGAGCACCTGCCGCGCCTCCTGAATGAACCCGGCCTCGGTCAGAGTGTCCGCCAGTTCAGGCGCGCACTCGGCCAGAAATTCGATCCGGGGGCGCCGTCCCCGCCGCTCAAAGGCCTCACGCAACATGTCCAGAGCCGCCGCGACATCTTCGGAAAGAGGGCCATCGGGAATGGCATAGTTAAAGTAGGGCAGATCATTCTGCGGATGAAAATAGGCCGTGAACGACGGCAGAGACTGCACCTCGTACTGTTGCGCCGCGCTGTATCGTAGGTAATCCTGTATGCGCCCAAGCCGGAACATGCAATCAGAATCAGCCATATCTCTCCTTCTTTTAGATTGGCCATCATCATCTGAATCGAAAAGGGCGAAATGGAGGCGGGCGCGCATCTAGCGCATCGCCTTGACCGCGTCGAATCCCCGCTCCAGATCGGCCAGCAGATCGTCAACATCCTCGATCCCCACCGACAGACGGATCAGTCCGGTGGTGATGCCCCGCCGCAACCGCTCCTCTTCGGGGATGGCGGCATGGGTCATCTCGGCCGGATAGCAGGCCAGCGACTCGACCCCGCCGAGACTCTCGGCCAGCGAAAAGATCGTCAGGTTCTTGAGGAACGCGTTGGCCGCCTCTCGTCCCCCTGCGATATCAAACGAGACCATCCCGCCGTAACCGGCCATCTGCCGGGATGCCAGATCATGCTGGGGATGATCGTCCAGCCCGGGGTAGTATACGATCTGTACCGCCGGGTGCCCACGGAGAAACCGGGCCACGCGCATGGCGTTCTCGTTGTGCCGATCCATACGCACCGCCAGCGTCTTGATACCCCGCAGGGTAAGCCACGCATCGAAAGGCCCGGGCACGGCGCCGGCTGCGTTCTGATAGTACCGGCAGGCGTCGTACAGCGTCCGATCGCCGGTGATCAAAGCGCCGCCCACCACATCCGAATGCCCTCCCAGGTATTTGGTGACGCTGTAAACGACGACGTGGGCGCCCAGAGCCAGTGGCCGTTGTAGATAGGGTGTGGCAAACGTATTATCGACCGCCAGCAGGGCGCCATGCTGTGTCGCGATGACGGCCACCGCGGCGATATCGACCAGGTGCAGCAGCGGATTGGTCGGCGTCTCGATCCAGATCAATCGCGTCTCGGGGCGCAACGCGTCGGCAAACGCGTCCACGCGCCGACCGTCCACATAGGTGAAATCCAGTCCGCGAGGGCGATAGATGTTCTCGAACATGCGATAGGTGCCGCCATAGAGGTCCTCTGCGGCGATGATATGATCACCCGGGCGCAGTGTCGCCAGCACCGCGTCGGTCGCGGCCAGCCCTGACGAATAGGCCAGGCCGAATTCGCCCCCCTCCAGCGCCGCCAGGCACGACTCCAGCGCCGCGCGCGTGGGGTTGCCCGTCCGTGAATACTCGTAACCCTTGTGCCGACCGATCTCTTCCTGTACATAGGTCGAGGTCTGGTAGATCGGCGTGATAACGGCCCCCGTAGCCGGATCGGCCGGCTGGCCGGCGTGAATGGCTCGTGTCGAAAAGCCCTCGCTCATAACGCGCTCCTCCCGCTCCGGTCGCTCTGCCCCCAGAAGCGGATCATATCATTTCGTGTCAACAGTCCGCGTGGCCTTATGGAGCATCGGGAGATTCATCTCCCACCCCTCTCACCCCGGACGTCGACAGGAAGCCCTTTTCCCCCATCCACTCGTCCGAATAGAGCTTGCTCAAATAGTTGCGGCCGGTATCGGGCAACAATACCACCACGATGCTGCCCGGCTCCAACTGGCGGGCATAGCGTACGGCAGCGGCCACCGCCGTCCCGGAAGAGCCGCCCACCAGCAGGCCCTCCTCACGGGCCAGGCGGCGAGCCATGTGGAACGATTCGGCATCGCTCACCCGCACCATATCGTCCACCACCTGCCGATCAAAGGTAGCCGGCACAAAATCATCGCCGATCCCCTCGACCAGATAAGGGCGCGGCGAATCGCCGGATAGAATCGACCCCTCGGGATCGGCTCCGATAACCCGAATAGCGGGGTTCCGCTCCTTTAGATAGCGCCCCACCCCCGAGATCGTGCCGCCGGTGCCCACGCCGGCGACAAAGACGTCCACTGCGCCACCGGTATCCTCCCAGATCTCCGGACCGGTGGTGGCATAGTGCGCCTCGGGATTGCGCGGATTGGCAAACTGGTTGGGGCGCCATGCCCCGGGAATCTCGCGCGCCAGTCGGTCGGCGACATTGGTATAATTCTCGGGCGAATCGGGCGGCACCGCCGTCGGGGTGATGACCACCTCGGCGTCATAAGCCCTGAGCAAACTCACCTTGTCGGCGCTCATCTTGTCGGGCAGGACAAAGATGCAGCGATACCCTTTGAGGGCGGCGGCCAGCGCCAGACCAACGCCGGTATTTCCGGCGGTCGCTTCGACAATGGTCCCTCCCGGCACGAGCAGGCCACGACGTTCGGCGTCCTCCACCATCGCCAGACCGATACGATCTTTGATGCTGCCTCCCGGATTGAGAAACTCTGCTTTAGCCAGCAACGTGACGGGCAATCCATCGGCCACGCGGGTCAGTTGAATCAGTGGAGTGCGGCCGATCACATCCAGGATACTACGCCGGGCTCTCATCCTGCCTCCCCCATCGATAAGGATGACATGAGAGGCTGCTCCGGGCGGTGTGGGGGTATCGATTCGAGACAGCCCACCATATCTTATAAGATGAAAAAAGCGGGCCGTGGTGCACTCGCATCACGGCCCGCCCTAAGCAAACAGGGTAAACAAAATGCAGAGCCTCAAGTGACCTTTGATCTTCCCTCGTAATTGCACCCGGCTTCGTTATTATGGAGTGTCTTCTCCTTAGCTTCGGCTTGGCTCGCGTTCACCCGACTGCTCGAGCTACTGACTCGTTGGCTTCCTGCCAGCGGACCTATTTCCGCTTTCTTTACACCAACTCACGGTTACCTTAACTTTGGCTCCCGCTTGCCGCCTACTCCTATTCACCAGATACCCGAGTGGAATTCATCAATCTCTCGAGACTCTGCACCCTCATCATATCATACCCATCGGCGAATGTCAACACTTTTGGGGGGTTTCCGGTATCACCTTCGGAAGGTGAAGTGGCTGCCCTCACCCGAGAGCCACAAAACAGCCTGCCGTTGTGCACGAGTTTCAAATGCGTTTGCCCCGGCCCGCCGGATTAGAGGCCGGCATCGCGCCAGACAAAGCGCCCTCCGACCATCGTGCCCATGACCCCGGCATGCGGAATATCCATCGGGTCGATGGCAAAGATATCCTGCCCGAGAATGGTCACATCGGCCAGCTTGCCCACCTGCAGGCTTCCCAGCCGGTCCTCCATGCCGGCGGCATAGGCTGCCCCCAGGGTAAATCCCCGTACCGCCTGTTCGACCGTCAGGCGCTGGTCGGGATACCAGCCCTCTACGCCGGGCATGCCGTCACCCCGACGACGCGTCACCGCCGCATGAATGCCCACCAGCGGATCGATCACCTCCACCGGGCAATCGGAGCCAAAGGCCAGCACGGCGCCTTGATCCAGCAACGTCTTGAATACGTAGGCTCCCGCCGCTCGCGCCCCCAGATGTCGATCAGAGATGAACATATCCGATGTGGCGTGGATCGGCTGCATAGAGCCGATCACACCCAACCGCCCCACGCGGGCGAAATCGTCGGGGTGCAGGATCTGCAAATGCTCGATGCGGTTACGCATCCGGGGGTAACGAGAGCGCAGCCCCTCATAGATGTCGAGGATCTCGCGACAGGCGCGATCGCCGATGGCGTGGATGGCACACCCCAGACCGGCGCGGTTAGCCTTTTCGGCGGCCTCGCGCAGCACGTCGATGTCGGTGGTCGGAATGCCGGTGTACTCCGGGGCCGTCTCGAACCCTTCCAGCATCCAGGATGTGCGCGGCCCCAGGGCGCCGTCGGCAAACATCTTGACCTGGCCGATCCGCAACAGATCATTGCCATAGCCGGTGCGTAACCCCACGGCCAGCGCCTCGTCCAGCACCTCCAGAGAGATGCTCTTGAGCACGCGAAGGGTCAGGCGGCCCTGCTCTTGCAGCATCTGTTCGGCGCCGAAGGAGAGCGCCCCATCCATGTCATGCACCATCGTCAGCCCGGCGCGATGAGCCATGGGGATGGCCTGGTCGGCCATGGCCGTGGCCACATCGGCCACCGTCTGCTCGGGAATGATACGATAGACCAGATTCATCGCCTCTTCCAGCAACAGGCCCGTGGGCTGTCCCGATGCATCGCGAACGATCTCGCCGCCGGCCGGATCGGCCGTCTCGGCGGTGATGCCCGCCATACGCAGGGCCAGGCTGTTCACCCAAACGGCGTGGCCGCTCTTGGCACTCAGACACACGGGGTGCGCCGGAGCCACCCGATCCAGTTGGGCCGCCGTGGGGAATTCGCCCCCCCACACGTTGTGGTTCCAGCCGCGCCCCACCACCCATTCGCCCGCCGGTGTGCGCGCGGCGAATTCGGCCACATTGACCAGCGCCTCATCCGGCGTCGGCATCTCGGCGTTCACCGACATGAGCGATTGCGCAAAAGAGCTAAAATGCAGGTGCGCGTCGGCCAGCCCGGGGATGGCGCAATAACCGCGCAGGTCGACCGCCTCACCGCCGGAAGAGCGCATCCCCCGCGCCGTGGCATCGTCACCGGCATAGATGATGCGCCCGTCGCGCACGGCCAGCGCCGAAACCCGCGGCTGCTCCGCGTTCAGTGTATAGATGATGCCGTTATACAGAACCCGATCTGCCCCCATAGTGATCCCCTTTAGCATGTATTGATCAGCCGGACACACCCAGATAGCTCTCGCGCACCCGCGGGTCGTTCAATATATCCTTCCCTCGCCCCTCCATGACGATCTGGCCGGTCTTGAGCACATAGGCCCGATCACAGATCTCCAGGGCGATGCTGGCGTTCTGCTCCACGAGCAGCACCGTCAGGTCTTGCGTCTCATTGAGCCGGAGAACGGTATCGAAGAGCAGATCGACGATGAGGGGAGCCAGCCCCAGTGAGGGCTCGTCCAGCAACAAAACGCGGGGGCGCGACATGAGCGCCCGTCCCAGAGCCAGCATCTGTTGCTCACCCCCCGAGAGGGTACCGCCGAGCTGGTTGATCCGATCGCGCAGCACGGGGAACAGGGCGAACACCTGCTCCATCGCCTCGGCGATCCCGGCGCGATCCGTCCTCGCATAGGCGCCCAGACGTAGATTCTCACGCACGGTGAGGGGAGCAAAGATACGCCGTCCCTCGGGCACCAGCGTCACCCCGGCCCGGACCACCTGATGCGCCTCGTGAGGCAGAGGCCGCCCCTCCAGAAAGATCTCCCCGCCGGAAGGACGCACAACCCCGGTGATCGTGTTCAACAGGGTGGATTTACCCGCGCCGTTTGCGCCGATGACGGCCACGATCTCACCACGATCCACATGCAGGCTCGCACTGTGTAACGCGTGGATACCGCCATAGTGTACGTCCAGATCGGTTACCCTGAGCATGTTACCGTCTTGAGGCATAGCGTTCTTTCTTCTGTCCCAGATAGGCGTCGATCACCCGCGGGTCGTTCTGAATATCCTGGGGATAACCCTCGGCCAGGATCTCGCCCAGGTTCAACACATAGATACGCGAGTCACGGCACAGCTCCATCACCACATTCATGTGGTGTTCGATCAGGATCACGCTATAGCCCATCTCGCGATGAATGCGCGAGATGATGGTGACCATCTCGTCGCACTCGTCCTCGTTCATCCCCGCGGCCGGCTCGTCCAGCAGCAACAACTCGGGGGATGTGGCCATGGCGCGGGCCAGCTCCAGGCGGCGCTGCAGACCGTAGGGCAAGTTGCCGGCACGATTCTCGGCATAGTCTGCCAGCCCCACCATGCTCAGCAACCCCATCGCCCGCTCGCGCATCTGCCGCTCGGCCCTCAGCGCCCGCGGCGACCGTACAAAGGCCTCCAGAATGGAATAGTGCGGCCGGCTGTGCAGGCCAAGGGCCACATTCTCGAAAGCCGTCATCTGGGGGAACAGGCGGATATTCTGAAACGTCCGGCTGATGCCCAGGTGACATAGCGCATCCGACGAACGACCGACAATCGAATCCCCTTTAAAGAGCACACGCCCCCGGGTGGGATGCACCGAGCCGGTGATGATGTTGAACAGGGTGGTTTTACCGGCGCCGTTGGGGCCGATCAGGCCGATAAATTCGCCCTGCGACAGGTGCATGTCCACTTCGTTGATGGCGACGAGCCCGCCGAACTGCACCGTTACGCCGTCGAGCTGCAGGATAGGTTCTTTGGTCATGGCGCCGTCTCCGCTTTGCGCCGGCCCATCCGCCCGACCCACGCCAGCAGGCGCTCGATGAACCGCCCGATAAAGTCCAGGTTCAGCTCCTTGTAGCCCAGCAATCCCTGGGGCCTGAATACCATGATGATGACGAACATGACGCCATAGACGATCAGGCGCCAGTCGGTGAATACGCGCAAGACCTCGGGCACGGCCACCAGCACAAAGGCCGCCAGAAGCGGGCCGATGAGCGACTGCATGCCGCCAAACACCACCGCCGCCAGCAAGTCAGATGAGCGGGTGAGGGTGAACATGGACGGAGAGAGATACGCCATGTAAAAGCCAAAGAGCCCGCCGGCCACTCCGGCATAAAAGGCGCTGATGAACAGCGCCGTGAGCTGCGTTCTGAGCACGTTCACGCCCATCATGCGGGCGGCCACGGCATCTTCTTTGACGGCGATACAGTTCTTGCCGTACTGCGAGCGCACAAAGCTATGAGCCAGCAGCAGAGCCACCACGACAACCCCCAACACCAGGGGAAGGTTCGTCCGGGGTGGCAGCTGATAGCCGTACGACCCACCGATGACGGAATAGGTGTTGTTCAGCAACAGGCGCACGGCCTCGGCAAAGCCAAAGGTGGCGATGGCGAAATAGTCACCGCGCAACTGGCTGCGAAAGGTCGGGTAGCCGATCAAGAGGCTGCACAATCCGGCGAACAGCCCCCCGCCGATGAGCGCCGGGATAAAGGGTACCTGCAGCTCCATCACCAGAGCGGCGGCCATATAGCCGCCCAGGGCCATAAAGCCCGAATGCCCGATGGAGAACAGGCCGGTATAGCCGGTGAGGATGGCCAGCCCCAGCGCCGCGATGATGTTGATGCCCCCCAGAATGACGACGGTATTAATGTAACCCATCTTGATCTCTCACAGTTTGTCCGCGCTACGCTGACCCATCAGGCCGTTGGGAAGAAAGAACAGGATGACGATAAGGATGGCGAATGAGAACAGGTCACGATAGATCGACGAGATATAGCCCGCCACCAGGGTCTCGACGATGCCCAGTAACAGGCTGCCCACCACGGCGCCCGGAAGGCTTCCCAGCCCGCCGATGATGCTGGCGATCATGGCCTTGATGGTCACGGTGCCCATGGAGGGAGAGACGGCATATTTGATACCGTAGAACACACCGCTGGTTGCCGACAACAACCCGGTAATACCAAAGATCAACAGGGCGACGGTGTTGTTGTTGATGCCCATCAAGCCGGCAGTGGTCGTATCGATGGCGCTGGCGCGGATACCCAACCCCGCCCGTGTGTAGCGCAAAAAAGCCCACAAGGCGAACAGCGTGACAAAAGAGAGGCCCGCGGCGATTACATCCATACGGCCGATGGCGACGCCACCGATCTGTAACGCACCGGTGGTAATGGTGGGGAATTTACGAATCTCGCCGCCAAAGAAGCGGTTCATGGTGTTCACCAGCGCAATGTTCATCCCCATGGCCGAGATCATCATAAAGAGGCGTGGAGCATTGCGCATGCGCAACGGTCGATAGCCCAGACGCTCCACCACCACCGAAAGCGCCACCGTGGACACCAGCGCAACGAGCACCGACGCCCAGAAGGGCAGGACGAAAAGCGAGACGCCGTAGAATGCGGCAAAGGCGCCGGCCACCATGAGCGCATCAAAGGCCCAGTTGGTAAAGCTGTAGACGCTATAGACCAGGGCATATCCCACGGCCAGCAGGGCATAGATCGCCCCAATCGAGATGCCACTGGCCAGTTGTTGAAGAAATAGGGTCACGGCCTTGCCCCCTGAGGGGATGCGACCGGGCCGCATCCCCTGCACACGCTAGAGACGGCTCCGATCTATTCGCCAGGCGAATAGGTCTTGACGATCTGCCACTGCGAGTCGCGAATCTGCATCACCACAATGGGCTTGTTGTGCGGGTTGTGCGTATCCGGCTCGATGGTGATATTGCTGCTGAATGCGGGCACATCCACCGCGTTCTCCAGCGCATCACGGATGCCCTCGCGATCCGGACCGGCGATGCCGATAGCATGCTCGAGCAGAGCCAGGGCGTCCAGCGCATAGTAAGCAAACACGGTGGCCTTTTTGCCGTGCTTGGCCTCAAATTGTGCGTTGTAATCGGCAAATTCGGGCGACTCGGTCGAGACGCCGCTGGAAAGATAGGCGCCCTCGAGCTCTGCGCCGGCCATGTCCAGCAGCTCGTTGGCCACCCAACCGTCCACACCAAGATACTGGATATCCAGCCCTAGGTCTACTCCCTGACGGGCGATCAGAGCCGCGTCGCGGTACTGAGCCGTGGGAATCACCAGCAGGTCTGCATCGGTTTGCATCACGTTCGAGATCTGGGCGCGAAACTCTTGATCGTTGCTCTGATACCCCTCTTTGGCGACGATCTCACCCCCCAGCTCGCTGAACTGGGCCTCGAAAAAGTCCTGGATACCGACAGAGTAGGGCGAGGCCACATCGGTGATAAAGGCGGCCTTGCGCGCGCCCAGCTCGCGATAGGCAAAATCGGCCAGAGCATAACCCTGATACGGATCGATGAAGCAAACGCGGAACATGTAGGGATGCACATCGCCCTCTTCATCGACCGTCACGTTCACATGAGTGGCCGTCGTGGTGATGATGGGCACCTGAGATTCGTCGGCGATGGCCGCGATGGGGATGGCGGCGGCCGACCATTCGGGGCCGATGATGGCGGCCACCTTGTCCTGTTCGATGAGGCGCTTGACGGCCGCCACGGCGTCGGGCACTTCGGAGCGGCTGTCATAGCTGATCAATTTGAGCCGGTAGCCGTTGATGCCGCCGGCCGCATTGATCTCATCGATGCGGTCTTTGAGGGCGATCTCGGCGACCTGGCCGACCCAGGCGCCCGAGCCGGTAAGCTGGCCGACAAAACCGATCTTGATGGTCTGATCGGACCGGCAACCCGAAAGCGCCACCGTCAGCAGCATGAGCGCGCAAAGAGCCAGGGTGATCGAGCGAGCGGTGCGGGTTGGGTGGTGCATCTTTAGTCTCTCCTTGTGTGATATGGTCGCATAATGTGTGCGCCGTTCGCATGATGCAAACACAGACGACGGCAGATCGGGCGTATCGTGGGTGTTGGCTGAGCCAGGCCATAGCCGGGTCGCTCAGAGACGGCTCGACCCGTCATCTCGCGATGCCGTTATGCTCAAACACCTCTCGACCGTCAGAGATTCGTCTATGGACAGAATACGCACGTTTCGAACGCGACAGCTTTGGCGCAAGGCAGATCACGGTCAATGACACGCGGAAAGACTCGGCGTTGAGGAACGTAAAAACACGCCACTGTGAGGAACTCACCGTTGAGGAACGTAAAAACACGCCACTGTGAGGAACTCACCGTTGAGGAGGATATCCGCCTGCGCGGGCAAGCGGTATTACGACCATTATAGCACATATGCCCATTTTCTGCTGGATCACGCCCAGGTTTTTGACAGTGCGCGGGTTCCCGCTATACTCAAGTGTCACACTGTTACGATTCACCCACATGCGAGGAGGGCGACCATGGAGTATCGTACACTGGGAAGAACAGGGCTCGAGGTCAGCGCTATCTCGTTGGGCACCGAGCACCTGCTTGACCTGCCACCTGACCATGTGGCGTCTGTCATTCACGCCGCACTGGATCATGGGATCAACTATTTCGACCTGTTTTGGGCCCACCCCGAATTTCGCGATATGATGGGTGCCGCATTCAAGGGGCATCGTCATCGGGCACTGCTGGCCGCTCATCTGGGCGCTGCCATGGAGGGTAATCAGTATGTGCGCACGCGCGACAAAAAGCTGGCCGAACAGTACTTTCACGATTTTCTGACCCGCTACGAGACCGACTATGTGGACGTGCTGTTTCTGCACAACTGTGACACCGAGGAGGATCTGGACACCCTCATGTCGCCGGGTGGGTTGATGGATATGGCCCAGCGCTACCAACTCCAGGGCAAAACCCGCTACATCGGCTTTAGCGGGCACACAGCCTCTATCGCTCAGGAAGTGGCCACGACTGGATATGTCGATGTGATCATGTTTCCGATCAACCTGGTCGGTCATGCCATTCCCGGTCGCAATGAATTTATGCGGGCCTGCGTCACGCACAATATCGGGCTGGTGGGTATGAAGCCGTACGCCGGGGGGACGCTGTTACGGCCCGATCGGACCCTCTCTATGGAGCACTGGCAATCGGGCGGCCAGGATGTCGAGCTGAACAAATCGGTCGCCATCACGCCGGTCCAGTGCCTCTCTTATTCGCTGGAACAGCCCGGTGTCTCGACTCTGGTGCCCGGTTGCCGTAGTCTGGAGGAGCTGGATGCCGCGCTGGCCTACTTTACCGCCACGCCCGAGGAAAAGAGCTTTGTACACATTCTGAAGGACTTTGAGCACTATACAACGGGCGAATGTGTCTATTGCAATCACTGCCTGCCCTGCCCCGCCGAAATCGACATCGCCCGGGTGATGCGCCTGCTGGATTCATCCAAGCCGGTTCTGGGGCTGGAGGTGGCGATGGAGTACCGCGGACTCGCGGCCAATGGATCCGATTGCATCAAGTGCGGCGCCTGTGAGGAGCGCTGCCCCTTCGACGTCCCGGTGATGGAACGTATGGACGAGGTGGCAGGCCGCATTCGCTGACGGGCTAAGTCATCGGCAGGGATATTGCGCCGACACAAAATCGCCATGAATCGGCCGTATCTCTTTAAACAAGTATTACACAGATCAATGGGCACACCCACGTTCAAGGTGTGCCCATTCTATTTTTATCCGGTGTTTATGTCCATGCCGTATGGCGGGCCCGACAACATGCTATAATGAGCAGGCGGGCCGGCGCCACATCATCCGGGTGTTCGGTGCGCCGCCTCATCGCCCCAACCGGAGGAAACGCCTCATGATCGACCTTTGCCTCAAAAGCGTATCCGAGATCTATCTCGATCTCATCAGCCAGGCCGAAGAGGAAAAGACACGCGCTCTGGCCGAGTATGAGGACTGTCTCAACCGGTATTGCGCGGCACGGATGATCGAGTTTGCCGCCGGCGGAGATGCCGGACGGGTCCTGCTGGAGCAGGAAAAAGAGCTGCTGCGTGAGGAAGAGATCGTGCGACTGCGCGAGCGGCTCGAATTCTGGCACCTTCGCCTGGAGCGGCTCAAATCCTGCAGCATCGGCGCCTTTCGCCGGCATCTGGACGAGACCGACGAGCATCTGCGCATCCCGTCTCCGGACGCAATCCCTCCGACCGCCGTTGGAGATCGGTCAGAGGAATACGATATGGACGGTTATCGCCACTCCGCCATCGCCTGAGAGCTGCGCTCGCCACGCGCGCCGTTCCCCTATGGGTTACCGGCGAATACGCGCCACGCGCCCGCCGGTCATCGCGATCAGATCGTCCGGACGCAGGCAAAACACCGCCCGGGGATGCCCGGCCGCCGCCCAGATCTCCTCGTGTTGCCAGAGATCCTCATCGATCACTGTACGCAACGCCGTGGTATGCCCCACCGGCGGCACCCCACCGATGACATATCCCGTCCGCTCGCGCACATAGTCGGCATCGGGCTTGGTAATCGCTTCACCGATCAGGGCCGCCACCGCCTCTTCGCTCACCCGATTGCCTCCGCCGGCGATGACCAGTACCGGGTCCCCCGTCTCTTTGCCGCAAAACACCAGCGACTTGGCAATCTGCTCTACATCACAGCCCACCGCCCGGGCCGCCTCGACGGCAGAGCGGGTGCTTTGGGGCAGCTCGACCACGCGATAATCAAAACCCAGAGCATGCAACGCATCCTGGACGCGCCGGGCGCTGGGATGAAGGGTCTCGGTCATGAAACGTTCTCCTCTGGATCGATGCAGGACATGAGCGCCGTTAAAAGATCAACTCTGTCGATGACCGTCACCGTTGGTCGGCGTCTGCGCGTCCGACGGCACGCTGAATCGCTCGATCAGTTGCGTCGCCTGTTTCCGGTCGGTCCCGGCCCGCCAGGCCGCCGCCCGGCGATCCAGCATCTGCATAAAGGCCGCCTTACCGGCTACATAGGCCCCGATATCATCGGGGAAACGCTTGGCCAGCGCCGTCTTGAACCGGCCATAGGCCATGACCTCCTGGGGATGCATCCGCAGATATTTGACCAGCGTGAGGTGCCGTGCAACCTGAGGATCATTGTGTCGAAATGCGTGCACATGATAGAGGTGCTCGTCATCGGTGCCCTTGACGTAGTAGCGTCGACCGGGGATGCCGTTCTCGCCCCGGGGCCGGTATCCTCGCGACAGCATGCGCTCGTCCAGGGCATCCAGGCGCACCACATCATGCACCGCGACCAGTATATCGATGATCGGCTTGGCCGGGAGACCGGGCACCGCCGTACTGCCGATGTGATGGATCGCCACCACTTCATCGCCCAGCGCATCGGCCACTTCCTTAGCGCCTTGATGATAGAGCGTACGCCAGTTCGGATCCCAGGGTTCTACGATCACTTTTCGGGCCATCTTTTCACCTTCGTTGCATCATCGGTTTCGTTCAGCAGGCAGAGCCCCTCCCGAGCCACATCCCCCATTAGAGTGTGACACAGAACAGGCTCCGGATCATCGCGCTGTACAGGGCGATTGCATTTGGAGCTTTTACATCCATATAGCCGCATCTTCGCCCTTGCCCTGCGCTGCGACTGGACAATAGCACGCCGTTTGTTATCATGCAAGTAGGTCCCGGAACCATCTTACGAAACATCATCGTTTCGAGCGCGAAAGGCTGAGTCATGAGGCCCAAAGATCGGGTGATCGCCGCACTGCATCATCGTGAGCCGGATCGTGTCCCCACGGGAGAGAATGCCGTAGACGGTGAGCTGGCGGCCCGTATCATCGGCCGCCCCACCCTTTACAACGCCCGCCGGCGCGAGATGGAGGCGCTATGGGCAGGGCGCCGGAACGAGATTGTGGATGATTACGTCAGCGCCCACATCGATCTGGCCCGCATACTGGAATGGGATTACGTGCGTGTGCCGGTTGTGCCCCGCAGTATCCCTTATCGACGCCCGCGCATGATCGGCCCCTATGCCTGGATAGATGATGAAGGCCACGAGGTGCACTATCATCCCGATTCGGGCAACATCGCGATGAAAAAGAATCGCGATGATCTCACCATAGATGACCTGCCCGATCCGGACGAGCCCTATCAGGTGGCGCCCGATGAACTCGACGCCGTGCGGCGGGTGGTGGACCAGCTGGGCGATTCGCACTTTATCATCGGGCGCACGCCCGTGGACGGCACCTTTCCGTGGCAGCAGACCGTCGGCATGGGCGAGTTTCTGATGCGCATGGTAACCGATCCTGAATTCGTCCACCGCGCCGTGCAGGTCTATGTGAATCGCTCCATCGCCTATATCGAGGCCATGCTGGACGCCGGCTGTGATGCGGTGATGACCACCGACGACTATTCGGATAATCGCGGCCCCATCATGGGGCCCCGGCGTTTTCGCGAGTTCGTGCTGCCGGGGCTGGTGTGCCAGGTCGAGGCAGCCCATGCCCGTGGCGGATACTTTATCAAACATACCGACGGCAACGTGTGGAGCATCCTGGATGACCTGGTCGAGGCCGGCATAGACGGCTGGCATGGCATCCAGCCCGGCATCGGCATGGACTTGAAGCAGCTCAAAGAGCGCTACGCCGGTCGCCTCTGCTTCTTTGGCGGCGTAAACTGTGAAGCCCTGGTGGCGGGCACTCCGGAAGAGGCCCGCGCCGAAGTACGATACGCCATTCGCCATGCCGCCCCCGGCGGCGGTCTGGTGGTGACAACCGGAAATGTGTTACAGCCGGGCACCCGTTTGGAGAATTATCTGGCCGCGCGCCAGACGATCCGCGACGATGGCCGCTACCCCATCGATCTCTGACCCCCTGGCCATCCCCCTATCCCCGCAGGCGCCGGCCATATCCGGAGAGTCAACCGTCTCCGGGCGTGATATACGAGTGCGAAATGAGACGGCTAGATCTTATAGCTCCCAGAAGGCGCCGCCGATGGGGGATATTCGTGTCGTTCCTGGCATTGTTCGCGTCAGTGGCTTTTCTGCTGGGCATTCAAACACTCGAGCTGGCGCTGTTTATCCTGATTCTCTACTACATATCGTGGGCCACCCGAAAGGAATGATGGTCACGCTCACATTGCGGGGAGAAAACAAATGCTCAAGGCGGTAACACTGGATTTTTGGGGCACACTGGTGGATGCCCACCATGATCTGTCCGATGAACGCATCGACTTTTTGGCCGGTTACATCCGAGAATATCCGCGCGAGCGCGTCGCCGAGGCGTACCAGGATTCCGCGCGGATATTCCTTCAGGCGTTACATGAAGGGATGGGGTTGCGCGCCGCCACCATGTTGAGCATGACGCTGGATCGGCTGGGCGCCACTCTGACGCCCCCGGAATACGAGATGACGTTACGCTTCTGGGAAGAGGCGTTGCTGGTTTCGCCGCCACGCATTCTGGACGGCGCCTGTGAGGTACTGCGCGAACTGCGCGCCCGCGGCTTTTTTGTGGCCCTCATCTCGGACACGGGGCTGACACCGGGGGTGGTTGTGCGCCGCATGCTTCAGGAGAGGGGCCTGTTGGCCATGTTCGACTGGCTGACCTTCTCCAGCGATACCGGCGTCACCAAAAAGACGCTCTACGCATTTACCGGCACGCTGCGCGCCCTGGGAGTGGCGCCGCAACATGCCCTGCACGTTGGAGATACCGAGACCGACGTGCGTGGCGCCCATGCCGCCGGCATGCGTGCCGCACTCGTGCTCGAATCCAGCGGGCACCGAGAGGTGGCGCCGCTGGCCGACCTGGTGTTGCCCCGCCTGCAAGATCTTTGCAGCGCGCTGCAAGAGATGATAGCGGCGTCTACGGCGGCGCCGTAGACACTACAGGCGCCATAGGCGCGCCACACGCTCCTCATCGGCGTCAAAGGGGGGCTTATTCCGAGATCTCGTCCAATCGAATCCAGCGTCGCTTCAGGGCCACCATCACCGCCTCTGTACGCGATCCGACTTGTAGCTTGCCAAAGATATTGGCCATGTGCGACTGGACCGTGCGCGGGCTGACGACGAGATCTTCGGCGATCTGGCGATTGCTCAATCCCATGGCCGCCAGCCGAAGCACCTCGAGTTCACGATCGGTCAGGCCCTCTATGCTCTCTTCCTCAGACTCTTCGCGGGAGCTGTCGTTGTGTGTCACCCGGCTTACCACCTTGCGGGCAATTGTGGGATGGAGCACCGACTCACCGGCGTATACCCTGCGAACAGCCTCGATCAGTTCGCTGCCTCGTGCATTCTTGAGCAGGTATCCCGCCGCCCCGGCCTCGAGAATGGCAAAGACGTATTCATCATCATCATAGGCCGTCAGAACCAGCACGGCCGTTTTCGGCGAGATACGCTTGATCTCTTTGGTCGCTTCGATTCCGCTGAGCACCGGCATGCTGATATCGACGATGGCGACATCGGGCTGCTCGCGGGCAACCAGATTCACCGTCTCTTGCCCGTCACCCGCCTCGGCCACGACGTGCAGATCCGGCTCACGCTCCAGAATCTCGCGCGTTCCCTCGCGGATAATGACGTGATCGTCGGCCAACAACACTCGAATCGGTTCCATAGGCTCCTGCTGAAAGCGAAAAGTGACACCGTTTATCGTGTTCATTATAGCACTTCTATCCGTTGGCTAAAATACCGACCGGAGCGGCACGATCTGATACATCATCTATACGAGTGTCTTTTTCACGATACAAATGCGGCGATTTCAGGCTCGTACCATAAATCCCCTCCATAACACGACGAGCCCTACCAATCGCCGCCCACCGCGATCGATAGGGCTCGTCTACCAAGGAGGAGAAGAAGCGCTGTCCCTCGCGCCGGATGAGGGAACAGCAAATATCACATGATCGCGCCAACAGGACCCGAGTCCCGTCTCGCCGTATCTGCCCCCATTATAGCAGGCCCTCGCGGCGGAGCCATCAGCCAAACAGGCTAACGTGATTAAGCATTTTAGCGTAACTGATTGTTGTTCTATCATGAGCGAGCCTCCATAGGAGGAAGCACAATGGTAGACAGGGGGATCACCACATGCACCGTCGTTCCCTCTCCCGGTGTCGAGTTGATCATCGCCCGTCCGCCAAACAGGCGTGCCCGTTCGTGCATACCCATCAACCCCAGGCGCCCCAGACGCAAAAGCTCCGAGGGATCGGTAGGCCCCTCGAACCCTACCCCATCATCGACGATCTCGACCTCGACGGCATTCTCGGCATAAGTCAGGGTGATGTTTACCTGTGTGGCCTGAGCGTGGCGCCGCACGTTGTTCAGCCCCTCCTGCACCAACCGGTACAGACCCAACTCTAGCTCGGGCAGCAGTTGCCGGGGCTCTCCCACCACCCGAACACCCACATCGAAAGGCTCCTCTCGAGCCATGCGGTTGCCCAGAATCTCGATAGTGCGCGACAGCCCCAGTTCTTCCAGCAGCGGAGGCCGCAGATCGCGGGTGAAGCGTCTGACGCCCTGCACCATGTCGTCGACCATATCCCGCAGCCGATTCAGGTCCTCTGCCAGATCGGGATCGGTGGCGGTTTCAGCGGCCATCTCGATGCGGCGGCCCAGCACAACCAGCTCCTGAGCCGTCTCGTCGTGCAGCTCGCGGGCGATGCGCTTGCGCTCCTCTTCCTGTGTGTTGAGGATCGATACAACATAGCTTTGAATATCGTCGCGATACTCGCGCAACTGGTCTACCATCTTGTTAAAGGCCAGCTCCAGCTCGCGCAACTCCAGAGCGCGGGCATTGATCGACACCTGAGTGTCAAACTCGCCCGAGGCCACCCGATCGACCTGAGTCACCAGACTCTGCAGCGGCGCGACGATACGCCTGCTACTGGTGGCCAGGATGGTCAGCGGCAGTGTAATCAACAGCACCAGCAACATGCCCATCAGGGCCACATAGGGCCGCAACGGCGCAATGATATCCTCCCACAGCTCGGATGTGAGCAGGGCCCACCCGCCCCAGGTTTCATCCGTAACCAGGGATGAAGAAAGGCGGATGGGAATGGGAGCATAGCCCACCATGGTCACATGGCCGTCGTTATTTACCGCCCGCGCCCCCGTCTCGCCGCGTAACACAGCCGCCACCGCCGGATGGTCGCCCGCATTGGCGCTGATGAGTGATTTGTCCGGGTGGTACAAAACGGTGCCGTTCTCATCGACAAGATAAGCATAGCCCCGCTCGCCCACGCGCACACCGGCCACCGGCTGCCCGAGGTGTGTGCCGTCCAGATCCCACACCCCCAGCATACAGCCGATAAAACGCCCCGAGAGATCGTAGATGGGCACGGCCACCGTGATCAGGCGGCTGCCGTCCTCATCCTCATACACATCGGACCGCACGGCGCGTCGTCGCTGTCGGGCGCCCTCAAAAAAGCTCGTATCGCCCACATAGCCGCCGGGTTGCCCCCCCACCGAAACGATAACCTGCCCTTGCGCATCGGTCATCTGGATGCGATCGAAACGCTGCAAAAGGGCAGTGTCCGCACCGATGAGCCGCCGGGCCGCATTCTCATCGCCGCTACGCACCACATCGGTAGAGGCCACCAAATGCAATAGCTGCACTGAATCGACCCAGCCGTCGGCCACCTGTCGGGCGGCAAGCTGAACCAGCTCGGCATCTCGCCGCTCCACCAGAGTGCGCGTCAGGCGGGTAAAGCTGATGACGCTCACTACAGTGAGCACCACGAGAAGCAACGTCACGGGCACTGTCGCCGCCAGCATAAGCTGTCCGCGAAGGCTACGCGTTATCGGCCGCAACAGGCGCTTGGGGTTCTTCACGAGGAAATTCCAGGCTCCAGAGAGATTGATTCGGCCCAACAACGGGCCGCCGCACGGCCGCCAAAAGTCGTGAGGTAATCTCATGCCATTATAGCATCGGCGCCACAAGAGAACAACAGGAGGGATTGGGGCATGTCTATCCCTCATCGGTAGGCTGTCCTACTTGCGCTTTAGAGAGGCTTTGATCCGCGACGAACTCCACTCGATAAAGGTGATCGCCATCGCCGCCAGAAAGGTGCCCCACATGGCTTCGTGCATCCAGCCCGGCAGGATCAACGCCACCAGCGCCATCAGCGCCAGCGCCAGCAGCCCCGCCAGCAGGTGGGCGGCAAAGGCCAGGGTCAGAACGAGGGCCGCCACGATGACGCCAAGCTGCACATCGCGCGGCGCAGCCACGACGATGCCTATCAAAAACAGTCCGACAAGCCCGATCTTGAGCCAGCGTGGCAGAGAGAGAATAGTCCCTGCGAGGAGTACGATGAGAATCGGGGGAAGCCAGAGAGCATATGTCTCAAACATCCTAAATACCCCCAGATCAGCACATCGCGGCTTATTCCGTTTTCGTATGTGTAAAGAATACCACAAACGGGACGAAATGAGAAGCGCGACAAAGCATCTGCGGGAAGGATCGATGGACACAACGGGCTATACACCGCCGTGAAGGCCCGCATCCGACGCGTCCATCCTCATCGAGAATTTGGGATGGAGACAATATCAAAGGACGTCTAGCTAAAGGGTGGGCTCGATCGAATGAGTGGCCACAACCGAACGCTGCGTATGAGCAGGGTCGTCCAGCAGCCGCCGCACCTGCCGGGCCAGCGACTCAAGGGTAAAGGGTTTGCGCAGAAACAGCACATCTTCGATAGGGTCTCCCCGATAAGACAACATCTCTCGCGCATGGCCGGACATGAACAACACCCTGGCATCATGACGACGAAGGCGCAACGCTGCGACGAGCTGCCACCCGTCCATACCGGGCATCGACATATCGGTAATCACCAGATCGACCCGCTCGGCGGCCTCGAAACGCTCCAGCGCGTCGAGCCCATCTCGGGCGGTCAACACCCCGTATCCCAGGCTATGCAACATGCGCTCCATCAACCGGCAAAAATCGCTATGGTCGTCCACGACCAGTATGGTCTCGTTCCCACGAGGTAACGCTGCCATCGTCCCCCCCTCATATCCCACGATACGAATACAGACGGCGGCGGCTCGGTCCCTTCGAGCCGCCGCCATGACGGATCTCTATCGTTCCGATGATCGGTCGATTTCCGGCTGTCCCATCTTTTCAGGGGAATGCATCCCTCCCATCAGAATCGGGCATTCAGGGCGTCGCTCCGGGGTATTCATCGGGGACGCCGTTCAGTTCTCCGGCACGATGCGATACACCTGATCATCGCCCTCGCGGGGCCGTCCTCGGCCGTCGCGATTACTGCTCGCAAAATAGAGATGACCGTCGGGCCCCATCGTCACCGCGCGGAGCCGCCCCAGCTCGTCGCGATACAGCGGCTCGAACTCGATCACTTCCGCTCCGTCATCTCCGCCCAGCGCCACCCGATAGAGGCCGGCGCCTCGCAATCCGGCAAAGAATAGATTCCCCTGCCACCGGGTCAGAGGACCGCCGTCATAGAACGCCACATCTCCCGGAGCCCAGGTCTCGTCCCCGCTATGGAGCACGGGATCGCGATACTGCGGCTCGCCGCCATCGCCCACGATCTCGGGCCAGCCGTAATTCTCGCCCGCCTCGATCCGGTTCACTTCGTCGTGGCAACACCGCCCCATCTCGCCCGTCGGGCCA
Organism: Anaerolineae bacterium; assembly: GCA_050942995.1. Taxonomy (GTDB): domain Bacteria; phylum Chloroflexota; class Anaerolineae; order UBA1429; family UBA1429; genus JBMNOI01. Next base: position 20,747 of record JBMNOI010000023.1, read on the forward strand.
TGCTCTGTACTGAAAAGCTGCCCCGTATCGGGATGCCACGCCAGCCCCTGCGGGTTGCGATGTCCTATCGAATAGACATACGAGCCCGGGATGGGGTTATCCTCGGGCACCGAACCATCGGCGTTCAATCGCAGAATCTTGCCCGCCGGCGAATCCGGGTCCTGCGCCAGGGCCATACTGCCGGCATCTCCCGTCGTGGCATAAAGCAAGCCGTCGGGGCCAAAGGCGATGCGTCCGCCATTGTGAATGCGCCCCCCCGGAATCGCATCCAGCAGCACCTGCTCGTCACCCGCCCGTCCATCGATCAGGGTGAGGCGGGAGATGCGATTCATCAGCGTGCCCCCCTGCTGATAGGTATACATCATATACAGATAGCCGTTATCCTCGAAATCAGGATCCAGCGCCAGCCCCATCAGGCCGCCCTCGCCCACGGCAGCCACCGGCAATTCGGCCACCGGATCGGGCTGTAATACGCCGTCCACAACGACACGCAGCGCGCCATCCCGCTCGGTGATGAACAGCCGACCGTCGGGGGCAAACGCCAGGGCCCAGGGCGTCTGCAGCCCGGTCACCACCGTCTCCAGTCGAGGCGCCGCAGGTTCGGCCTCATCCGCGTCGGCCTCTGGTGTTACGGTGGGTAGATCCGCATCATCCTCGCCATTCGCCTCATCATCCGGTATCGGCGTTGTAGTGGTCGGCTCGGGTGTCGGAGTATCGGGGAGGGAATCGTTTTCCGAAGATGCAGGGGACGGCGCCGTCGCCTCTGTGGGAGGCACAGGCGTCGCCTCGGCCGGCGCACAGGCCGTCAGCAGCGTCAAGACCAGAATCATCGTCCAGATCGTTCGCGCCGTCATCACACTCTCCTTACGCCACACTTTACGGCCCCGGCAACATGCGCCGGAACAGTCAGGCCGCCGGGGAGAGTTGATGACACTGACGATGGGCCAAACGCGAGCGCTATCCAAACGCTGCCGGTGCCGCTATCTGTATTGATCCTGTTCAGTATAAACCGGGAGTCCTTCTACAGCAAGCGACAACCGGCAGATCGGGCGCGAGCATTTCACGCATCCTTTACAGGCGCACACCACTCAAAGCGTACCCGGCCCCTCGCCGATATAAAAGGGGATCACTCGACCGTCGATTCTGCACGAGTTCTGTTTTGCACGCCCGACAACGACACGTATACTGATGAAACGACAGAACGACACATGGCGTCAAAGCAGCGTGCTCAACATGTTTCGACAACCGATTATGTCGTCAATATCCAGATCAAAATAATTCGGCCACCTCCTGTCCATGTCATCGACAGGGCGCAGGGGTATATCCTCTTATCAGAAAGAGCCCGCATCATATGCCGCATAATACGACGCCATTCCAACTGGACATGACAGATGACCGGCTTTATCATAAAGCATTGTTTGGCAACAGGTACCCGGAATCAGCCGCAGAGGAGGAACCGTATGGAGATGTACGATCGCATCGGCGCCGGCTATTACGATCTGCACGCCTCCCACATGAAGGCCGATATTCCTTTCTATGTTCAAGAGGCTCGTCAGGCCGGGGGACCTGTGCTCGAGTTGGGCTGTGGCACCGGACGCATCCTCATCCCAACGGCCGAGGCCGGGGTCAACATCACCGGAATAGATCTCTCCGATGAGATGCTGGATATCGCACGGCGTCGTGTCGCCGAACTCGAACCCGACGTGCAGTCGCGCATTACCCTGATACAGGGAGATATGCGCCAATTCGATATCGATCGACGCTTCCCCCTCATCACCATCCCCTTTCGCGCGTTTATGCACCTGCTCACGGTGGATGACCAAAAGCAGGCGTTGCATACAATTCACCGTCATCTGGAGCCGGACGGCCGTCTGATCTTGAATATATTCGACCCGCACCTCGATCTGATCGTCGGTCATCGAGGGCCGTTGGGCAGCGCCCTCAAACTGAGGAACGAGTTTACCCATCCCGAAAGTGGGCGCCGCATACTGATCTGGGACAGCCGCCAGTACGATCTCGACCGCCAGATACTCAACGAGCTGGAACTGTACGAGGAGCTGGACGAACAGGGGCGCGTCATCTCCAGGAACTATGTCTCGCTCACGATGCGTTATCTGTTCCGCTACGAGATGCAGTACCTGCTCGAGCTGTGCGGATTCACCATCGAGGCGTTGTACGGTGACTTTGATCGAGACCCTTTCCGTCACGGCGGCGAGCAGATATGGATTGCCCGCAAGGTCGATAGCTGATCGTTCCATGTTCCACTGAGGCGGTGCTCGGGAGGCGTCTGTGAATAGAGCCGGCATTCTACCCCTATCACGACTCGATCGACAGTTCTTTCGTCATCTTCTCGGCCTGAGCGCTCTGGCGGCCCTTTGTTTTGTCGCCGGACGGCAGAGCCTTTCGCTGGCGTTCATGCATCGCGGCAGCCTCCGTGCGGTCAGTGCCGTCTGGCTGCCCAGCGGCATTGCCGTGGGCGCCGTGCTGCTCTACGGCCGTCGGTTGTGGCCGGGCATCTTTGCGGGCTCGTTCATTCTGTCTCTGGTCACCGGCTTTTCTCTGCCGGTATCGGCGTTGCTGGCCCTATCGGCGGTCGCCGAGGCACTCCTGGCGGAGTATATGCTGCGATATCTGGGCTTTGACCGGCGGATGGAGCGCATTGTCGATGTTCTGGCCTATGTGACAATGGCCGCCGGATTGAGCGCTATCGCCGGCGCCACGCTGAGCATCGCCGCTCTGGCCGCAAGCGGCTATGTCGTCCCAACGGCCCTCATCCCGGCATGGGGGGTGTGGTGGATGGGCAACATGATCAGCACCCTCATCCTGGGCTCTGCCATCCTCAGTTGGGGACGTTATCCGCTCAGTCAGGTGCGCGGGATCGATCTGCGCTCCTGCGCCATCATCCTGGCGGGCCTGCTGGTGTTCACAGCGGGCGTATACGGAAGCTGGCTGCCCCGCGAGATCGGACGTGGCCTGACCTATATCGCCTTCCCTATCGCTATCTGGGCGACCCTCTCGTTCGGACAACGAGGAACCACCACCATCACCTTTCTGCTGGCAGCCATCCTCACGATCGCGACGATCCGAGGACTGGGACCGTTCGCCGGCGAGACGCTATATGCCAGTCTGTTGCAGCTAAACGGATTCCTGACAGCGGCGACGGTCACCGCCATGCTGCTGGCCGCCGCAATCGGCGAACGCCGTCGCGCCGAGGATGCGCTGCGCGAGAATGTCGCACACCTCAGCGCCCTGATCGAGAACATGCGCGCCGGCGTGCTGGTCGAGGATGATGCGCGTCGCGTGCTATACGTCACCCCGAGCTTTTGCCGCATGTTCGGCCTGAATCCTGACCCCCTGCCCGGAACCGATGCGGGCGATCTGACCGAAACGATCAAGAGCGCGTTTGCCGACCCCGCCGCACTAACCCGGAGTGTCGCAGAATGTCTGGCCGGCGGCGTGGCCGTATCAGGGGAAACGTTTAACCTGGCGAACGGGCGCATTCTGGATCGCGATTACGTGCCGATCCGCATCGGCGAATTCCATCACGCCCATATGTGGATCTATCGTGATATCACCGAGCGGGTGCGGCTGGAGGAAAAACTCTATCATGCGCAAAAGATGGATGCCATCGGACGGCTGGCCGGCGGCATCGCCCATGAGGTCAACAATCAGCTCACCGTCATCAACGGCTACAGCCAGTTGATCGAAGCGAACACAGATCCCGGCAGTCCTCTGCTGGACGATATTCGAGAGATCCATCGGGCCGGAGAGCGGGCGGCCGGTCTGACCCGGCAATTGCTGGCGTTCAGCCGTCGACAGATGAATCAACCCCAGGTGATCGATCTGAACGACACGCTGCAGAACATGGTCAAGGTGCTGAGACGGTTGATCGGCGAGGATACGGATCTGTTTCTGGATCTGACCCCCCACATCGGCCGTATCAAGATGGATCCCGGCCAGATCGAGCAGATCATCATCAATCTGGCGCTCAACGCCCGCGAAGCCATGCCCGAGGGCGGCCCCATCACCATCGCCACACGCCCGGTGCGGGTCACTCGTGATGAGCCGTCTGAGCCAGAGGTACACGACGGGCACTTTGTATGTCTCTCGGTCACAGATGTCGGCGTCGGCATCGACGAGGAGGCGCGCGCTCACCTGTTCGAACCGTTCTACACCACAAAAGAAGACGGCACAGGGTTGGGCCTGGCGGTGATCTATGGCATCGTCAAGCAGAATAACGGGTGGATCGATGTCTCAAGTCAGCCCGGTCAGGGCAGCACCTTTGAGATCTATCTACCCGATGTGCGCGAGACCGAGACCGAGCCGGTCGATGCGGCCGTCCTGCCTCAGGCACACGGGCGGGGAGAGTGCATCCTTCTGGTGGAAGACGACGAGTCTGTCTGCCAGCTGGCCGCCCGTATGCTGCGGCGCAGCGGCTATGACGTTTGTGAGGCAAACGGGGTATCCGAAGCGCTGCAAGTATATGAGCAGGTGCAGGGTCATATCGCCATGGTGTTCAGCGATGTGGTATTAGCCGACGGCTCCGGAGTGCATCTCGTCGAGACGCTGCTGAAGCGAGATCCATCACTCCGCGTGTTGCTCACCAGCGGCTATGCCGATCAGAAATTACAGTGGTCGGTCATTCGCGCCAAAGGCTACCGCTTTTTACCCAAGCCCTACCCGCTGACCGATCTGTTGCAGACAGTGCAAGATATCCTCTCGCCCGCATCGGCCGCGGAGTAGTGGGTCGATACGACCAAAGCGCGGGCTATGACGGCGCGCGAAACCGCGCCGTCATAGCCCGTCTGAAGAGTTCTATCGTCCTCCTTCACCGCATCGCCGGCGGTGCCTTCCCCCTGCGATCTATCCCGAGCAGACCTTAGCTGCAGCAGGCCGGTCCGCAGCTTCCATCGCCGCAACCGCAGTTCGGCTCACCACCGTACAGAGCCGCGTGAATAAATGCCGCCGCACAACCTACCCCGGCATCTACCATGATCGCCGCCGTCGGACAGTTGCGCCGGCAGGCGCCGCACTCGATACAGGCCCGGGCACGTACCGGTTGGGCTATTTTGTCCTCCAGAACAAACACCCCATGAGGGCATACGACCACACACATACCACAGCCAATACAGCGCGAGGCATCGTAGCGCAATGTATTGAGATCGCTCACCTGTACAATCATCGCTCTACCCTCCTATGAGACCGAGCACGGCCAGAACGATCACCGTCAACGCCGCTCCACCCGCCAGAACGGCCATAACAGGGATATAACGAGACATCTCGCGCTGCACGCCGCTTCGCGAAGTGATGGGCGTGGCGCCGGTAAAGTTCAGCGCCAGGTAGGCCGTCACCGCCGGCAATCCGACAAAAAGGGCCAGAGCACGGGCGCCGCGCATCCAGAGGGCCGCATCGGCCTCCCCTCTATATGCCCCAAAGGCCACCGGTAACGCCACCAGTGCACCGAGCACGAATCCCCGGCTGGAGAAATCGGCGGTAGGCAGCCAAGGAAGGAGCAGCGGGAAGAGCACCACGCCGGCCAGCACGGCGGCCACCACGCCGATCGCTGCCCATAATCCGGCCAGCAGATAAAGCACCACAGCGGCTGCCAGCATGGGCAACAATGCATGCACGAGCTCGACGGGGATCAGCACCAGCCGCTCGCGCAGCGTAAAGGTCACCCGGCGCATCTCGGGCGTGGCCTCTCCCAATTCCAGATGGCGAGGCAGGTCGGCAGCGCGCACCGGCCCGTACTCTACCCGAAACCCCGAGCGGCGGCGCACCTCATGGGCCGAGACTCCCGACGCCCCCAGTTGCGGAAGGATCAGCCGCCGATGGTTCACTACATCGGCCAGCCCCGTAACGGCGATGCGGCGCACCAGCTCGTCGGTGCCAAACGTCCCCTTGCCCGCCGCGCACCACACGTTGATCCCGGCCGTATCCAGAACCAGGATATAGGCATCCCACCCGGCTAGCGCCACACGCAGCGCATCATAGCTCAGGGTATAGTTGGCGGTCACAAATACCGGCGAATCGGGACCCGGCGAGCCCAGAGCGTACAGACCGGGCGCCACACGATGCTGGCTGCGACGATAGCCCCAGCGCGCGGCCAGATGATCCAGCCGATTGGCCCACGTCAGCCGCGAATCCGCCATATAGATCGGGGAACGTTCCTCAAGGGGTGGACAACAGACCGCTCCTTCTGGTGCGTCACCATCGGCGCAGCATTTAGCTTGTACCCGCAGCATCGCTCCCGGAGAACGGGTCAGAGGGCCGCCCACGGGGACGGCGCCTTTTAGCGAGGGGCGTTTCGGGCGGATCTCATCGGTCACGGCGAACCTCCGGCAGCATAGTGCATTCGACGCCTACTCGCGACAGCATAACACGCCGGCCACGCGCTCGGCATCTTGTCGAATCGTGTCATCATCCTCCAGCGCCTCGCGCAAAAGTCGAAGGAAAGAGCGGCCACAGTCATCGGCCGTCTCGGCCAGCCGGTAATATACCCACAGGCCCTCTTTGCGATCATTGACCAATCCGGCGTTGCGCAGCACGGCCAGATGCTTGGATACCGTGGATTGAGATAGCCCCAGGACCTCGGTGATATGGCACACGCACAGCTCGCCCAGTTGCAGCATCTTCAGGATGCGTACACGGGTGGGGTCGGATATGGCCTTGGCTGCGGCGATAAACTCTTTCATGGCATCTCTCCCTTCAGACGACGCTATTATATGGCTATATGGCGATATAGGCAAATATCTTGGCTAGAACATCGAAAAAGCCCTCCTGATATCCAGGAGGGCCGGACCATTTGATGCCTGTTTGGCCGGGGACTCGGCAAACCGCCCTAACCGAGCGCCTCAGAACGTCACCCTATCGCGATCAGTAATCGCCGTCCTCGTCCTCGTCACCCTCAAGCAGGTCATCTTCCTCATCATAGTCATAGTCGTCATCGTCTTCCAGACGCCAATCCAGATCCAGAGGGTTCGTACTGACCACCTCTAGCTCGGCTTCGCACGAGGGACAAAACAGAACATCGCCCATACGCGGCCGACCGGGAAGATGAACATCCTCATCGCATGCTGGGCACACTGCATACGGCATATCTCTGTCTCTCCTGCCAATCATGATATCGACCTGCTTACATGTGCAGCATGAGTATAGCATGTGCCTGTGTAGATATCGTGCAAAAGGTGTCGAAAACGCGTGTCAGAATGCCGCCGGGCTGTATAAAATGCGTGAACACGATCGTCCCGGCATCACTCTTCGGAGTTGCTCAGGCAATAGCCCACACCGGGGACGGTGAGCACGAGACGCGGTGATTTCGGGTTGTGCTCGATTTTCGCCCGCAGGCGGCTGATCAGGCCCCGCACCAGCTCGGGACTGCCCTCCCCCTCATAGCCCCACACCCGCTCCACCAACGCCGCCGTGGGCAACGTCTGCCCGCGATGCATCATCAAGGTATAGAGCAGACGAAACTCGAGATGGGTCAACCGGCGGGGAGGCAGTCCATCCGGCCGTACCGTGCGCGTCGAGGGGTTCAGAGAGAGCCCACCCACCTGCAGGGACGGCAGGCTCAGCTCGGCGATCCCCTTACCACGTCGCATCAGGGCTTGCAACTGGCCGATGAGTAGCCGGGCGCTGTAGGGGCGGGTGGTGATCCAATCGGCTCCCGCCGCCAGCGCATCGAGAAACAGATCCTCGTCATATGCTCTGGCGATGATGACCAGCGGCGCATCGGTCACATCGCGCATCTGCCTCGTCAGTTCCACCGGATGGTGGTCATTATGCAGGGCCGCCAGGATCAGATCGGAAGCCTGCGCCCAGCCGCCTATCGCGCGTCTCGGATTCATGGCCGGCGTGACCGCCAGCCCCACCCGCTGTAGAACCAATGAGAGGATCGCCATCTCGTCAGCATCGTCACAGATCAGTAGCGCGTTCATCGCCTGCACTCCTATCGCGCCCGCGGCATCGTCTGGCCGGTGTGCGCCGACCTCGTACGAACATATAGAATCAGCGGGATGGTCAGGCTCAACGCCAGCGCCGCCACCGCATAGGTCGGGCGAATTCCCGCCACGGCCACCAGCGCATAGGCCGCCAGAGGCCCCACCCCCGACCCGATGTCGCCCGTCGTCTGAAAGCTCCCCACCATCACCCCGCGCTCGCCCGGGCGCGTCAGATCGCCCATCCACGAAACCAGCATGGGCGGAACGATGCCATAGGCCGAGGCCGCCAGTGCGACGCCCGGCAGAATGAGCCAGAGGGAATCGCTCGACGCAAAACAGGCCAGCCCGGCGACGCCCAGCGCCTCGCCCAGGAGCAGGACGCGGGTCCGATCGCCCAGCAGATCGCTGAGATAGCCCAGGGCAGGCCCCACCAGCACACTGACCACATTGCGCGCAAAGAGTAGCGTAGCCGTCAACGAGGCCACGCCCACCACCAGCGCCCCCAGTTGCACCTCGTCGCCCAGTGTTTGCGCCAGATAAAGCCCGATGGTTGAATAAAACACGCCGGCAAAAAAGAAGCGGTGGCCGAAATTGAGCGCGAGGATGAGCCAGAGGCGGCCGTCCATTCGGGTCGGCAATCGGAGTCGCCCGGAGAATATGGCGCGTCTTTCTTCGGGGGACGTGCCCATCTCGTTCGTCCGATCCATCGGCCCGCTCGGGCGACGTTCCTGACGCGGCAACGTCAGCGCCCCCAGAACACCCAGCACCGAAAAGCCCCCCAGGATCAGCATGGCGGGAGAGATGCCCAGACTGTCGGTCAGGAATCCCCCGGCCATAGCCCCCAGCGCCCCACCGAAATAGGAAAAGGGTGAGTAGATGCCCGCCAACCGACCGCGAGTCTCGTGAGTGCTCACATCCAGCACCAATCCCTGGGCCGAGACGGCCAGTAACGCCCAGGCCACGCCCCACATGACGCGCAACGCCAGCAACGGCCAGAACCCCCGCACCAGCCCGTACCCCAGCGTCGAGACCGCCCCCACCGCCAGCCCGACGATGTAGGGAGATCGATGGCCCACCTGCTGGTTGAGCCAGCCGCTGAGCATGTTCAACGGCGGCCGCACCAGCCGGTTGGCGCTGAGCAACCAGCCAACCTGCAGCGCCGTAATGCCCACGGCGCCATATTGTGACGGCAATACGGCATAGAACGTCGAATCGCCCAGCAGGGCCAGTGCGGTGCAGATCGTCAGCGTCCAGACGATGCGCTGTGCTGAATGAGAGCGGTCCATGTTTGCCTCACGAAAGAAAAGGTAACGACGGCAAAGCCCTCCGCCGGCGAGAGCCGATCGGAGGGCTGATTATCAAAAACGACATCGCACCGCGGGCTATTCGGCCGCGCACGCAATGCTCTCCCGGGCCGCCTGCGCTTCGGGGCTATCGCCCGCCATGCGCTCGGCCACCATAAGCATCAAGGCATCGATCAATTCGTCGATGAGCTGATCGTTCTGGCTGCTCCAGTAGCCACCGGCGTTCTGCACGATGGACTTGAGCTTGTTCACCACCATCGCTTTGGCTTCGGCATCCATGCCACAACCTCCCTTGTGTGATGTATGAGTCAGGTGCCCCGGCCTATTTCACCAGCTTGGCGATGCTCTTACGAACCGCCTCGGCCTGCTCGCCCGGCCCGGCCATGCGCACCATGACGGCCGATACCAGCCCGTCGATCATCTCGCCCACGACCTTTTCCGTGTTCGAGCTCCAGTATCCACCCGATCGTTGGATAAGGATCTTGAACTTTTCCAGCGCTACACTCCTGGCATCCGTTTCCATGACGTACCTCCTCTGAATGTCGTGATCGTCATTGAACCCATTCAGCGTCTGCCATATAGACCAGGCCGCCGAGTCAGTCCCATCATAGCATGTCCTGGTGGCACGCGCAACCATTTTCCTCATCCCCCTTCCAAAGGTAGCAAAAGCTCGCACACAGCGACATGGCCGCTTTGTAGCCTTCACCCGGAGACCGAGCGATGAGTACGCCACCGGCGCACTTGCCACCCGCCGATATGCTCTCCGTCCCCCGTATGCGCAGATAGTCGTCAGGTTCCCGCTACGGGCGCACCTGCCACTCACCGGCATACTCTCCGTCCCCCTCTCCCACACATGTGGGAGAGGGGGACCGTTCGGCGATGCTCCCATCGCCGAACGGCGGGGTGAGGGCGGCTTAGCCGCTTGACGGCCTTGTACAGGTGGCGATGTCCCCGTCGCCGGTTTATAATGACTCCAAATCCGAGTACGCCGTGGCCGGGCGAAATCGCCACGGCGATGGGATAAAGGAGCGTTCTATGAAACACTTGCGAGAGGAGCTATGGTTCAATATCCCGCAGCGTCGTGGATACATCAATATCACCGACCGTGTTCAGGATCTGGTTCGGCGCAGTCAGGTTCGTAACGGCCTGTGCCTGGTAAACGCCATGCACATCACCGCATCCGTGTACATCAACGACGACGAGCCGGGGCTGATTCAGGACTATGACGACTGGCTGGAACGCCTGGCTCCCCACGAACCCATCTCGGCATACCGCCATAACCGCACCGGAGAGGATAACGGGGATGCCCATCTCAAGCGCCAGATCATGGGCCGTGAGGTGGTGGTGGCCGTGACCGATGGTCGACTGGATCTGGGCCCCTGGGAGCAGATCTTTTATGCCGAGTTTGACGGTCGCCGCCAAAAGCGCGTGCTGGTCAAGATCATTGGAGAGTGATACCGCACGCCCCTTGCTGCGTATAGTGCGAAACGAACGGTAAGGAGTGACTGTGGGACAATCTGCGACAATGATCGGCAACGCACGGACGATCGAGCGTTCCATCCCGGACATGGCGCAGCGTGTTCGGCAATTGCTGCAACAGACCACCGAGATGTGGTGGGCCGTCGATGATGCAGAGCGACTTCCGACGGGGCCGACCTTTACCCACCGCCAGCAACTGGAGCGCGAGAAGCATCTGGAGCGCCTGCTGGAGACGCTGACCTCTGAAGCACAGACGCCCCCTGTCGACGCGGATGAGCGCGCCGCGGCGCGCGATCGCCTGCTGCGGGCGGGGCGGGCGTTCTGCCGCGATGCCATGGGCATACAGGAGCGTCATTTGAACGTGCTCTTTTCGCCCGAGTTCCTGGGTGGAGCCACCGGCTTTGTGCGGGCGACCCGCGACTTTGATCCCGGGATATCGGGCGAGGATATATTCCAGGCCAGCCGCAATGTGTGGACGATGTACGGCTTGCAGCGGCTGATGGGCCGGCCGGTGGAGCTGACGCCCTCGGTGTTTGCCTACAGCATGCTCTACCCCTACAGCGACAATTATCTGGATGATCCGACGGTGCCCGCCGCGATCAAGCGCGGCTTTAACGATCGGTTCAGCCGGCGCCTCATGGGCCGGCGCATCGAGCCCGCGAACGCCCGGGAAGAGATCATCTCTCGACTGGTGGGCATGATCGAGCAGCAACACGATCGCGCACAGGCCCCCTGGGTGTACGAGGCGCTGCTGGCCATTCATCGCGCCCAGTGTCGCAGCATGCAACTGCTTCACCGTCGCACGGCCCCCTACGAGGTCGATGTGCTGGGCATCAGCCTGGAAAAAGGCGGCACCTCGGTGCTGGCCGACGGTTATCTGGTATCCGAACGTCCCACGCCCGAACAGGAGATGAGTCTTTTTGCCTACGGTGCCTTTCTGCAACTGGTGGACGATCTACAGGATGTTCGTGGCGATGCAAAGGACGGCCTCCTGACGGTCTTTTCTCATGTGGTGGGACACTGGCCGCTGGATGCCCTGGCGGGCCGTACCTTTGGGTTTGGGCGCCGCGTGTTGGCGACGCTGGATTGTTTTCACGGGAACGGGAGCGAGCCGCTGAAGGAACTGATGCGCGCCAGCGCCGATTGGCTACTGGTCGATGCCGTCGGCCGCTCGGCACGTTACATGAGCGCGCACTATCTGCATCAGGTCGAGGCCTATTCCCCCTTCCGCTACACGTTTCTGGCCCGCTGCCGCCGCAAATTGGCCCGACAGTGGCCCTCGCTAGCGCGCATGATCGAATCGCTGGTAATGCCATCGTAGCGGGCCGGCATCATGCCGCCCAAATGACACTGGACAACGCGCCCATTTTCTGATAAACTTGATAATAATACTGATATTATGACCCCGACCCCGATGAAGGGTGTCCCATCACATCCTCACGACACGCCGGCGTCGAGCCGGCCAAAGGGCCACACCCGGAATCTAGCCCGCCCTTGAGCGAGACTCATCGCACCGCCCTCCCGTCCCGATCAACATGCCACCTCGAGGGCGCTGTGGCCATTTCCCTGATGTGTGTGAAAGCGAATCGGGCGGCCTGCGTTCATCGCCGCTGCCGACATCCCCCCTGATCGAAGGCAGACCCCCGATGATAAGGAGGATAGGGTTCCATGGTTGCGACGGTAGAAGATGTACGTCAGGCGCTTTCGGAGCAACTCTATATCGCCAGTGATGATATCGCCACGGTGCTGGTGCTGGCCGAGCAACTGGGCAAACCGATTCTGGCCGAAGGGCCGGCCGGCGTAGGTAAAACCGAGCTCAGCAAAGCCTGGGCCGCCGCCACAGACCGCGAGTTGATCCGCTTGCAGTGCTACGAAGGATTGGACGAGAGCAAGGCCCTTTACGAGTGGGAATATGCCAAACAGATGCTCTACACCCAGCTCTTGCGCGACAAGCTGGCCGATGTGCTGGCCGACGCCCACACGCTGACCGAGGCCGCCAACCGCCTCGCCGCCGAGGAGGATATCTTTTTCTCCGAACGGTTTCTGTTGCCGCGCCCATTGTTGAAGGCCATCCGCAACGACCACCCCACGGTGCTCCTCATCGATGAGATCGACCGCGCCGACGCCGAATTCGAGGCCTTTTTGCTGGAGGTGCTCAGCGACTTTCAGGTGAGCATTCCCGAGATCGGCACCATCCGTGCCCAGCAGCAGCCCATGGTCTTTCTCACCAGCAACAACACCCGTGAATTGAGTGAGGCGCTCAAACGGCGCTGTCTCTACATCTATATCGATTACCCCTCGCTGGAGGAAGAGCTGCGTATCGTCCGGCTCAAGGTGCCCGAGCTCAAGCCGGCTCTGGCCCGACAGGCCGTCGAGATGGTCCAGTCGCTGCGCACCATGGATCTGAAAAAGAATCCCAGTGTCAGCGAGACGCTGGACTGGGCCCGCGCGCTGGTAGCGCTGAACGCCCAGGCGCTCAGCGATGAGGTGCTGGAAAACACCATGACGGTGCTACTCAAATACGAGGCCGATGTCACCCGCATGCGTCGCATGACGCGGCAGGAAGAGCAGGAAAACGGCTATTATGGAAGATCGTATCGCTAAGTTCATCTCGGCGCTGCGCGCGGCAGGCGTGCGCATCTCCCTGGCCGAGAGCGAGGACGCCTGGCACGCCATGGAGCGTATGGGTGTGACGCACCGCGACCGGTTTCGCTGGACGCTGCGCGCCACACTGATCAAAGATTCGGAAGATATCCCTGTTTTCGACGAACTGTTCGGCATCTACTTTGGGCAGGAAGAACAACCTCCGATGAACAATCCGCAGGACGACATGTCGCCCGAGGATCAGGAGATGCTGCAGCAGGCCATGGAGCGGCTGGGCGGCGATCTGCGCCAGTTGCTGGAGTGGCTGCTCAACGGCCAGAGCCCTTCCGGCGAGCAGATGCAACAGCTCGCCAAGGCGGCGGGTACCGACAATGCCCGGTCGCCACAGCAGAGCCGCCAGTATGCCCGACGCATGCAACGCCTGCTGGGTTGGGATTATCTGGACCAGATGCTGGAGATGCTGTGGCAGTTGCTGGAGCAGATGGGGATGGACCCGAAGCAGATCGCCGAGCTGCGACAGCAGGTGGCCGAGAATCGCCACGCGCTAGAACAACAGATGGAACAATTCGCCGGGCAGGCCATCGGCGACAATATGGCCCGAGAGTATCGCAAGCAACAACCCTCCACGTCCGACTTGATGGAGCGTCCCTTCGAACAACTCACACAGGACGAGGTCAACGCCCTACGTGAAGAGATCCGCCGCCTGGCGGCGCGCCTGCGCAGCCGCGCATCGTTGCGCCAGCAACGGGCCGATGAGGGCAAGCTCGATGCCAAGAGCACCATTCGCGCCAACCTGCGCTACGGCGGCGTGCCCATGGAGTTGCGCTTCAGGCATCGACGGCTCAAGCCGCGTATCGTCACCTTTGTGGATATCAGCACCTCTATGCGCCCGGTGACCGATTTCTTTCTCCGGCTGCTTTACGAGCTACAGGATCAGGTGCAAAAGGTGCGCAGCTTTGCCTATATCGACCACCTGGAGGAGGTGAGCGACGATCTGAGTCGGCTCCCTCCCGATCGCGCCATGAGCGCCATCCTCTCGCGCCTGCCGCCCGGCCACTATAATACCGATTTGGGCCTCAGCCTGAACCAGTTCCGCAGCAACTATTGGGACGCCATCGACGGCCGCACGACGGTCATCATCCTGGGCGACGCCCGTAACAACTTTAACGATCCCGCCCTCGATGTACTGTCGGATATCCGACGACGATCGCGCCGCCTGATCTGGCTCAATCCCGAATATCCCACACAGTGGGGACAGGGCGACAGCGATATGCTGGTCTATGAGCCGATCTGTAACGAAGTGCATCAGGTGCGCAACCTGGCCCAGCTCACCAATGCCATCGATCACATGCTGACGGGCTAGGGGGTGTTTGACGATGGGTTGCCTGTAAGTGTTGTGGAGGCTGCGCCTCCACAACACGATACAACGCCACACTCGGGTTCGTCCGTCATATTTGCCGCTGCCGATCTGCATGGCAGCGGCTCGTTTTTCGAGCGCTCCCCAGGGATGCAAGAGCCTCATCGGAGCCGAGGCCCACCGCCCGACGAATTATCCCCCAAAAGATAAAACGTCTATAATGGCAACCATGGTCACATCCCGAACATGCGCGACAGGATGATGGCACATTATACCGGCGAGGGTACTCGATGATCAGAACACGCCCTTGGGGATCCGTTTCGTATCGCCCCCTTTTGAGCATCGTGGCGGCGCTCTTTGCGCTGCTCGCTCTGGCGGCCTGCGCGCCGGCAATATCTCCCGCGGCCGACATCGCCCCGGAACCGCCCACAGTGGCCCGTCCGGTGCCTACCCCGACGGCGCCGCTCCTCGTACCCCCCGACGATCCGGCCGAATCCTCTCCCCCGGCGGATCGACGCCCTGTCGCAGTGACCATCCTGCACACCAACGATACCATGGGTGAGATCGAGCCCTGCGGTTGAGGCGTGCCCAAAGGTGGGCTGGCCCGGCGGGCGACAGCGATCAAAAGCGAACGAGCAACGAACGACGACCTCGTGCTGGTACTGGATGCAGGGAATGCGCTACACGGTGCGTGGGTGGCTTTTAGCAGCCAGGGACGCGTCATCATCGACGGGATGAACGCCATGGGCTATGACGCCATGGTGATCGGTGCGGCCGACCTGGCCCTGGGGATCGATGCGTTGTACGAGCGCGAGGCTGAGGCCGCGTTCCCGCTGCTCTCGGCCAACATCATGCCGGCAGGCGGCGGGGCGTCCCTGTTCGAACCCTATCGCATCATCGAACGCGACGGCCTGCGTGTCGGCGTGATCGGCATCAGCGAGCCCGAGGCCGCCGATGTGGCCGAGGTCAAGAGCGATATCTCGGTTGAGGACCCGGTAGCGGTTTCAGCACGTTATGTCGACCAATTGCGCGATGAGGTCGATCTTTTAGTCGTCCTCTCCCGGTTGGGGATGGAGAGAGACATGGCCCTGGCCGAAGCCGTAGGGGGCATCGACATCATTATCGGGGGAAATACTCGACAGTTAATGCGAC
>JBMNOI010000158.1:0-7463 GCA_050942995.1 Anaerolineae bacterium
GCCATGAGGTCATGTTATACTATGCTCCCGGGCACTCATGGCCCCACTTATCATTGGGGAGGCATGAATGACCCGTTACATCTTTTGCACCGGTGGAGTGGTTTCTTCTCTGGGTAAAGGCGTCACTGCAGCGTCCATCGGCCGAATCCTCAAGGCCCGGGGGCTGAATGTCGTCATCCAAAAGCTAGACCCGTACATCAATGTGGATCCCGGTACCATGTCCCCTTATCAGCACGGCGAGGTGTATGTGCTGGATGATGGCACCGAGACCGACCTCGACCTCGGCCATTATGAGCGGTTCACCGATGTTTCACTGACCCGCCACTGCAACATCACCGCCGGCAAGATCTATTCCGAGATCATTGCCCGCGAGCGTCGCGGCGACTATTTGGGCGGCACCGTCCAGGTGGTCCCTCATGTCACCGATGAGATCAAGCGCAACATCCGCGTGTTGGGTGAAGCGAACAACGGCGTGGATGTGGTGATTGTAGAGGTCGGCGGCACAGTGGGCGATATCGAGAGCCTGCCCTTCCTGGAGGCCATCCGCCAGATGCGCAAGGATGTCGGGGCCGAGAACAGTTGTTACATCCACCTTACCCTTCTGCCTTATATCGCGGCGACGCGAGAGCTCAAGACCAAGCCCACTCAGCACAGCGTCCGGGAGCTCCGCGGGATCGGCATTCATCCTGATGTGCTGATATGCCGGGCCGATTTCCCCATCGACAGCGAACTGCTGGACAAGATCGCGCTGTTTGGCGACGTCGACCGCGAGGCAGTGATCCCCATGGAGACGGCCGACACGATCTATGAAGTGCCGTTGATGCTGGAAGAGTATGGGCTGGGGGATTATCTGGTCAAACGGCTCAAACTGGAGCCGGTCGAGCCGGATCTCGATGACTGGCGCAAGCTGGTACGGCATATCAAGAACCCCTCGAACGAGGTGCGCATTGCGCTGGTGGGCAAATATGTGGGGCTGCGCGACGCATACCTGAGCGTGCATGAAGCGTTGCTGCATGCCGCGGCCTACTGCGACAGCAAGCTGGTGGTGGACTGGGTAGACGCCGAAGAACTGGAGCGCGGCGGGGCGTTCGAGCGCCTGGCCAGGGCCGATGGAATCGTGGTCCCCGGCGGATTTGGCGAACGCGGCATCGAGGGCAAGATCATGGCGGCCCAGTATGCCCGTGAGAACAAGGTGCCCTATCTCGGGCTGTGTCTGGGGTTGCAAGTGATGGTCGTCGAGTTTGCGCGGCATGTTCTGGGCGACGCGCGCGTCAACAGCGCAGAGTTTGCGCCCACCACACCCCATCCGGTGATCGACCTGATGCTGGAGCAACGCGGTATCGCCAAGATGGGCGGCACCATGCGGCTGGGGAGCTATCCCTGCGATCTGGTCGTGGGCACGAGGGCGCATCGGGTATACGGGCAGATGCGCGTTTACGAGCGGCACCGTCATCGTTACGAGATCAACAACCAGTATCGTGAGAAACTCCAGGATGCCGGTATGGTGTGGAGCGGGCTGTCACCGAACGGACAGTTGATCGAGATCGGCGAGATTCATGACCACCCGTGGATGGTGGGGAGCCAATTTCATCCCGAATTCAAGACACGGCCCAATTCACCGCACCCGCTATTTCGTGGCTTTATGCAGGCGGCGATCGACTGTATGGATAAATAGGTCCGATTTCACCAACCGATCAGAGTACAGGCAGAGGGCGCATCATGCGATGCGCCCTTTTTTGTGGGGCCTGTTCGCCAAATGGTGCGCGCGCATGGCCGCAAAGTGATCATCGATCCTTGGGAGCCGGGAAGCGAGATGTCGCCAGGCGCAGGCGGATAAAGGCCCAGGGCACGATGAGGGTAGGGACAAAGCCCAGGAGGGCATACCGGGCAAAACTCCACGGGCTGTCGTCGTCCAGTGGTATGGCCGGGAGGGAGGTCCCCAGAATAGCGAGATAGGCGGCCAGGCAGAGCAGCAATCCCACCGCCAGGCGCAGTCCATAGGTGTGCCGGCGGTGATCGGGGCGAAAATCGAAAAGAGCGATCTCGACGATATAGCCGATACTCAATCCGAAAAGCCCCCCGGATAGGGCGAGTCCTTCGGATGTGGGCATGAGGGTCGCCATGATCGTGGTGAGGACGACAAAAAAGATCGTGCCGGAGGCGACGCGGGTTCTGGTCAGCCGTCTTTCGATGCGTGGCCCGGCAACCATATGGAGCAACATCAGCGCCAGGCCGATGGCGGCGCCTGCCACGGCATCTTGTGGATAGTGCACTCCCAGGTAGATACGCGAAAAGGGGATGAGGATCAACAGCGGAACGGCGATAGCGGTGACCCACGGGCGACGAAAGAGAATCGCCAGGGCTGGCCATACGGCGGCGGTGATCTGGGCATGTCCACTGGGAAAGGAATAGCCGGAGACATCGACCTTGGCCAGCACCTTATCCGAGAGGATAAAGGGGCGCGGGATGGCGCACCACTCCTTGATGTATATATTGACATAAACAGAGGTTAGGAAGAGCAGGGCCAGCCGCGCGGCGCAACGCTTATCGATGCACCAGAAGAGGATCGGAAGGAACGTCAGGAAAAAGAGGACGTCACCCAGGGCGCTGATGCTGCGAAACAGGGGATCCAACACCTCCTCCAGGCCCGATGCCCTGGCGACGTCCTGCACCGAGATCACGACGTCGAGGCCCCACCGAAGCACCTGCTCAACCCAATCAGGCATGGACATTCTTCGAGTGCGACACAAGAGGGTACAAGTCGGTCATGATGCGGCGGCCTCATCGGCCAGGGCCTCGACGTCGAGGGGAGTGCCCTTTCGCGGGTCGCGCGCCAGCTTGATGATCTGACGCTGACAACGGCTCACACATACGCCACAGCCCATACATTGCCCCCACACGATGCGGGCCCGGCCCTCGTCTATATAGAGCGCGTCGAACGGGCAGGCCTCCACACACAGCCCGCATCCGGTGCAGGCGCCGCCGATCTGTGCGACGTAACCGGATGAGACCATCATGGGGATTCCCAGTTGCGTCATGGCGTCGATGCCACCACAGCAACACTTGCAACAGTTACAGATCGCATAGAAACGTCCGGCGGCGGCATCTTTGAACCAGGCGGTATGGATGTGCCCGCGCTTGTGTTCGGCCTCGAGCAGGTCCAGCGCTTCCTGGCGGGAGAGGCGACGGCTGCGCGTGGGGTGGTGTTCCAGAACAAAGTCAACAAAGGGCTGACCGACGACCATGCAAACCTGTGTCGGTTGACAGGGGTTTTCGCGCAGGTGGCGACAGGGGCACTCGTAGGCGGCGATATCGGGCGATGCCTGCAACATCAGGTTTCGCGCTATGGGATAGGGAAGAATATGCTCCAGATCGCGCAACGGGATCTCGCGGTCGACCTTGACGACGGCGCGGGCCAGATCGTTGGTGAGCACCTTGCCATGATAATGATTCGCCAGCCAGCGTTTACCTCGACGGTTCAGCCGCGGGGCGATATGCAGCGCCCCGATCCGGATGTAAAGGTTGGTCCATCGGGAGTAGATATAGCCATGCAGGGTGGTGAGATTGAAGAAGCGTTTCCACCCGCTGAGGTGTACCATACGCCACGTGCTGTTGCGCAGCAGTCTCCCTCGTTCGCCCCACAGCCAGAGGAGGAGGGCGGCGAGGCCAAACCATTTGAGCCATCTCGACCAGGATCTGAACATTGGGCATCCTGTCCGGGTGTTTCCGCATAACGCGGGCGGTGAGGCTGCCCCAGGGCTCGGAAAATAAACGATCGTATGTCGATTCCACTGTGGTCAGCAGCCTCTATCGGCACCAGATCTCCTCCCCCATTCTACACGGAATGCCCCGATCTCACCAGTTGTATCAAAAGCGAACTCATCCCGGCGCTATTCGATAGCGGCGCTATCTTTGATAGCGGCGCCATTTGACAATGAACAGGGGGCGCGATATCGTACAGGTCACGGTACGCCAGCGCAGATTTATCGAACAGGGAAAAAGAGGATAGTCAGGACCGGTGACGGGCGCGACGCCAGAGACGACCGGCCAACCTGCCGTTGACGGCCCGGATCATCATCCATATCGTGCGGTGTTTGTGCCCGCCGCGGTGTTGGGGGGCATCTCGCCGACCGTCATCGCGCTTGTGCCCCGACCGATCTGCGGCGCATCGCATGGCGGTGGGAAAGATTTTATGCATAGTTTACGGCGGGTGGTATAACGTTCGTCATCGGCTTTTCCCGGTCTTTAGCTTGGCACGCGCGTACCGTTGCCGGCGCATTCGGGCGTATTCGGGCGCATGCATCCGCGTGCGCTGCCGATGAACGGATGAGGGGTGGGCCGTTCGCGGCGAGGAGCGGGAATGGATCTGGTCAAACATCTACGCAAAATCGATCTGTTCCAGCGGCTTTCTGACGAGAACCTCTGGGAACTGGCGTCTATCGCCGAGGATCGCCGGGTAGAAGCGGGCACGCATCTGACGCGCCAGGCTGACATTGGCGCTATGTTCTTTATTATCGACGAGGGCGAAGCCAGGGTCGATCGTATCGACGAGGACGGTCGGCAGCGCCCGGTGGGGATGATACGGGCGGGCGAGTCATTTGGCGTAACCTCGCTCTTTTTAGGCGAGCCTCGCGATGCGACCATTACGGCCGTCACCCCGATGCACTTGTGGACCATCAAGCGTGCCGATTTTTCCCGATTGATCAGCAGGAACATCCAGTTTCGGCGGCAACTGGCCGTGCCGCCGGAAATACGTGAACGACTGCGCGCGCCACGGTACCCCTGGCTAGAGCCGGGTGAGGTGGTCGTCACCCACTCGCGGCGCCACTGGATCGTCTTTGCCCGCAGCATTTTCAGTGGTTCGGTGCTGTTTGCCATCGTCCTGGGCATTGTCCTGGCGCTTGGGGCGTCGTTCGAACTGGCGGCGGCATCCTGGCTGGCGATGACGGCGGGCTCGCTCTATGCGCTTTACTTTGTCTGGCACTGGGTCAACTGGCGCAACGATTACTTTGCCGTCACCACCATGCGCCTGACCCATCGGGAGCGGGTGACGTTCATCTATGAGACGCGTCACGAGATTCCTCTGGGGCGGGTGCAGAACATCACCATCAACCGCGGTCCTGTTGGAAAGGCGCTCGGCTATGGCGATCTGACCATCGAGACGGCGGCTCAGCTCAAGCTGCTGTTTTCGCGCATTCCATATCCCGACGAGACGGTCAACCTGATTTGGGATCAGATCCGGCGCATGCAGGCCACGCAGCGGGCGATTCAACGACAGAGGATGCGCGAGACATTGGCACAAGAATTGGGCATGGAGGGCGAGCTGGGCGATCCCTCCCCCGAAGTCAAGGGGCCGGAGGATGCCGCCCCCGTCGTTGATGTGGTGCCCCCCGATGCGCCCGAAGTATCGCCGGGGCGGCTGGCCCAGGCGCTGATGTGGCTGGGTGAGTTGGATTTGATTCCCCAGATGCGGCTGGAGCGTCCCGATGGCACCATCATCTGGCGCAAGCATTGGGTGATGCTGATCCGGCACATTACCGCGCCGTTGATTGCGGCGACCATGTTCATTTTGATGACGATGCTGAGTCTGGTCGGCTTTCCCATCTATCTGATGGAGCTGACACCTTATTACACACCGATCCTTCTGGGGCTTTCGATGATCTGCCTCGGCTGGCTGTGGTGGGATCTGACCGATTGGGGAAACGACCAGTATATCCTCACCGAAGACCGGATCATCGACATCGAAAAGAAGCCCCTGGCCATTTCGGAGCAACGGCGAGAGGCCAGCCTGGGTGTGATCCAGAACGTATCGCTGAGCATCCCCAACATTTTTGCCAACCTGTTTGGCTATGGAGATGTGCTCGTGCAAACGGCGGGGCAGGGCGATTTCACCTTCGATCACGTACCGAATCCTTACGAGGTTCAGAATACGATCTTTCAGCGCATGGAGCGCTATCGAGAGAACGAGCGACAGCGCGAGATCGCAAGGCGCCGCGAAGAGATGGCCGAGTGGTTCAGCGTATATCACGAACTGCACTCCAGTGCGAGTCACAAGCCCCAGGATCCGAGCGGCTAGGAGGCGCCCCAAGGGGCGGGATCGGGGGACAGCCCGTCCTGAAAGACTCTCTCGTCAACTTGTTGATATGGAAAACCTTTTGTCAGGAATTTCCCTACAAGTTTGTAGGGAAACCTTGACATCAGCCGATTTTCTGCTATAGTAGAAATGTAAGCCGATCCGCAAACAACGACGCCGATTACGACGACCACCTAGATCATGCGGGTCAGGGCAAATGCCCTGTGAATTGTCGGAGTTTGTGGCACTATTCAATGTCGAGATCGTGTTCATCTTCGCACCCACCGAATTCATTACGCCTCTCGATTACATCGCCGTCTACATCGCAGCATTGCGCCATAACCGACTGACAGGGAAACGCCCCGAGCTTACCGGCTCGGGGCGTCATACTTAACACGCTTAACACGACGAGTTAGCAGCGGCCGACCCGGCCGATTTTGTAGGGAAATTCCCTACAAACTTGTGGGGAAACCTTGACAATCTCGGATTTTCGTGTATAATAGAAAGTGTAAGCTGATCCGAAAACGACGATATGAATGTCGGTACGCATGAGCGGATCAGAGATTAACAACCCATGACGTCAGAGTTCGACAACGCTCTGAAGCACCGAGACAGCAACAACACATCAACATCTCAGCACGCGTCATAGCATTCAACATTCCATCATCGCAGATACATCCTGGCACTCGATGCAGCACGATGCACAACCACTGAAGCACAGGGGCGGGGCAGTCATCACACTCGCATAACAACAGCAGCGCTCATCACCACCTCTTCTAGCCATTGCGCAACGCTTTACCTGCAGCATACCCTCTGCCCTGTCCATCGACGACGCATCATCCCGGCAAACATCGCAGATTCGTTTCACCCGCATCGTCACATTCATCCAGCCATCGACCTTTTTCATCGTCGCATGCATCGTACCGGTAACTGGTTGCTCCATACGATCACAATGTCGCAGACAATGTACCCGCAACCTCTTTCATCCTGGCTCATGCCGGCATCGCCACCGCAATCTACACCATCGCCGTCATCGTCGATCCAGAGTCATCACAGCGTCGCTCTCGTCTCGTCGCAGCATCTATGCAGCGCAACATTTCATCATCAACGCTCATCGTCGCAGACGTCGCGCCAGCCATGTGGACACATCGTTGCAGGCATCCAACTCGCATCGCACACCGATCACGCAGACATCGCGCCAGGCATCGAACACACATCGCGGCCATCATCACACTCGAATCGTAGCGGACGTCCCGTCACATTGTCGCCGTCATCGAGGCACAACGCACCAGGCATCGCCCTCGCATGGTGGTATCATCACAGACTCATTGCAGCAGACGTCCCGTCACAACGTCACCGTCATCGAGAGCACATCGCCCAGGCATCCGGC
>JBMNOI010000159.1:0-7383 GCA_050942995.1 Anaerolineae bacterium
TGCGGGTGGGGCAGTTTTTGGTTTCGGAGCGGCTTGATAGTGCTATCAAACGGCCAAATCGCCCTCACCCGTTGTTGACGATGGGTAGATTACGATCTACCCATCGCTAACAACAACCCTCTCCCATGTTTTGGGAGAGGGTTAAGAGCCGGGCGCGAGCACGTCGCTGGTGCCCTACGGGTGGGGACCACTTTTTTATTCCGGCCACATCGCTCAATCGAACTCGTTCGGTGTAATCTCGTCCTCCTCCGGCTCGGGATCGGGCGGCCAGGCCTCGCGGATGCGCTCCCAAGCGGCGCGGGCCGACTCGACGATGCCGGCGGGTGGCGGCTCGTCGGTATAGCGCGCCCAGAGATAGGCCCGGGTCAGGGTATCCAGGGCGGCCGCCTCATCGGGCACGAGTTCTTCCAGTTGCGCCTGAAAAGCCAGGGGAGTGACCGCCGGGGGGCGGGGCAGGCCGGCGTCGCTCGCGCGGGCGAGCAGTTGCTGATACACGCGCCGCACCGCCTGGCGGGAGTCCTCCGACGGCGTCAGCGCTATATAGGGCGCGAGCCGACGCGGTCGGCGTCGCCGGAATAGGTCCCGAATCTGCTGCCCCATCAACTCGGCGGACCAGATAAAGTCGCGCTCCTCGGTCATCAGCCGGGGCGGACGGCGGCGTCGACGCCCCCGGACGACGAGAAAGGCCAGCACCAGCGAGGCGATGAGCAGGACGACGAGGGCGACCTGCAATGTGTCGATGACCTGAGGCGAGAGCTGCAGGTGGCGCGCCTGCTCCTCCAGGAAATCGCCTACCTGTCGGGGGTCCGTCTCGAGCGGGGGCTCATCCAATATATCCCGGATCCGCTGGCGCAGGAACTCGATGAGCGGATTGAGCAACCAGAAGGTCAGATAGGCGATGGCAAACAGAATATAGAGCAGCCCCTGAAGGATGACCCGCCCCACGGGGCGCAACAGTCGCAGGATGCCGCCGATGCTCTCGGGGGCAAAGCTCTGCCCCAATCCCCACCCCAGGGCCAGGATGAACAGCACCACACTACCCACCGCCATGAGCCAGTAACGGCTCAGCGCGGGGCGCTGAATCTCGGCGGCCGAATCGGTTGCCAGAGCCCGGGCCAATCCCCCCAGCGCCAGGGCCATCAGGCCGGACAGCGCAAACGTCAGCACCGGCCCCGCCAGTCCAAAGCCCACCGTATCGATAATGGCGCGCTCTCGCAGCAAAAGCAAAAGGCTTAGCATGATGATGCCGGTGATAAAGCCCATCCAGAGGTCATCGTGAGAGGCCCATCGAGCCAGCAGTCCACGCTGCCACAGCACTGATGTGATGGCAAAAGTGACAAAGGGCGCCGGGATGCCCCGCTCAAAGTCGGTCAGGCTATCGACCAGGCGCATGAACCATACGTTGGGGCGTGCTACATCCATGCCAAAGAGCACGATAATAGTGAGCAGCACGGCGATGATCCCGCCGCCGGCGGTGAGCAGCGCCTTTTTCCGCGGATCATCGGTGATTCCGCTGATTATCCAGGCGCCCATCAGCAATCCATAGATAAGCCACAGCGGGTAGGCGATATGGCCGGGATACACGAACGGGTTACGCAGCAGCAGGCGAATAAAGGGGTAGAGCCAGGCCACGCGTATCGACACGGCGGCTACCGGAAGCAGTACCCCGTTAAGCCAGTTGTAGCGCCTCCAGTCGATGCCAGGCATCGTGGCCTCCCAGATGATGACGGGTAAATCGCTCCGGAACGTCGCTCATTCGATCGCCTATCGTCAACAAGATGATGGGATGGTTCGCATCCTGGAGCGCCGCCAGCGCCCGATAGGTGGCATCGTTGGGCATGGCGGTGATGGCGGCGATGGTGGCGCCGTAGGGCAGCAGCGGCATGATGCGTTGCAGCATATCGTCATAGGGGCGACCGCGAAACCAATCCAGCCGGGCCAGCATCGTCAGTATCTCGGTTGCCTGGCGCGGGTGCCTTCCCGGACGCAGGCGCACCCACTGGTCGCCGGCGGGCCCCAGGGCGTTGGCATAGATCCCGACGCTGTAACGTTGATCCAGCCCGTGCAGCGCGAGCGAGGCGGTCGCTGACACGGCCAGTTCCAGATAGTCGGGCTCGTACTCGTACGGGCGGTGCAGAGTTTGCACATCCAGGGCGATGATCAGCGAGAGGGTATCGGACGGATCGAACACTTTGGTTTGCAGCGTGCCGCTGCGGGCGCTGGCGGGCCAGTGAATGTGTCGGGCGTTATCCCCCGGCACATACTCGCGCACCATGGCAAAGCGCAGCGGATCCTCCACCATCTTGCGGCGGGCGGCCCATTCCCCGATGGGGCGGCCTGCGGGCAGGCCCAGTTCGTGCACCGGCACCACTTTGGGGTATACGATCAGCGTGTCGATCGTGGTATCCACCCGTCGGCGGTTGTGTATGCCGAATATATCCCCGGCCGATAGCTCCGCCGGGCCGAATTCATAGAGGCCGCGATGCTTGCCGCGAATGCGATGCGTGCGAACCACACGCTCGTACCAGCGCAGTGAGAGCATATTGGTGAGGCGGCCGGGACGATGAGGCGCCCCCTTTTGTATCTCTGCCGTCAGCAGATCGATCTGTCGCGGGAAAACATCGTACACCAGTAGCCAGGCCAGAGGCAGCGGCTTGGCGTTGATGAACTCTAACGCCAGAGTGGTTTCCCGACCATAGTCGATGGCGTGATGGCCCAGCCGCCGCCGATAGGTGACCGCGCTGAGGCAGTAGCGGGCCCACAGCAGCGAGGCCCCCGTGGCCAGCGCCAGGATAAAGACCAGCGCCAGCAGAGTACTACGGCGTAGCGCGGCGCCGATGAGAAAGAGGATGGCCAACAAGATCCACCAGCCGACGCCTCTCATGGTGGTTACCTCTTGTGCTTGCGCGTCATCGGCTCACGCCTCCTCGGCCCAGTTTTCCTCTACCGGCACCGGCACCTGCTGGACGATGTGTCGCAGCACTTCCACGGCGGTGGCGCCGTGAAGCCGCCGTTGGGCGCTGGGGATGAGCCGGTGCGCCCACACCGGCTCGATGAGGGCCTGAACATCGTCGGGCAGAACATGGCTGCGACCGCGCAGCGCCGCCAGCGCCTGGGCCGTATAGTAGAGCGCCATGGTCCCGCGAGGACTGATGCCCAGCGCCAGCTCTTCACTCTTGCGAGTGGCTCTCGCCAGGTTGACGATATACTCCTCGATGGTGCCGTGCACAAACACCTGACGGCATCGAGCGGCCAGCTCCAGCACCTCTCCGCCCTCGATGACGGGAGTCAGCTCGGCCAGGGGCTCGCTCTCGCGGAACCGTCGCAGGATGGCGCGTTCCTCATCCCGCTCGGGATAGCCCAGTTTGAGGCACATGAGAAAACGGTCGAGCTGTGCCTCGGGCAGGGGGTAGGTGCCCTCCAGCTCGATGGGGTTCTGTGTGGCCAGCACGATAAAGGGGCGGGCCAGTGGTCGCGTCTCGGTATCCGCCGTTACCTGGCGCTCTTGCATGGCTTCCAGCAGGGCACTCTGCGTGCGCGGACCGGCGCGGTTGATCTCGTCGGCCAGTACCACCTGCGCAAAGATGGGGCCGGGCCGAAACTCGAAGCGCCCCTCACCCTGGTTATAGATGCTGACGCCGGTAATGTCCGAAGGCAACAGATCGGGGGTGAACTGGATGCGGCGGAAACTGCATCCCAGGCTGCGGGCCAGCGCCTTGGCCAGCGTCGTCTTGCCGATGCCGGGCACATCCTCCAGCAATATGTGGCCCTCGCAGAACAGGGCCACCAACATCAACTCTATCACCCGATCCTTGCCCACCATCACCCGGGCCACGTTCTCGCGGATTCGTCGTCCTGCCTCGCGGATCTTGTCGACGTTAGGGCTCATGCATCAGCCTCGATTCCGTCCATACCGAATCGTACGAGCACAGTATAGCGACCGTCTGCACGGACTTTTTTTTCAGGGGTGGCACTCGCTCAAAGGCGCCTGACCATCAACCGGCGCCCCCGATCGTCGATATGCCACCCTCTGAGGGCAGGATACAACCGCTCATCGCAACCTGCGATCACCAGTCGATCGGCGTGCCATCATCCGGATCGTACGTCTCGGGATTGCGCCAATCGTGGCCGATCTTGTCGGCCATGGCCTCTTCATCCAGTTCGATACCCAGCCCCGGCGCGGCGGGCAAGTCGACATAACCATCCTTGACGACAAAGGGCGTCTTGAGATATCCCTTGCCCAGGGTGACCGATTCCTGGCACAGAAAATTGGGGATCGTGGCATCGAGCTGAATGCACGCTGCCAGAGCCACCGGCCCCAGCGGACAATGCGGGGCGATGGCGGCATAGTAGGCCTCGGCCATTCCGGCGATGAGGCGGCATTCGAAAATACCTCCGGCGTGAGAGAGATCGGGCTGCAGCACCGAGGCGGCGCGTCGCTCCAGCACCTCACGAAAACCCCACTTGGTGTAAAGTCGTTCACCGGTAGCGATGGGCAGGTGGGTCTTGCGGGCGATATCGGCCAACACGTCCACATTCTGGCACTGTACCGGCTCTTCGATAAACATGGGCCGGTAGGGCTCTAGCGCTTTGATGAGCAACATCGAGGTCTGCGGGCTGATGGCGCCGTGGAAGTCGATGGCGATATCGATGTCGTTCCCGGCGGCCTCGCGGATGGCGGCAATGCGTTCGACCGCTTTGTCTATGAAATCGGGCGTCTCGATGATGCGGGCGGGGCGTCCGGCGCGGATGCCGGTCTTGAGGGCGCGAAAGCCCTCGGCCACACGCTCGCGGGCGCTCTCGGCCGCGGCTTCGGGGGTGTCGGCACGCACGTGAGCGTAGACCTTGATGCGGTCGCGCATGGGGCCGCCCAGCAGCCGGTATACCGGCAGACCGGCGGCTTTGCCGGTCAGGTCCCACAGCGCCTGTTCGATACCCGAGAGGGCGCTGGTGAGGATGGGGCCGCCGCGGTAAAAGGCGTGCTTGTACATGGCCTGCCAGTGATACATGACGCAGGTGGGGTCCTTGCCGATGAGGTAGGGTTCCCACTCGGCAACAGCCTGGGCGCAGGTGAGGGCGCGGCCCTCGAGCAGCGGCTCTCCCAGACCCACCAGACCTTCATCGGTGTGGATCTTGAGAAAGAGCCAGCGCGGCTTGACGAGAAACGTCTCCAGCTTGGTGATGCGCATCGTCTACCTCCGATGTCGTGCCGTGTGGTGCCAGAATCGCGGCGAACTGCCTCCCGGCCGACCCTGTTCAAAAATAGGTTGTTCATATCGTTGTGAGGGGCTCTATGCCCCTCACAACGATATGACACCACATTCGGGATCGCCGTTCGTCCCGGCGCTGTCGTGTCGATGGGCAGCGGCTCGTTTCCAAACAGGCGCTAGATGGTTATGTACTCGGCGTCGGCCTGGAACATCTCATCGACCATGTTGCGGATCTCGGGCAGAGTCAGCAACGAGGCGGTGAGCGGATCGAGTTGAACGGCGCGATAGATCAACTCGCGATTGCCCTCGATAAAGCCACGCACGGCCACGTTCTGCACGTTCAGATTGGTACGGTTGAGGGCGGCGAGCGCCTCGGGCAGATCGCCCACATGGCAGGGGTGCAATCCGCAGCCATCGGCCACGATGGGCACCTCGACGACGCTGGCGGGCGGCAGGTTGGTGATGAGGCCGGTATTGGGCACATTACCGTTAAAGACGTAGGGCGTGTTGCTCTCGATAGCGTTCAGGATATAGGTGCAGAATTCGTGCGAGCGCTCGATGACCATCTCTTCATCGCTGTAGGCCATATGGAGCGTCTCACGCTCTTGCTCTTCCCGACGCTGGCGATACAGCTCCAGGCGCTCTTCGCGGCTCATTCCCTTGGGACCCACACCCCACATCTTTTCGCTGGTGTAGCGATCGATCATCTCGGGGGTGCGCCGGAAGTAGGGCACGTACTCGGACATATGAATGGAAGACTCGGAGACAAAGGCCCCAAAGTGGCGCATGATCTCCCACTTGACGATATCACGCTCATAGATATCGGGATCCTCCATGGCCTTCCACAACAGAGGGTAGGCATCCTCGCCCTTCCAGCGGTATTCGAGGAACCAGGCCATGTGGTTGATGCCCGCCGCCCAGTACGATATCTCGTCGACCGGCGCGCCGATATAACCGGCCAGAGTGTTGGCCGTCCCCTGTACCGAATGACAAAGACCCACGTAGCGGATGCTCGTCAGGTCGGTGACCATCTTGGAGAGCATCACCATGGGGTTGGTATAGTTGAGCATCAGGGCGTTGGGGCAGAGCCGCTCCATGGTGCGGGCGATTTCGAGAATGGCGGGGCCGTTCTTGAGGAAATAGAACACACCGCCGGGGCCCGAGCTATCGCCTACGGCCTGGTTGATGCCGTACTTGAGGGGAATGCTGACGTGGCTGACGCTCTGGCCTACCCGGATGGAGGTGATGACATAATCGGCGCCATCCAGAGCGGGCTCCAGCTCGGTGGTTGATTCGATGGTGGCGCCCACGCCGAGCTGGCGTACCATTTTGCGGGCCAGGGCAGCCATTACCTCCAGACGTTCGGCATCGATATCCATGAGGCAGACGGTGCTATCTTGCAGGGAGGGCCAGGTGAGCACGTCGGCGATAAGCCGCTGAGCGAACACATGGCTCCCGGCACCCACAATGGTGATTTTCGACATAGTGATTGGCTCCTTGATAATCTGGTGTCAGGCGTCGTTCGCGCTGCAGCCAGAGTATACTCCGGCACGCCGTAAAAAACAATGACGCCCGAGGCGTGGCAGGGCCGCGTCAAATCCACAAAACAGGTGATGTTGGGACATGACACAACCCGAAGTGATGGAGCCCTGACGGTCAGAGCCGCTTGTGAGGATGCGTTCTACTCGTTGCTGTGCCCCTCCAGGGTACGGCGGAGCGTCTCGGCGTCACAACGACACTCGAACAGCGGCCGGAGGGTCTCATAAGAGCGTTCCAGCGCCTCGACGATGACGCGGGTATCGCCCAGTACGGGCATGAAATTCGTGTCGCCCGTCCAGCGTGGCACAATGTGCATGTGCACGTGATCTTTGATGCCGGCGCCGGCCGGTGCCCCCAGGTTCATGCCCACGTTAAAGCCCTCAGGATTCATGGACTCCTGGAGTACCTCGATGCACATGTTGGTTTCCTGAATCAGCTCGAACAGGGCCGGAGCAGAGAGCTTGCCCGGCATATCGACATGCTCATAGGGCACGACCATGAGGTGACCGTTATTGTATGGATAACGATTGAGCATGATGAAACAGTGTTCACCGCGCAGCAGGATCAGGTTATCGGTATCCTGTCGCTCTTTGGGCTTGTCGCAAAATATACAGCCCGTGGGTTTGTCGCCCGT
>JBMNOI010000024.1:0-36078 GCA_050942995.1 Anaerolineae bacterium
CGACGCCAGGGGGCGAGGCGCCGGCGGATCTGATGGCCGAGATGAACGAACGCTACAACATTGGTCTGGAACAACACAGCGATACCGCCGAACACCCGGATGATGACGACGGGTCGTTCATCCTGGCAGGGATTCCCAACGCCGTGCTCAACGCCGGCTCGATCCCCTATGGCGATCCCTATTATCATTCGCCCAAAGATCGCCCGGAGCGGGTCGACTGGTGCAACGTATACCTGGCGACTCGCCTTACACTGGCGGCGGTGCTGCATCTGGATGAACACGGCCTGTAGGACCGTCCGCCATCGCACCACCATGGCCGGCGCAGTGTGAAAAGTGTATCGATAGGCCTCTTTTGTGGCCCCGTTCGCCGCTATCGGCCTCGTGTCCGACGGCAGCCCGGTATGGGCCTATATCGTCGCGGGATTGATCGGCGGATTGCTGATGGGCGTCGCCGTCGGCGCCATCGCCGGCGGGGCCATGTCGCGCCTCCTGCGCGCCGCGCTACGAGACTGACGGGCAGAGTCTGACGCATTCTTCATGAATCTACCAGACTTTTGTTTGACGATGCCCCCTGCCTCGGGTAAAATGGGGCCACTACATCCACATGACCACATGAGGGAACATGCCGTCGAGACGCCCGCCGTACCTGTTTCTATGCCTGCTGTGTTGGCTCTGTACCGGCTTTGGCCCTCCCGTGCTCACCGAGTCGGACAACCCCCGGCAGCCCTGGACCATCCATCAAATTCGCGCCCTGCGTCAACTCCCCATGCCCCATCTCACCGCGGCCTCGGCGCTTCTGGTGGATATGCCCACCGGTGAGGTGCTGTACGCACAGGATGAGCATAAGCGTTGGGCGCCGGCCAGCCTGACCAAGATCGTAACGGCCTTGGTTGCGCTACAGCGGGGACGACAGGATCAACCCATGCTCGTGCGTGGCAGCGATCTGCAGCCCTCCACAGCCGCCGGGTTGCGTGGGGGCGAAGAGTTGAACATGCGGCAGCTCCTGTTCGCCCTCCTTATCCCCTCGGACAATGCGGCGTCTATGACCATCGCCCGGGAGCTGGCCGGTGATGTGGAAACATTTGTGGGTTGGATGAATGAACTGGTAACCACCTGGGGCCTGGAAAACACACATTTCGCCAATCCCCACGGACTGGATGACGAAAATGGCTACACCACCGCCTGGGACATGGCCATCATCGCCCGTCAGGCCATGCAAGATCCGGTGTTTGCCGACATTGTCGGTCGACACGAAGCGGTTGTCGCCGGTCGCCATCTGGAATCGACAAACAAGTTGCTCAACACCTACCCCGGTACCATCGGCGTCAAGACGGGCACAACGGGGCAGGCGGGAGAGAACTTGATCACGATGGTTGACCGACCCGAAGGGCGAGCGATGACGGTGGTGTTGGGCTCTGAAGATCGTTTTAGCGATACGCGCCTGCTGATGGATTACTATTACAGCAATTATGCCGAGCTGCGCATCGATCTACCCGAAAGCCTTCAGAACCGCTATCTGGATGAGAGCGGTACATGGCGCGAGTTCGGGCTGCGCGAGCCGGTAACCCTCCTTATCCATCCGTGGCAGAGGGGGACGGCGTCGTTCTATCGCCGCATCACCAATATTGCGGCCGATCCGGACCCCGATGAACCCATCGGAGTGCTCGAGATCTCGCTGAACGGTCGGTACCTGACAGAGGTGCCGCTATATGTGCGCTAAAAAAAGAGAACGCCGACAAGAAGAGAATCCTGCCGGCGAACGACTGCAAAAAGTGCTGGCTCACGCGGGGGTCGCCTCGCGGCGGGCCAGCGAAGAGTATATCCTGCAGGGCCGTGTGCGTGTCAATGGAGAAATCGTCCGCGAACTGGGCACCCGAGTCCGTCCGGGCATAGATCGAATCGAACTGGACGGGCGGCCCGTCGATACGACGACAGAACGCCTCTATTACCTGCTCTACAAGCCCACGGGCTACCTCTCCACCACCACCGATCCGCACGGCGGACACAATGTGATGGAATTGGTGCCCCAGCGCGGGCGGCTTTACCCCGTAGGCCGACTCGACCTCGAAAGCGAAGGGTTGTTGCTCCTCACCAACGACGGCGCTCTCACCGAGCGTCTGACTCACCCGCGATACGAGCATGCCAAGGAGTATATGGTACTGGTGCGCGGCCGTATCAGCCTCGAGGACATCGAAAAGCTCGAGAGCGGCGTGCTCCTGGAAGACGAGGATGGGGAGGAAGAGGAGCGCCTCGCCCGTGCCCGGGTCAGCCGTATGGCCTCTGGCTGGACATGGCGCGACGAGCCCACCCCGCGAGGCTATCGCTGGGTGCGCTTTGTGCTCAAAGAGGGGCGCAAGCGGCAGATCCGCCGCATGCTGGAGACGGTGGGCTATCGTGTGGCACGGTTGATCCGCGTGCGGATGGGTACCCTGCGTCTGGGCGATCTGGAGCCCGGTCAGGGACGCTGGCTCTCGGCGGAAGAGGTGAGCGAGTTGCGCCGATCCGTCGGGCTGGAGAGCGGCCGGAGGGCAAAGGGTAGATCCCCACAGGATCGGGGACGAGACAGGGCGCAGCCACCACGGCGCACCGGCGACCGACCGGCACGCCGTTCAGGCTCGGGTGGCAAAGGGCAACCGGAACGAGGCGAGAGCGGTCGGGCGGGTAACGCCCCCCGCCAGAAACGGCGTTCTCCGACGGCCGATATCGGCAAGCGCCGACAACCCACCCGCCGTCATGACAATGGATCCAGAAAGGGTCGATCGTGAAACCACTCTCTATCGCCATCGACGGCCCGGCTGCATCGGGCAAAAGCACCGTGGGCGGTATTCTGGCCGCCCGGCTGGGCTACCTCTATTTCGATACCGGCGTCATGTACCGGGCCGTCACCTGGGCGGCGCTGAATCGGGGCATCGCCATCGATGACGAACCCGCCGTGACGCGCCTGGCCGAGGAGATCGCTATCGAGATGCTGCCCCCCACGGAGGACGACGGACGCCAGTTCACCGTGCGGGTAGACGGCACCGACATTACCTGGGATATCCGCAGCGCCGAGGTCAATCGCTACGTCTCGCCGGTGTCGGCCTATGTGGGCGTGCGCAAGGCTCTACTGCACAAACAGCGCGAGATTGGCGCTGCCGGCAAGGTGATCATGGTGGGGCGCGATATCGGCACCGTGGTACTGCCCGAGGCCGACGTCAAGATCTACCTGGATGCCACCCTGGAGGAGCGCGCCCGCCGTCGCTACCTGGAATCGGTAGAGCGCGACCCATCGCGCACTTTTGAGGATGTGCTGCAAGAAGTGCGCCGCCGCGACGAGATCGACAGTTCTCGCGCCGAGGCGCCGCTGCGTGTGGCCGATGGGGCCACCGTCATCGACAGCACCAATATGAGGGTGCAAGAGGTGGTCGATTGTATCGAGGCCGTCATCCGCAACGCGGGGGGCGCCTGAGGGAGTAAGATGACAGAACAGACGGACCCGGAGGCAGAGACACAACAGCCGTCCGGAGGCTTGATATCCGCCATACAACCGGGCAGCGTGGGCGCCGAGATCGGCCTGGAGCCGGGCGACCGTCTGCTCGCCATTAACGGGCACCCCCTGCGCGACCTGATCGACTATCGCTACTACGGCGCCGAGGAAGAGCTGGTGCTGGAGGTCAGGCGGGAGGGAGAGATCCATCGTCTGGAGGTGGAGCGCGACTACGACGAGGATCTGGGCATCGAGTTTGCCGAGATCACCTTCGACGGCATGCGTCAGTGCGACAATCGCTGCCCCTTTTGCTTTGTACGTCAGATGCCCCGCGGCATGCGCCGCTCGCTCTATCTGCGCGACGATGACTATCGCTATTCCTTCCTGCTGGGTAACTTTATCACCCTCACCAACCTTACCGAGGAAGACTGGCAACGCATCGGCGAGCAGCGCTTGAGCCCGCTCTACATCTCAATCCACGCCACCGACTCGACCGTACGCCAGATCATTCTGGGCAACCCCGATGCGCCCGATATTATGCCCCAACTGGAGCGCCTGCGCGATATGGGCATCCAGTTACACGGGCAGATCGTCATCGCGCCGGGGATAAACGACGGCGACGCGCTGCAACGCTCTATCGACGATCTAATGCCGCTGTGGCCGACGCTACAGACGTTAGCGCTGGTGCCGGTGGGGCTCACCCGCTATCATCGCGGCGACGTGCGCCTGATGCGTCCGGACGAGGCTCAGAGCGTGCTCCAACTGGCGGAGGAACGCATTCCGGGGTTGCGTCAGCGCACCGGGCGCACCTGGCTGTATCCTTCGGACGAGATGTACCTGCTGGCCGGCAAAGACGTGCCCGAGGCCGACTTTTACGATGAAGAGGGCGCCCAGATGGAGAACGGCGTGGGCCTGGTGCGCCTGCTGCTGGATGACTGGGAAGAGTATCGTGAATGGGCCGCCGAAATCGGCGAGCAGGCCGGTCGGCCCGAGTCCATCAGCCTGGTCTGCGGAACCCTCATCGCGCCGATACTGCGCGAGATGGCCGCCGAGATGGAGGTGCTGGCCGGTATGACGGTGCGAGTCGTGCCGGTGGAGAACCGGCTCATGGGCGAAAGTGTCACCGTATCCGGATTGCTGGCGGGCGCCGATGTGCTGGACGCGCTGGCACAGGTCGATCCGGGCGAACAGGTGTTTGTGCCACACGCCATGTTCGAATCCGAGGGGATCTATACCCTGGACAACCTGACGGTGGACGAGATGGCAGAGCGCCTGGGGGTGCCGGTAACGCCCGTATCGACTATGAGCGACGTGTTGGAGGCGCTGGACAAGGGCGACTGAGGACAGTCGGGCGACTGAGGACAGTCGGGCGACTGAGGACAGTCGGGCGACTGAGGACAGTCGGGCGACAGGATAGCCGGGAGCCTGAGGAAGAGGCTCCGGAGAGAGGAGGCTAACACCAGAAAGAAGCGAGCGAGGGGAAGGGCAGCGCATGGGCTGATGATGGGCCGGAAAGGCTCGATCATCAGTTGACGAGGACGGAGGTTGCCCGCCGCAAGGCGGGCCGAAGCATCTCGGATGGGTGTTTGGGCGATGCCCCTCACCCGCGAGTGGTGGTGAGGCACATCAGTGATATACCCGTCGTTGACGGCGGGGTGAGGGCGATGCCCCCGCAGTACCCATCCCGAGATGCCAAAATCGACAGATCAGCGGAAGCCTCCAGGGGTCGCCACGCCCCTTCATACCTTCCCTCCTTGGATAAAAGCCGCCGACAAATCCGCCGGGCAACCGGCGGGACAAAACGGAAGGCAGTGGCCGGCAGGATCGAACGACATGTCCTGACGTGGGCATGCGTGCCGTGACGATTTCCTCATTCATTTCCCCATTCATTCATCGAGGAGGGACTCTCTTATGTGTGGTATTGTGGGCTATATCGGGCCGCGTAACGCCGCCGAGATCGTGCTGGAGGGCTTGCGTCGCCTGGAATATCGCGGATATGATTCGGCCGGCATGGCCGTGGCGCCCTCGGATGGCACTGCGTTGCAGCGCCGTCGCAGCGTGGGCAAGATCGACAACCTGGCGCAGCGGCTGGCCGAGTCTCCCCTGGTCGGCCATATCGGCATGGGGCACACCCGCTGGGCTACCCACGGTGGGGTAACCGAGGCCAACGCCCACCCCCATACCGATGCCACCGGAGAGATCATCGTCATCCATAACGGCATCGTAGAGAACTATCGCGAGTTGAAGGAACGGCTCATCGCCGAGGGGGTGTCGTTCGTCTCCCAGACTGATACCGAGGTCATCGCCCATCTGGTGAGCCGCTGCTACAACAACGGGCAGGTCGCTCTGGCCGATGCGGTGCGCCTCGCCCTGGCCGAGCTGCGCGGCCCCAGCGCCGTAGTGGTGATGAGCGCCCGCGAGTGTGATCGGCTGGTAGCGGCCCGCCTGGGTAACGCCGGCGGCGTGGTGGTGGGCCACGGTGAGGGAGAGATGTTTGTGGCCTCGGATATGCCCGCCATTCTGGATCACACCCGACGCATGACCTTTCTAGAGAGCCGGGATATGGCGGTGGTCACCGCAAACGGCGCACAGTTTATGGATCTGGACGGCCACCCGCTGACCAAAGAGAGCGTCATGGTATCGGATAATCCGGTCTCGGCGGCCAAAGAGGGCTATCGTCACTTTATGCTCAAAGAGATCTATGAGCAGCCCCGCTCGGTGACCGACGCCATTCGCGGGCGGGTGGATTTCGACCGCGCCATCGTGGACCTGCCCGACCTGGACGGTCTGCGGCCGGTGTTGCCCCATCTTCGTCGCCTGCATGCCGTGGCCTGCGGCACCGCCTGGCACGCCTGCCTGCTGGCCAAGTTCCTCATCGAAGATATGGCGCGCCTGCCGGTGGAGGTGGATTACGGCTCGGAATTCCGCTACCGCAACCCCCTGCTCGAACCGGGCAGCGTGGTGCTGGTGGTGACCCAGTCGGGAGAGACGGTGGATACCCTGGCGGCCATGGAGGCCGCCCGCGAGCGGGGCATGCAGTCCATCGCCCTGGTGAACGTGGTCGGCAGCCAGGCGGCGCGCCTGGCCGACGGCGTGGTCTATCTCAACGCCGGCCCGGAGATCGGTGTGGCCTCGACCAAGGCGTTCACCTCTCAGGTGGTGGCCGCCTATCTGCTGGCGGTGTATCTGGGCCAGGCGCGGGGCACCCTGAGCGAGGAGCAGCGGCGGGAATTATTGCAGGATCTGGCCGAACTGCCCGAGCGGGTAGGCGTCATGCTGGCCGACGGCAACAACTATGGGGAGATTGCCCGGCGCTATATGCACTGCTCCAACTTTCTCTACCTGGGGCGGGGCATCAACTATCCCATCGCTCTAGAGGGTGCCCTCAAGCTCAAAGAGATCTCGTACATCCACGCCGAGGGCTATCCCGCCGGCGAGATGAAGCACGGGCCCATCGCCCTCATCGATGAGCAGATGCCGGTGGTCACCATCTGCCCGCGAGATCGGGTGCGCGACAAGATGGTGAACAATATCGAACAGGTGCGCGCCCGAGGCGGGCGGGTGATCGCCGTCGCCACCCGGGGCGACGATGAGGTGGCCGAAAAGGCCGACGACGTGATCTGGATCCCCGAGTGCTCCCCCTACCTCACACCGGTGCTGGCGGTGGTGCCGCTGCAACTGCTGGCCTACCACATCGCCGTGCTGCGCGGCTGCGATGTCGACCAGCCCCGCAACCTGGCCAAAAGCGTGACGGTAGAATAGCGAATGCAAAGGCGGGGAGGGGCGGCATCCGTTTCTCCCCGCTTTTTATGTTGCGTCGCAGGCCGTTTGGCGGTACGATAGACCCGGTGCCATCGTACGGCGTCATCTCCCCCCTCTACCATGCCGACGCCGTGATCGTTCCATCCCCTCTGTTTTGGGAAAGGAGCAAGATGCAGATGCAGAACAAGATCTGGCAGGATCTCTCCATGGCGCAGCGTGTGGGCGCCATCATCATGGGCGGCATACAGATCGCGCTGCTGGTGGCGGCGCTGATGGATATTCGCCGCCGGCCGGCGGAGCAGATCAAGGGCAGCAAACGGCTGTGGACGGCGCTGGCCTTTGTGAACTATATCGGACCGCTGGCCTACTTTCTGGTGGGCATCAAGCGGCCGGAGGCAGAAGAGATCGTCGAGGAGGGAATCGCCATCGGGGAGTAGGGGCGCGGTCAATCATATACCCAAAGCGGCCCGGGGTCATTCAACCCCGAGCCGCTCTCACATCCTCTGCTCCCCACCCTCTCAGAAGCGGGCCAGCCCCGGCAGGTGCCGCGCCAGCTCTTCGTACACTTCGTCCTTCATGCGCGCCACGACGGACTCGTCCGTGCCCTCGAAACGGAGCGAGAGCTTGGGCGATGTGTTGGAGGGGCGGATCAGCGCCCAGTCCTTCTCACCGAAATAGACCCGTGCGCCGTCGATATCGACCACCCGATAGCGTCGCGCAAAGGATTCCCGCGCCGCATCCACCACATCCCACTTGAGGTAATCGGGACAGTCTATGCGCAGTTCGGGCGAGCTGATATAGGCCGGCAGCCCGTCCACCAGCTCGTCCAGCATCTCGCTCAGCGGGCGGCCGTCACGATCCATATAGCTCAGCAACAGCGCGGCGGCGTACAGGGCATCGTCGAACTCGATGGGCGGGTCGTTGAAAAAGATGTGGCCGCTCAGCTCGCCGCCGATGACGGCGCGCTCCTGATGCATGCGCGGCAGGATGGATGTATTGCCGCATTTGGCCATCACCGGAATGCCGCCGTACTTGCGCACGCCGTCGAACAGCGCCTCGGAGCATCGCACCTCGAACACCGCCTTGCCCGGCCCGGCGCGCAACGCCTCGCGGGTATAGAGCAACAGGTAGGTATCGGGCGGCACCACCTGCCCCTTTTCGTCCACGATGCCGATGCGGTCGCCGTCGCCGTCAAAGCCGATGCCCACATCACAGCCCTCACGCACCACCAGCTCGGCCAGTTCGGCCAGGTTCTCGGCCTCGTTGGGATCGGGCGGATGGTTGGGAAACGAGCCGTCGGGCTCGCAATAGATGGGAATCACCTCACAGCCCAGTTCGCGCATCAGCCGCACCGCCAGCGGCCCGCTGACGCCGTTGCCGGCATCGATGGCGACTTTGAAGGGGCGCGAGAGGTGCACCTTGTGCAGAATGCAGTTCAGATAGGGATAGGTTACATCCCGGACCAGGCGGCTGCCCCGCCCCGAGGCAAAGGCCCCGCTGGCGATGAGCCGCTCCACATTCTGCAGCTCTTCGCCGGCCAGCGCCTCCATACCCACCTGCAGTTTGAGCCCGTTGAACTCGGCCGGATTGTGACTGGCGGTGACCTGAATGGCGCCGTCTACCCAAAAATGATTGACGGCAAAAGAGGTCAGCGGCGTGGGCACCTGGCCGATGTCGATCACCTCACAGCCCGAGGCGATGAGCCCGCGAATCGCCGCCTCGCTAAAGGGCTCTGAACTGGGGCGCACATCGTGCCCCACCACGATCTGCCGGCGGCCGGTGCGCCGCTGCATGTAGGTGCCGAACGCCCGCCCCATCGACTCGACCGCCGTGGTGGTCAGCTCGGAGCCGACGATACCGCGAATGTCATACTCGCGAAAAATGGCGCGGCTCACCGAGAGTTGCTCCTGCAGGGCATAGTCGTGCAGCACGGCGCGCAGCGCCTGCCCCAATTTTGCCGGATCGTGCCGCACCACCAGGCGCTCCTGCCCGGTGACCGGGTCGTTCTCCATCACTTCGGAGGCCAGGTCGCGACGCATGAGGATGGCGCCCTCTACCAGCACCATCTCTTGCGGAGTACCGGGAAAGATGACGACGTGCGAATCGTCATCGGCCACCAGCTGGGGCACCACCAGGTCGGCCGAGGCGCTGCGATAGCGCTCCAGCACGGCGGTGCTAATGGCGCCGTTGTGGTGGGCCAGCACATAGTCCGGGCGAAAGCCGCAGTGCTTCTGAACGGCGGCGACATGATCGGCGATGGAATAGCCCTCGGTCTGGTTGGGCTGGGTCATCAGGTTGCATACAAAGATCTTGCGGGCGTTGCTCTGGCGAATGGCCTCGTTGATCTCTTGAATGAGAAGCGCGGGGATGAGGTTGGTGAACAGCGAACCGGGACCGATGACGATGGCGTCGGCCGACTCGACGGCGGCCAGCACCTCGGGCGTGGGGCGAAAATCGTCCGCAGGCTGGCCCAGCACCTCTGAGACGAGGGAAACCCGCCGAATGGTGCCGCCACCGCCCTGAGCGATGGCCGACTCGCCCACCCGCTGCGAGCCGTCGGTCATCTCGGCACACACCTCCACGCGATCCAGCGTAGGGATGATCACCTGGTCGGTCGTAGCGCCGATGGTCGAATGTAATTGGGCAAAAGCCGCCCCGGCGTTGGCCGGAGGCACCACGCCGATGATATCCCACGGCGCGTCTTGATAAGCCGAAAGCAACATGGCCAGCCCCTGGGTGCCGGCAAAAGCCACCACCTTGGGGCGCCGTTTCTTTTCTTGTATGCTCATGAAATTCCTCATATCATCCGGCCCGGTGCCGCCAACCCGCACCGCGACCGGGGATTGGTCATTGATTGGGGGCCCGGCTCCAGCCGCAGCCCGGCGCAATATAACATGGCCCACCGGTGATGTCAAACAAAATCGACCCGATCTATTCATAATACTTTATTATGCCGGACTATTTTAAACTATAGCACATCTCTACTATTCTCTTGTGAGAAGCCCCATGGATCGATACCACTTGACATACAGCAGGTTGTCGGTAGAATCGGTTTCAAGATGGTCGGCAAGCTGCGCCCGTGTATTGCGACACCATTACGGGCGACATACCTTCGAGGAGGATCGCCATGGCGAATGGCTTTGCGGGCAAGATTCTGTGGGTTAACCTGACGGATGGCAAAATCTGGACGGAAGAGCCCGATGACGCCTTTTACCGGCGTTATATGGGCGGTAACGGCTTTGTGGGACATTACCTGCTGAAAGAGGTGCCCAAGGGCGCCGACCCTCTGGGCCCCGACAACGTGTTGATCTTTGCCACGGGAGCCATCACCGGTCACCCTATCGCCGGATCGGGCCGTAGCTGTGTAGGTGGCAAATCGCCTCTCACCGGCGGATACGGCCAGGCCGATGTGGGCGGCTTTTTCGGCGCCGAGCTCAAACATGCCGGATATGACGCCGTCATCGTAAAAGGCGCCTCTGAAAAGCCGGTGTATCTCTGGATTCACGACGGCGAGGCAGAGCTGCGCTCGGCCGAGCATCTGTGGGGGACCAGCACGCTCGATTGCCAGAACGCCATCCAGAGCGAACTGAACGACAGACGCGTGCGCCTGGCTATGATCGGCCCGGCCGGTGAAAAGCTGGTGCGTTTTGCCTGCGTGATCAACGACCTGCGCCACGCCGCCGGCCGCACCGGCCTGGGCGCGGTGATGGGCTCCAAGAATCTCAAGGCAGTGGCTGCGCGCGGCAGGGCCACTATCCCTGTGGCCGACAACGATAAATTCCGCGAATTCGCTCACTGGATGCGCGACAACTGGAAGCAGGATCACTGGGGCACGCACGATCTGGGCACCAACGGCGGCCTCAAGAACCTGAGCGAGATCGGCGCGCTGCCCACACGCAACTTCCAGGACGGCCAGTTCGAGGGAGCCGACAAGATCACCGGCACCACCATGCGCGATACGGTGCTCACCGGTCGCGAGGGCTGCTACGCCTGCCCGGTGCGCTGCAAGCGCGTGGTCGAGATTCACGACGAAGAGTATGACGTAAATCCAATCTATGGTGGAGCCGAGTACGAGACGGTGGGCGCCGTCGGTTCGAACTGTGGCATCGACGACCTGCGTCCCATCTCCAAGGCCCACGAACTTTGCAACGCCTACGGCCTGGACACCATCTCGGCCGGCATGATGGTCTCGTACGCTATGGAATGCTACGAGGCGGGGCTGCTCAGCAAGGAAGATACCGGTGGGCTGGATCTGCGCTTTGGCAACGGCCCGGCCATGGTCGAGTTGATCCGTCAGATCGGCGAGCGCGAAGGACTGGGCGACATCCTGGCCGAGGGGCCGCGGGGCGCCGTCGCCCACATCGGCAGGGAATCGGCCATGTTCTCCGTCGACGTCAAAGGTCAGCCTTTCCCCATGCACGAGTGCCGCGTGCGGCACGCCCAGGGGTTGGGCTACGCCGTATCGCCCACCGGCGCCGATCACATGCACAACTTCTGGGACGAGGGCCTGGCCGCCGATCCGCCCGGTGATGACATCCAGACGTTCGGCGTCTACAAGTCGGTGCCTCGCACCGAGTTGAACACCGACAAGGTGCGCGCCTACGCCTATGCCTCCAACTGGCAGTGGGTTCACAATCATCTGGGGCACTGCATGTTCATCAAATGGTCGCGGGATCAGATGGTCGATCTCGTGCGCGCCATCACCGGCTGGAAGGTCACCTTCTGGGAGCTGTTGCGCGTGGGTGAGCGCGGCGTAACCATGGCCCGCGCATTCAACATGCGCGAGGGCCTGGGACGCAAGGACGATGTGCTGCCGCTGCGGATGAACACCCCGCACAAGAGCGGTACCCTCAACGAGGCGCCCATCGACCCCGAGGTGCTGGATGAGGCCGTGACCACCTTCTACGGCATCATGGGCTGGGACCCCGAGACCGGAGAGCCCACTCTGGGCAAACTGCAGGACCTGGACCTGGAATGGGTGGTCGAAAGCATGAAGTAAGGGGCATCCCCTGAAATAAAAGCGGCCCCCTCGCGATGCGAGGGGGCCGCTTTTTCTATCCGCCCCTGCCATAGCGATGCCTCTGGCTATGCCTCATCCAGCAGGCGGCGCTCTCCCTCCAGCTTGCGGATGTGGGTGATATCCTGAGTGACCTCCAGCGTGCCGCGATAATTGCCTTCGCCGTCGCGCACCGGATAGTAGCGAATATAGATAAACTTGCCGCCCATCTGGATCCAGAACTCGGCCGAATCTCTCGTGCCGCTGCGAAACTCGTCCAGCATGCGATTGACGACGTGGACGCTATGGGGCGGGTGGCAGTTCTGTACCCTGCGCCCGATGACGGCCTCGGTGCGGATAAAGATGCGCTCGAGCGTCTGAGAGAAGTAGCGCACCTCGTCCTTCTCATCGATAAAAGTAACATCCACCGGCAGGGTGGTGAGCACGAGATTGATCTGCTCCGGCGTCAGCGCGCCGGTGTTCAGAGGAATCTGCCCTGTAGGCGTCACATAATCGCCCTGAGCCGACGGCAACTCGGCGGCCTCTACCTCGGGGTGCCACTGGTCACCGGGGCGAACCAGGCAATAGCCGATTTCGCCGCTCTGGTCACGAATGGCCACCCAGTCGGCATCGGTGAGCAGGCGCAACGCCGTGGGATAGAGAATGTGTTCTTCTTTATAGAACATCTGGCGGATCGCCTCGGCCAGCGGCGGAAAGATCTCCTGCACCTGTTCGGCATCGCCCTTGGTCAGCGCCCGGCGCAGCGTCTTCATCTGGTCGCGTATTTGGTCGTGCGTGGCCCACATCACCGAAGAGGGACCGGTCACCCCATGCCTCTCCAGAATCGGAAAGAGCAGGTTCTCCTTACGCAGGTAGATCTTGTCGATCTCGCCCAG
This sequence comes from Anaerolineae bacterium, assembly GCA_050942995.1. Taxonomy (GTDB): domain Bacteria; phylum Chloroflexota; class Anaerolineae; order UBA1429; family UBA1429; genus JBMNOI01. The sequence continues at coordinate 13,121 of JBMNOI010000024.1, forward strand.
TTGCTCGGCAAAGGCGCGGGCGCGGCGCAGCGCATCCCCATCAGGCAGGGCGGCGACGGCTTCATCCAGCAACCCGAGTAGCTGACCGGCGGCAAAGTTCTCTGCCTTGAAGGTATGCACCGGGTGCCCGGGCGTCATCTCGGGGCTGGCCTGCCCCTCCAGCGCCTCCTGGAATACGGCCACGTGCACATCGCACAGGGCCTGCACCTCCTTCACCGGCAGCCCCTCGGCGATCAGGCTCTGCTCCAGTTGAGCGATCTCGACGGCGCTGATATCGCCGATCAATTCACGAAAGCGAGCCTTGATCTCTTGTAGATCTCCTCCGTCGTGCAGATCCAGGATCAGCTTTTTGAGCGTTTCTTTACGCTCCGCGCTATTATTGATATACTCACTCATGGTGTCCCTCCCGTCTACAGACCACAGCATATGTGACATGTTGATGCCGTTTATTGCCCTTATTATAACCGAGAGATGACGCTTCGTCTGTAACAATAGTCGCATATTGCGTGATCTATGAGATTCATGTAGGGGAAAAAGATGCTACGAGACCCCCGTTTTCATCGCCAGCTCATCCTGCGGATCGGCTGGACGACGATGGTCGCCATAATCGGCTACTTTTTTCTGGATATCGATGTCCGGGTCTGGCTCCTGCCCGTAGGCGGTGTCCTGTTGCTGATGATCAGGTGGATCGCGGCTCCGCGCGATCCCGGAGACGAAATGGGTGAACCCGACGGGAACGAATATGCCCCACCCGACGAATCGCCGTAAATCCGATACATCTTCTTGACCTGCGTAACGGCTCATGATATGATGCGGACAGGTTCAAGCTCGTCTAACCAACCATCATCAGAAGGAGGACCTTGTCATGTCCGAAGAACCGTTTGCGCCCGCTCCCTCCAGTAACGAGAAACTGCTGGCCGCTCTGTGCTATCCCTTGTTCCCCATCATCTCGATATTCATTCTGCTGGTCGAAGAACACAAGAACAACGCATATGAGCGTTACCATGCCTTGCAGGCGTTGGGCGCCGGTATCGTCGTATGGGTTCTCGTCACCATTCTGTCCACCATCCTGGGCATTACGGTGATCCTGGCCCTGTGCGTACCGTTCCTTTGGATTCTCGGATTCGTCCCCTTGCTCTACTGGGGCTACCAGGCCTATCAGGGCAAAGAATTTGAAGTGCCGTTCGTCACCAAGTTCATGAAGAATCAGAACTGGCTCTAGTGGGCGAGAGGCAAGACCTGACAACAGGTTGACTCCTTCTACCCACGATCTGTTGCCATACTATCGCCGTATCGTTCGTCCCCCTTTGGGAACGTGTGATACGGCGATGGTTTATTTATAGCCAATCGGCTCCGGCTACGGACGTTTGTCATGAAAGCCTTTTCCCGGCGCCCGATCCGGTCAATCGTTAGTCGGCGGGGAGAGACGATACTGTCTCTTCCCGTGCTTTATCGGCGCGATAGAATACAAATCAGAGTCATTTTGTCTTTTTTGTAAAGTCCTGTGACCGGGGTATAATGGTACCTAAATGCACGAACTATCAGTGACTCAAAGCGTTCTCGATATCGTCTGCCGCCACGCCCGGGAAGCAAACGCCGGGCGTGTCGTGCGCATTCATCTGGTGGTGGGCGAATTGTCCAGCATCATCGATGATAGTGTCCAGTTCTATTTCGATTTTCTAAGCCGCGATACATCGGCCGCCGGCGCCGAATTGACGTTCCGCCGCCTGCCGGCAACGGTGCGTTGCGGCGTCTGTGAGCATACCTGGCAACCCGATGATGCCGACTGGACCTGCCCCAACTGTGGGCAAGCTCGGGCACAGGTGGTGGCCGGTCGGGAATTTTATGTAGACAGCATCGAGGTGGAATGATGAGTGTAAGAAGAATCCCCGTAGTCGAACGCATCATGGGCGCCAATGACGAGGTCGCACTGCGCAATCGCCGCACACTGGACGCCCACGGCGTACACGCCATCAATATCATGGCGTCGCCCGGCGCAGGCAAGACCAGCCTGATTCTGGGAACCCTGCGCGCATTGCAGGGACGTCGGTCGGTGGGAGTGATCGAAGGAGACCTGGCATCGAACGTGGACACGGAAAAGGTGCGTGCCGCGGGCGTGCCCGCCGTACAGATCAACACCGGCGGCAATTGCCATCTGGACGCCATCCAGATCGAACAGGCTCTGAAGGAACTGCCCCTGAATGAGATCGACATCCTCTTTATCGAGAATGTGGGCAACATGATCTGCCCCGTCGGCTTTGCCCTGGGCGAGCACACCCGGCTGGCCATCTCCAGCATTCCCGAGGGAGACGACAAGCCACACAAGTACCCTTCTATTTTCGCCGGAGTCGATGCTCTGGTGCTCAACAAGATGGACCTGTTGCCCCTGGTCGAGTTCAATGTGGACGAATTCCGGCGACTCGTGCGCAGCCTCAACCCCGATATCAATATCTTTGAGGTGTCGTGCAGCAATGACGAGGGGCTGGATCGGTGGGCTGAATGGCTGATCGAACTCACGCCGGACAAGTAGCCACGGCGCGACGGGCTCTGCGCATCACCGTGCGCGGTGTGGTACAGGGGGTGGGATTCCGCCCCTTCGTTTACCGCATCGCCCGGGAAAACCAGATCGCCGGGTGGGTCCGCAATACCTCCTGGGGCGTCGAGATGGCGGCAGAGGGTGAAGCGGCCGCGCTGGACGCGTTCGTTCATGCGCTGCGCCACGAGATTCCGCCCCTGGCGCGCATCGACGCATTGACCATCGACGAGGCCACTCCCGACGGTCTGCGCGAATTCGAGATCCTGCACAGCGAGGCCCAGACGGGCGCCTATCAGCCCGTATCGCCCGATACGGCGACCTGCGCCGATTGCCTGCACGAGTTGCTGGATCCTGCCGACCGGCGCTATCGCTACCCGTTCATCAATTGTACCAACTGCGGCCCGCGATTTACCATCATCGAGGATGTGCCCTACGACCGGCCGCTGACCACCATGCGTGCCTTTGACATGTGCCCCACCTGCCGGCACGAGTACGACGATCCGCTGGACCGTCGCTTTCACGCCCAGCCCAACGCCTGCCCCGTCTGCGGCCCGCACGTCACTCTGATGGATGCCGACGGTCGAGTCCTGGCCGAACGCGACGATGCCCTGCGTCGCGTAGCCGCTCTGTTGCGAGAAGGGGCTATCGTGGCCGTCAAAGGGTTGGGCGGCTACCAGCTCGCCTGCGACGCGACCGATGCAGCTGCCGTGATCCGGTTGCGGCAGCGCAAACGCCGACCACACAAGCCCTACGCCGTGATGGTGACCGATCTGGAAGAGGTGCGACGACACGCCGAGATCGACGAGGTCGAGGCCGCCCTGCTGGGCGGGCCCGCCGCCCCGATCGTGCTGTTGCCCTGGTGGTCCGGGTCGTCCATCGTCCGCGAGGTGGCCCCACATATGGACACCATCGGGTTGATGCTCCCCTATACGCCGCTGCATCATATTCTGCTGCGCGATACGGCCCGCCCGCTGGTGATGACCAGCGGCAACCTGAGCGAAGAGCCCATCGCCCGCGACAACGATGAAGCGTTGCGTCGGCTGAAGGATATCGCCGACTATTATCTGGTGCACAACCGCGATATCCATTCGCGCTATGACGACAGCGTCTGGTTTGTGGCCGCCGGTGAAGCTCAACCGGTGCGCCGCGCCCGAGGATACGCCCCCGATCCCATCGGCCTGCCCTTCGAGGCGCGCCCCATCCTCGCCGTAGGCGGCGAGCTCAAGAATGCCTTTTGCCTGACGCGCGATCGCTACGCCTTTGTCAGCCAGCACATCGGCGATATGGAGAATCTGGAGACGCTGGAGCACTTTGGCGAGACGCTGGCGTTGTATCGGCGGCTGTTCCGCGTCGAGCCTGCCATAGTGGCCCACGACATGCACCCCGACTATGCCACCACGCGCTATGCGCTGGAGCAGCCGGGAGAGCATGTGGCCGTACAGCATCATCACGCCCATCTGGCGGCCTGCCTGACCGACGCCGGGATGCCGGACGAGCCGGCCATCGGCGTCATCATGGACGGCACCGGCTACGGCCTCGACGGCCACATCCGGGGAAGCGAATTCCTGCTGGGCGATGCCCGGGGCTATCGACGCGCCGCGCATCTGGCCTATCTGCCCTTGCCGGGCGGTGATGCGGCCACCCGACGTCCCAATCGCATCGCCCTGGCCTATATGCAGACGCTGGCCGCCGGAGACGACCTGCCCCCGACATTGCGAGGCGTATCGGCGGCCGAGGTCGAGACAGTGCGCACCATGATCGCGCGAGGGCTGAACACGCCGTTCACCTCTTCCGCCGGGCGCCTGTTCGATGCCGTCTCAGCGCTGCTGGGTGTGTGCGGTGACGCAAGCTATGAGGCTCAGGCGGCCATCGAACTGGAAGAGGTCGCGCAAAAGGACGCTCGCTCCGGCGACACGGCTTTGTACGAGTGGGAGACGGCCCCCGCGGGTGAGGCGGAAGGGGGCGGCATCACCGCCCACATCCCCCCGATACAAACGCGTATCCTCCGTCTGGAACGCCTGTGGGGGGGCATCCTGAACGACATCCGGGCCGGCGTGCCCGTTTCTCGCATCGCCTGCCGGTTTCACCGAACGCTGGCGCGCATGATTGCCGATACCTGTATCGCCCTGCGCCGTGAAAGCGGCCTGAATCGCGTGGCGTTGAGCGGCGGCTGCTTTCAGAATCGCCTGCTTTTGACCCTGACGCTCGAACATCTGCAGGATGCCGGATTCACGGTGTTAACCCACCGACGAGTGCCCTGTAACGACGGCGGACTGGCCCTGGGGCAGGCCATGGTCGCCCATTATCAAACAAACAACGGAGGCTAACCCCATGTGCCTTGCCGTACCCCTTCAGATCAAGCGCATTGACGGTGATATGGCCGATGTCGAGCTGGGAGGTGTGTTGCGTCAGGTCAGCCTGGTGCTCACGCCCGAGGCTCGCGAGGGCGACTATGTGTTGGTTCATACCGGCTTTGCCATCAGTGTGCTGGACGAGGACGAAGCACGAGAGACGCTGGCCCTCTTTGCCGAGCTGGAAGAGGCCGGTCGGGCGATAGACGCCGGGTCGACCGATGAGAGAGTAGAATCTCCCCCGGAATCGCCCGGCGATCAGGCAGAACGGATCGATAGATGAAGCATACCGATGAATATCGCAATCCCACCATTGCCCGGCGACTCATCGCCGACATTCAGGCCATGGGTGGCGACACGATGCGTATCATGGAGTTCTGCGGTGGGCACACCCACTCGATCATGCGCTACGGCATTCGCCAGGCACTCGATCCGGCGGTGCGCATGCTCTCTGGCCCCGGCTGTCCGGTGTGCGTTACCTCGGACGCCGATATCGATCGGGCCATCGACCTGGCCCACCGCCCCGGCGTCACGGTGGCCACCTTTGGCGACATGATCCGCGTGCCCGGCAGCCGCTCCAGCCTGCAGGAGGCGCGCGCCGCCGGAGCGCAGGTGCAGGTGGTCTACTCTGCCCTGGATGCGCTGGATCTGGCCCGACGCCATCCACAAGAGGCGGTGGTGATGCTGGGTATCGGCTTTGAGACCACCGCCCCGACAGTGGCCGCCTCGCTGGTACAGGCGCATAAAGAGGGGTTGAGCAACTATTACGTCTACTGTATGCACAAGCTGACCCCACCGGCCATGCGGGCCATTCTGGATAGCGGCGAGGTGCGTGTGGATGCCATCCTCGGCCCCGGCCATGTGACGGCCATCACCGGCTGGCGCGCCTGGGAGTTCCTGCCGAAAGAATATGGCATTCCCTGCGCCGTGTCGGGATTCGAGCCGGTGGATATTTTACAGGCCGTCCGCGCCCTGAAGCAGGCCGATGCCTCCGGCACGCCACAGGTGGTAAATCCCTATTCCCGTGGCGTGACCGCCGAGGGCAACGCCGTGGCACAGGCCATGCTCGAACGGGTCTTTCGGGTGACGGATGCGCGCTGGCGCGGCCTGGGAGAGATCCCCGCCAGCGGTCTGGCTTTGAGCGACGAGTACGCCGCCCACGACGCCGAAATCGCCTTCGATCTGGGGCCCGCCCCCGAGGGAGATGCCGCCCATGCGCGCGGCTGCCGTTGTGGCGAGGTGCTTCGCGGTGTCATCGATCCACCCGAATGCCCCATGTTCGGTCGGGCCTGCACGCCCGTCCGCCCTGTAGGGCCGTGCATGGTCTCGGCGGAGGGGGCCTGTGCCGCCCATTATCGCTACGGAGGGACTACCGACTGATGGCCGATGACATCATTACACTAGGTCACGGAAGTGGCGGCATACTGGGGCACGAACTGGTCTCTCGCCTGTTCCTCAAGCATTTCAGCGATCCGTTGCTGGGCGGGCTGGAGGATGCTTCCCTTATCGGGCTGGACGACGGTGACGGCCGCCTGGCCGGGCAGCCGGTATTTACCACCGATTCGTACGTCATCCACCCCCTCTTTTTCCCCGGCGGGGATATCGGCAAGCTGGCCGTGTGTGGCACGGTGAACGATCTGGCCATGCGCGGCGCCCGCCCCATGTATCTCAGCGCCGGGTTCATTCTGGAGGAGGGGTTCCCTCTGGCCGACCTGGAGCGCATCGCCGCCTCGATGGCCGAGACCGCCCGCGTCGCTGGCGTGCGTATCGTCACCGGCGATACCAAGGTTGTAGAGCGGGGCAAGGGCGACGGAGTGTTCATCAATACCGCCGGCATCGGTCTGGTGCCTCATGGTATACAGATTAGCGGCGCAGGCGTGCAACCCGGCGATGTGCTGCTGCTCAGTGGCGCGGTGGGCGACCACGGACTGGCCATCATGACCCAGCGCGAAGGGCTGCGATTCGAAAGCCCTCTGCGCAGCGACTGCGCCCCGCTGAACGGCCTGGTCGCCGCCATGCTGGATGTCTGCCCGCGCATCCACACACTGCGCGATCCGACCCGTGGCGGCCTGGCCACCACCCTTAACGAGCTGGCCGATCAGTCGCAGGTAGGCATCGAGATCAATGAAGATGCCGTGCCGGTGCACGAGGCGGTGCGCGCCGCCAGCGAGGTGCTGGGGCTCGATCCTCTCTACGTCGCCAACGAGGGCAAGCTGATCGCCGCCGTGCCCGCCGACGAAGCCGAAGCGGTACTACGCGCCATGCGGGCGCATCCGCTGGGCGCCGAGTCCGCCGTCATCGGCCGGGCCACCGACCGTCACCCGGGTCGGGTAACGCTGCGGACCATCCTGGGCACTCATCGCCTGCTGGATATGCTGGCCGGTGAGCAGCTCCCCCGCATCTGCTGATTCCGCATGGGCGCCTGTACAGGCGCCCATATCTGTTATAGCGCCCACTCACCGCCGGTGCAGGACCGTAAGGGGCCGTTGTCCCCAATTGTTCCCCGGCCGTCATTGGCTATAATATCAGAGATCACAATTCGGCGACCCCGCGTTCGGCTCGCCTATTCGAAGGTGCCTCATGGACAAAAAAGAGAACACGCTGCTGGGAGTAAGCATCGGCCATGCCGCCCACGATAGCTGGTATGGTCTGGCGCCGGTGTTGCTGGCGGCCCTCAGCGCCCCGATGCAACTCTCCAACTCGGATATCGGCCTCATCCTGCTCTTCTATCAGGCGTTATCCTCCGTCAGTCAGCCCGTATTCGGGCGCTGGAGCGAGCGATTCGGCGGTCGCCCCTTTGCCGTGGGGTCGATCCTGTGGACCACCCTCATGTTTTCAGCGGCGTTGTTCGTACAGAGCAAGGTCGGCCTGATGGTCTGTATCGGGCTGGCGGGGCTGGGCTCGGGCGCCTGGCATCCGCAGGGAACCACCAACGCCACCGTCGCGGGAGGCGAACGATGGGGCGCCACCGCCACCGCCATCTTTTTCCTGGGCGGCACGCTGGGCTCGGCCTATCTGGGCGCGGCATTGGGCGGCTGGCTGCTGGAAGCGTACGGTCGCCGGGCGTTGCTGGTGATCGCGGCCGTTGCCTGCTTTATCGCCTTGACTGTTGTGCGACGCACGGTGCCGCAAAAATTGCTCACCGCGACAGAAGGTACCAAAAACGTCCAGACCGCCAACGGATCGACGGCAGGGTCGTTCTGGATGTTACTGGTCATGCTGCTCATCGGCATCGCCATGCGCTCGCTCACCTTCACCAGCCTGACCACCTACGTATCCAAGTATCAGCAGGATCTGGGCGCTTCACCGGCCACCTACGGCATGTTGATGTCGGTCTTTCTGACCACCGTCGCTGTGGGTGGCGTCGTCGGTAGCTACCTGGCCGATCGTTTGGGGCTCAAACGGGTGCTGGCCGGGTCGTTGATCATCTCGGCAGGGCTCTTGTTCTTCTTTTTGCGCACCACAGGGTTCGCCAGTTACGTCCTGTTCGCCCTTCTCGGATTGATCTTTGGCCCCTCGCATACCCTGTTCCTGGTGGCCGGGCAGCGCCAGTTCCCCACGCGTATGGCGATGATGGCCGGTATCTTTCTCGGCTTTACGTTTGTGAGCGGCGCCGGGGGCGCCTGGGTATTGGGCTTGCTGGCCGACCGCTTCGGCCTGAGCACCATGCTGGGCGTGTTGCCCTGGGCCGTCGTCGCCGCGCTGGCCGCCGCACTGATGGGCGTCCCCCGTGAAGCACCACGCCCCACCCCTCAGCCCGAGGATGCGGTGACAGCCTGAATCATCGATAGATAACAAAAGCCCTCGTCATAAACGACGAGGGCTCTTTTTTTTCTGTTGCTCCGAATGCCTACCGGGCCACCGTCATGTCGTCCACGGAAGGGAGGGTGACAACCGTCGCAGCCGCGCTGTTGGGCAGGTAGAAAAGGGCGCTCACAGCCGGCGGCGTGCCCGCCTCATCCCCATACACCACCCAGCGAAACGGCCCTTTGCCCCGGTCACCCTGATCTACATGCCAGCCCAGCACATCTCCGGAGGGCACGGGGCTGCGCCAGCCGTCCACATCGTGCCAGTTACCGACCGAGTCGCGCCATTGCACGACGCTATCCCGGCCCGCATCCCCTGCTCTTGCCTGCAACTCGATATAGCTCTCCGGCCAGCCGAGCCGGGTCACTCCCTGCTCCATCGGCACGTAGCCATCCCTCGGCAACTCGACGACGAGGACACGCTGAGGGGCCGCGGGCAACATAAAGGTGTCCGAACGATGTATCATCGTCCCATCGCTCGGATCATATACAACCCACCGGAAGGGGCCTTTTCCCAGATCCTGCGGCGCCACCCACCAGGACAACGAGCCTCCGCCGACGATCTCTCCCTGCCAGCCGTCCACATCGTGCTCTATGCCCAGAGCGTCCAACCAACGCACCACCGCCCGGCCGCCCGGCATGTCCGGAGCCAACCGCAGAGTGATCTGCGCGCCATAGAGCCGGGGATCGGATTCTGCCGCGACAGGTACGGGTGTCGCAGTGGGCACCGGTGTAGGCGTAGCCCGAGGCGGCAGCGACAGCGGCCTGGCCCGGACGCTGCCCGGAAACAGCGCCAGGATCAGGATGAGGAGGAATCCCAAAATCAGGCCGAACAGCACACGTCCGGCAAGGCCGGTATATGTCCGGGTTTTCATCATAGTCGCTCCTTCTCCCTATCAGTGTCGCGCCGGGCCGCCAAAGTGCGTCGGATCATCGTTGGTTTCGAGCGTGGGCACATCCTCATCAAGTTGCACGCCCACACTACTCCTTACCACCTTGTCCGGACCGGCGATGTTGTTGTACGAGCCGCCGGCGATCTCGTGCCGCTCCAGAACGGCTCCATAGTGAGTCAGTGGATCGACCGAGTCCACATGGGCATACAGCCGGGCCGATTCCGGTATCGTGGCCGGCAGATGGCTCTCCTCGGCCCAGTAGTAGGCTCCGCCGGTCACGAGTTGCAGTGTGGCCCCGGGCACCAGCGGCAGCGCGTTGCCGGTAACACCCCATGCCACGCCATGAGGCGCCAGTTCCTGCCAGATCTGCCCCACCCGGGTGGGCACAGATCGTGGATCAATGTAGAGATCCACAAAGAACTCTTGTGTGGGCAGCACCGGCAGATTGCCGGCATTGCGGATGGTCACCCGCACGCTGTTGCCCACCACCCGAATCTCGTCGACCACCAGATCGGGGCCGTGGCGTGCTACGCCATAATAGTCGGGGCGTATAGACACCAGATCTCCCGGACCGATACGGTGAGAGTAAAGCGCGTGCTGGTTATGTCGGTCTCATCATCCGCATAGATGATGATCTCGGCGGTGCCGATGGCTCCTTCAGGGAGCGTAATGGTCAATGTGCGTGCTGCGCCGCTGCCTCCCAGCACGATGGCGTCGTCAGGTACCAGATCCTGATTGGAGGATTCGGCCCATACAATCAGATCGTCAGCCGTGGTCTCGATATCGCCGACAGTAAAAGAGAGGGGCCCCACGGTGACTGTGCCCACAATGATCCTCTGATTAACGATATCGGTGATGGTGGGCGCATCGTTCACCGGATGAACGGTGATGATCAATTCGTGCGGCGCGGAGGTATCCTCTCCGTCGTTTGCGGTGCCTCCATCGTCCTGTAACGTCACCGTCAGCGCCGCCACGCCATGGGCATCATCAGCGGGAGTAAAGGTCAAATCGCCGGTCGCCGCATCGATGGCCGGTAACACGGCGAACATCTCTTCATCATCTGCCGCCACCCCAAACGTCAGCAACTGCGCTGTCTCATCTACCGGTCCCGGAGACATATCCGTCGCCCAGCCCGGAACCGTCTGCGGGCCACAATCCTCATCCACCTCGATATCAGCCCCGGCCGTAAAGGTCGGCGCGTCGTTTACGGCGATCACCGTAACCGTCACCGTCGCCACGTCACTCAGTTCGCCATCGCTGATGGTGTAAGTAAAGGTATCGGTGCCGTTGAAATCAGGGGGTGGCGTATAGCGAATCAGCCCTCCCACCTCGACGGCGGTACCGTGGTCAGGTACTCCTGTCGATATGATCGACAACAGATCGCCATCGTCGGCATCACTATCATTGGCCAGCACATCGATGTCGACTGCCGTATCCTACGGTGTGTCAACGGTATCATTCACCGCCACAGGCGCGTCGTTCACCGAAGTGACGGTGATATCCACCGTGGCCGTGGCCTCCAGTGGCCCGCCGAGGCCGGAGTGGCCCATATCGTTCACGGTGATATCGATACTCGCCGGTCCGAAATAGTTCGGCGTCGGCCGGAACACCATGCCTTCCATGTCGAGATTGATAATCGGGATGATGCCGGTAAAGACCATCGTCGCGTCATCTATGCCGTCCCCGGTGATAAAGGTCAGACCGGTCGTGTAGCTCAACGTTATGGTGCCGTGGGTGGCTTCCAACGTCACCCACGCCGGCTCACCACCGGCATCCGGGTCACTGAGCCGAATGTAGGGAGTAGAAAAGATCAGGTAATGATCCTCCGGCACTGTCTGCGTCGCAGGTGAGATGATAGAGGGCGGATCGTTCACCAGGTTCACCGCGATGACAAAAGTCTCCGGCCCAACCTCATTTCCGGTGTCATCTGAGAGGGTGAAGGTAAACGAATCGGTGAGGGTTTCGCTGCCATCATGTTGATAAGAAAGCAACAACCCGCTGATATCGGTCTGGGTAAAGGCATCCCCAGAGGCCAGAGGCGTGTCGTTGCGCCAGAGTCCCCCGCGCCGGGGCCGTCCCCAAAGTAAAGACAATTTCCGACGGAAGACTGTCCTCATCCGTTGCCCGCAGATGCGTAGAGTTAATGACGCCCGATTCGCCCTCATTCACCGTCAGGCCGATGTTGGTAGCCAGCACCGGCGGCTCTTCGACATCGTTCAGATCGATGGTAAAGGTGCGCTCGACCCACAGGCCACCCGAGTCGGTGCTGCGCACGATGATTTCGTGGCTGGCATCGGTCTCGTAATCCAGCAACGTGCCGTCACCCACTTCCAGGCGTGTGGTGTCGATCCGGAATCGGCCGTCGGCGCTGTCGGCAAGGGCATAGATATGCGTATCGTCTTCATCCGGATCTTCAGTGGAGAGATAACCCACCAGAGTGCCCGTCGGGCTCCCCTCGTCCACACTTTTTTCCGAGAGCTCGATCGCGGTGGGCGCGCTGTTGGGCGTATTGATACGCACCCGAGCATAATCGTCCTCGCCACGAATGCCGTTGTTGGGCGTCGAGTCAGGGGCGATCTGATCCGACAGGATGATCTCGGCCTCATTGGTCAGCTCCTCCGTATCAGTTACCCCGGCCACCAGTGAAAGAGTAACCTGAGCATCCACCGCCAGCGAGCCTGCATCCCAGATGCCGTCGAGGTGACTGTAGGTGCCCTGCGAGGGTGTAGCGGAAACAAAGTCCAGCCCCTCGGGCAACAGGTTGCGCACCTGTACGCCGATGGCCGCATCGGGTCCGGCGTTGCGTAGTGCGAGATCGAAAGTGACCTCTTCGCCCTCCGGACAGCTATGGCACGAGGTGGTCATGGCCAATGACAGGTCGGCCTCACGCGTCGTCATGCTGTGCTGCTTGATCATCACGTTCGAATCGTACGAGTCATCCCAGGCATCGGCGATGACCAGTTTGACGCGATTGACCTGGCCGCGGTTCACCGGCGCCCGCATAGTCAGCACCACCGTCAGCCCATTCATACTGGTGGGTGCATCCACGTAGGGGCCATCATCAGGCACATTGTTGCGATAATACTGCGGGCGCTCATTCAGATTGATGTTGTTGATCGTCACCGGCACCGCTTGCCCTCCCACATCGGTAACCTCTGCATAGTTCACGCCGTTGACGAGCAGGGCAAAACCATCGTTATAGCCACCGACGTATTCGTTATACTCCTCGGAGGCGAACTCGTAGACAAAGCCCACATAGTCGCCGTCCGGCACAAAGTCGAACTCGAGGATGGCCGCGTCACGGGTATCCATACCTATGATGGCCTGGAGGGCCTGATCGCCGGGAGCGCCATGGTTGGTGCTGGCCTGTGTTTCTGCATTCGCACCGATCACACCATCGGCCCTGCCGGTGCTGAGGATGAGGCCGGCATCAAAGCCGAATGCCGCGCCGCCGCCGGTAAAGGTGCCCGCCGCCTCCATGGCGCCGATATAGGCGACGCTATCCGGCAGCACCGTAATGCCCGAGTCGGCGCCCAGCAAAGAGCTCACCAGGTCATTGGCCGTCAGAACCGAGACCATATCGGTAACCACCAGCGATCCCTGTGCCTCGACTGATGCTGATGGCACGCTCAGAAACGGAGTAAAAAGAAGGCAGCAGAGGAGCATCAGATGCCGCAACGAGCGCAAAGGGCGCCACAGCGCGCATCTCCCCCGTTTACATCGGCCTGACGCTCTTCGATTCACGACGCTGCCCCACGGAAAATGCCCCGATCATGTAGCTCCCCCTGGTTATGGCCGAGTACCTCTCCAAAATATCGGCTCGATCAAGAAAAAGACGGCATGCCATCACATAGCAACACGTCGCAGCAGCTGCCGCAGAACATCTGTCGGGCATGCCAGAGTGCGACGTGTCGCATCTTACTATAAGCCATAAACCACTCATTTGTTCCTAAAGATTGCGTAATATCGTCTACATTGCTAAAACCGATATAATGAACCGGCCGAAAGCAGGCGCTTTTGCCAAAACCGCCCTTTGTGACTAGACTTGTGTAATATGTAGGCCGTTCTATGCTGAACGCCTTATCGTTCTCTCGACGGAGTAGAGACCATCATGCAACTACGCGGCTTTCTTGCACTCTCGTTCAAGCGGCTCAAGAGCAGAGCGTTCCTCACCTTGTTGGTCATGTGGAGCATCGCCATTACTGTAGCGGTTACCATCTGCATCCCCCTGTTCTCCGAAGGTGTGAGCCGCCTGATCCTCCAGGAAGAGTTGAACCGTAAGACCCAATCCATCAACCGCCCCCCCTTCTCAGTGCGGTTTTCCACACTACCCAGAGCGCGCACTCCGCTGCCGTTGGATGACGCCCAACACGCCCGAGATTGGGTCGGCGACATGCTGCGCCGCCACGTCGGGTTGCCCGTTCGCTCGATCTATGCGCAATACGAAAGCCCCACGCTCTACACCGTCCAGCCACCGGGCGAACGTTACGATGCCCTGGCCGGCCCCGCCGATTCGGTTACCATGGCCTTTGTCGACGATATCGAGGGCTATATCCACGTCATCGAGGGCAACGAGTTCGGCACCCTGCCCGAATCGAACTCGGGCGATACGCCGATGTATGCATGGATCCTCCCCGAGATGGCCGATCAGCTTCATCTACAGGTGGGCGATCGTGTCTATGTCTCGTATTCGCTACGCCCCGAGTTCCCCAAGCTCGCCGTACAGATCGCCGGATACTGGGAGCCGGACGATGCCCAGGATCAGTACTGGTACTGGGATCCCAACGCCCTCTTCAAAACCACCCTGCTGACCACCGAAGCGCAATACCGCGAACATCTCCTGCCCATAACGGCCGAAGGGACCGGCTTTAGCTTCTGGTATTATGTGCTGGACGACTCGCGCATGAACCTGGATCGGGTCGACCAGTATATCGAGGGGTTGCGCTATGTGGAGCAGCAGGTAGCCACCCGCCTCCCCGACGGCAGTATGGGCTATTCACCCAGCATCGAGCTGGTAGAGGCCCGAGATCGCAAAACGGCGCTTTCTATCGCGCTGTTCAGCTTTGCGCTGCCGCTGCTGGGCATCCTGGCCTTTTTTATCGCCGCCATCTCGTCCATCGTCGCCCGCTATCAGATGCAGGAATCGGTGATGTTTGTCAGCCGCGGGCTCAGTCGCTCCCAGCTTTTGGGGCTCTTCCTGAGTGAGACGGCCCTCATGTTGATCGTCGCAACGCCTGTGGGCATTATGCTGGGCATGATCGTCGCCCGACTGTTGGGCAACTCGATGGGCTTTATGAGCTTTACCATACGCCCACCCCTGCCGGTCCATATCGCCGCGGCGAACTGGACCATCGTCATCGGCGGGCTGGTGATGTGCCTGCTTTCGCGATTGGCGCCCACCTGGGTGGCGACAAGATCGAACATTGTCTCGTACGAACGCGCCAGTGCCCGGCGTGAAGCCACCTTTGGCGTCGCCCGCATCGGTTTTCTGCTCGTCATGGGCGCGATCACCTACTATACCTATCAACGGCTGGCCCAATTGGGCACCCTGGGATTTGCCGATTGGACGCTGGATACCGGCCCGTTGCACGACCCGCTCCTGTTATTGGGCCCCACCATGTTCGTGTTCACGGCATCACTGGCCGTCGCCGAGTTCTTTATCCTGGCCATGCGTGTCCTGGCGCTGGTGGCCCACTTTATCCCCTCGGTAGCCGCCTATCTCGGGTGCATGAACCTGGCCCGCGAGGGACGACATTATCGTGTGCCCATCTATCTGCTGGTGCTGTGCCTGAGCCTGGGGGTATTCTACGCCTCGCTGGCCCGCAGCGCCGATATCTGGCTGGTCGATCGTCTGCGCTATCAGGTGGGCGCCGACCTCACTTTCCAGCATATGGTCGGTGATGCGGGGGGATCGGACATGGGCATATTGAGTGGAGACGCCTCTTTGCTCCCCGTCGACACCTATACACAGATCGAGGGGGTCGAGGCCGCAGCCCGGGTCGGAGACTATCAGGCCGACGTGCTGGTCGGTCGCGACGCGCCCCGAGTACGCGTCATGGCCATCAACCGGCTGGATTTCCCCAAGGTGGTCTACTGGCGAGAGGATTACGCCCCGGTCTCACTGGGTGAACTGATGAACCGCCTGGCCCTGGCCCCCAACGGCGCCCTCGTCTCATCTGGATTGTTCGAGGCAATGGATATGGAGATGGGGCAATCGCTCGGCCTCAACATCCTGTTCCAGGAGGGGAATGACTGGCGTCGCGTCCCCATCGAGTTCGATGTGATGGGCACGTTCGACTATTTCCCCACCATGTACGAGGAGGGAGATCTCCCCGTCGTGGTGGTCAATCTGGATTATCTGCAGACAGAGACCGGTGGGGTCAGCGCACAGTACATCTGGCTGAATCTGACCCCCGGCACCGACGGTGAACGGGTGCTGGATCAGGTGGTCACGATCAGCGGCCTGCCGCTTACGCCACTGGACTTGCAAGAGATGGTGGATCATGACCAGCAACTGCTAGAGCGGGTGGGCATATTCGGAATGCTCACATTCTGCTTCCTGACCGGCGCCATGCTGGCGGGGATGGGGCTGCTTATCTATGGCTTCTCGGCGCTCACCGGACGCATATTCCGCCTGGCCGTGCTTCGAGCCATGGGCCTCAAGCATGAGGAGATGATCTCGGTGATCTCGTTCGAGTATGCCGTCGCCATGCTCTACGGGCTGGTCGCCGGCCTGGTGTTGGGCGCGGTGGCCTCGACACTATACGTGCCCTTTTTCCCGCTCACGCAAGAGACGGTGGTTCAGATCCCGCCCTTCCTGCCCTTTACCGACTGGAACAGCGGCATTTGGATGGCCATTGCGATGGGGCTGGTGCTGTCGATCATCGAAGGCGGCATCCTGGTGCGCATGGCGCGCACACCGGCGTTCCAGGCGCTGCGGCTGGGCAGCCGCGAGTAGGAGAGCCGACACGGACGAACGAAAAGGCGGCCGCGAATCGGGGACGATTCGCGGCCGCCTGTCGTGTCAACCCGGTCGAACGTTACACCATAGCCTCGATAATGGCGTCGGCCATCTCTTGCGTCCCCACGGCGGTGGGGTCGTCGCGATGCGGCTTGAGGTCGTAGGTGACCTTTTTTCCCTCTGCGATGACCTTGTTCACGGCCGCCTCGACGCGATCGGCCGCCTCGGTCTCACCCAGGAAGCGCAGCATGAGCACGCCGCTGCGAATGGTGGCCGTGGGATTGACCTTGTTCTGGCCGGTGTACTTGGGCGCCGAACCGTGCACCGGCTCGAACACGGCCAGTTCGTCCCCCATATTGGCGCCGGGGGTTACGCCCAGCCCGCCCACCAGGCCGGAGCACAGATCGCTGACGATATCACCGAACAGGTTGGTCAGAACCAGCACGTCATACTCGTGCGGACGCTGCACCACCTGCATGCACAGATTATCGACGATGCGATCGTTGAACTCGATATCGGGATACTGCGCCGCCACCTCTTGCGCCGTGCGCAGAAACAGCCCGTCGGTCAGCTTGAGGATATTGGCCTTGTGCACGGCGGTCACCAGCTTGCGACCGTTGGCCCGGGCATATTCGAAAGCGAACCGCACGATCCGCTCACTGGCGCGCCGGGTGATGAGGCGAATGGCCTCCGACGCCTCACCGGGAATGACATCGTGCTCGATACCGGCATACAGCCCCTCGGTATTCTCGCGCACCACCACCAGATCGATATCCTCATAGCGCGAAGCCACGCCGGGGATCGTCTTGGCCGGTCGCAAGTTGGCGTATAGATCCAGCTCTTTGCGAATGCTCACATTGACGCTGCGGAACCCCTTGCCCACAGGCGTGGTGATGGGCCCCTTGATTCCCACCTTGTTGCGACGGATCGATTCGAGCACGTGCTCGGGTAGCGGCGTGCCATACTTTTCGATAACAGCCTCACCGGCCTCTTGCACATCCCACTCGATAGACACACCGGTCGCGTCGATCACTCGGCGCATGGCCTGGGCCACTTCCGGCCCGATGCCGTCTCCCGGAATCAGCGTTACGGTATAGGTCATCTCTCGCCCCCCCTTCTATTCGGCCTCGGCCCGGGCTTTGATATAGTTCAGCAGCCCGCCGGCCAGCATAATCTCAACCTGCCGATCAGACAGATCATAACGTGCTTGCACGGTGAACCCTTGCGTCACATTCTCTACCGCCACCGGCTCCCCCCGACGCAACGCCTCGGCCAGTCCGGCGATGCGCAGACGATCGCCCTGCGCAAAACGATCGTAATCTGCCGGGTCGACAAAGACCAGTGGCAAAATGCCCACATTGATCAGGTTGGCCTGATGGATGCGCGCAAAGCTCTTGGCCAGCACGGCCTGCAAACCCAGATACATGGGCACCAGAGCGGCATGCTCGCGACTGGAGCCCTGCCCATAGTTCTCACCGCCCATCACGATCCCGCCGCCGGCCACTCTGGCGCGCTCGGGGAAGGTGGGATTGACCCGTGTAAAGGCATAGTTGCTCAACGCCGGCACGTTCGAGCGGAAGGGGAGCACATCGGCGCCCGCCGGCATGATATGGTCGGTGGTGATATTGTCGCCCATCACCAGCAGCAGCTCGCCCTCCAGCGGATCGTGCAGCGGGCCACGGGTCGGCAACGGTTGGATATTGGGGCCGCGCACCACCTCAACCGTCTCACCGTCCTCCGTGGGCGGTATGATCATATTGTCGTTCACTTTGAATCGGACCGGCACTGTAACGCGAGGCGGTTCCCCCAGCTCGCGGGGATCGACGATCTTGCCAAAGAGCGCCGATGCGGCGCACACCTCGGCACTGGTCAGAAACACCTGCGCATCGGCGGTGCCACTGCGTCCGAGAAAGTTGCGGTTGAACGAGCGCAACGAGACGGCGCCGCTGGACGGAGCCTGCCCGATGCCCAGGCAGGGGCCACAGGCCGACTCGAGCATACGCGCGCCCGCCGCCACCAGAGTCGTCAGCGCGCCACTCTCGCCGATCATGGTCAGGGCCTGTTTGCTGCCCGGGCTGATGGCCAGCGACACATTGGGATGCACCGTCCTGTCCTTGAGAATCGCCGCCACCACCTCCAGATCGACCACCGAAGAGTTGGTGCAGCTCCCGATGCATACCTGATCGATGCTCTGGCCGGCCACCTCGCGCACGGGCACCACACGGTCGGGGCTGTGCGGCCGGGCGACAAGCGGCTCTAGATCCGAGAGGCACAGGTCGATCACCTCGTCATAGACGGCATCCGCATCGGCCGCCAGAGGACGCCAGTCCTTCTCACGTCCCTGGGCCGCCATATACTGACGGGCCACCTCATCGCTGGGAAAGATCGACGAAGTCGCCCCCAGTTCGGCGCCCATATTGGTAATCGTTGCCCGCTGAGGCACGCTCAGGCTGGCGACGCCCGGGCCGGTGTACTCGAATACCTTGCCCACACCGCCCTTGACCGACAGTCGCCGTAACAGTTCGAGGATCACGTCCTTGGCCGAAACCCAGGCGGGCAGCTCGCCGGCAAGGCGGACCTGGACCACGCGAGGCATGGGCACGTAGAACGGCGCGCCGGCCATGGCGACGGCAACATCCAGCCCGCCGGAGCCGATGGCCAGCATCCCCAAGCCGCCGGCCGTGGGCGTATGGCTATCGGCGCCGAGCAGCGTCTTGCCCGGCACGGCGAAACGCTCCAGATGCACCTGGTGACAGATGCCGTTGCCCGGCCGGGAGAAGTGGATGCCGTACCGCGCGGCCACCGTCTGCAGGTAGCGATGGTCATCGGCGTTGCGGAAATCGCCCTGGAGCATATTGTGATCGACATAGCTGACCGACAATTCGGTGCGCACTCGAGGCAGCCCCATCGCCTCCCACTGCAAGTAGGCCATAGTGCCTGTCGCATCCTGGGTGAGCGTCTGATCGATGCGCAACGCGATCTCGCTGCCGGGCCTCATCTCGCCCGATACGAGATGGTTCTTGATGATCTTGTATGTCAAACTGTCGCCCATGCGCGCCCTCCCTGTGTGCGATATAGTTATAGCAAAAGCGCCCGGGCTGCGTGCCACGGGCGTCTGTTCAACCCATGCGTGATCGCGTGGCCGTGATATTCATCGTGCCGCAGCGCACGCAATGACATTTGGCGGGCCGTCGCGCACGATCAAACCCGTTCACGAAACGGCCCGCCTTTATTGTACCCAAAACGAGCCCTGTCCCAAAACAGGGTCATGTCGGTCCAGAATCAGGCTTTGCCCCAACGGGACAGGTTCTCGTAGCTGATCCGAGCGCTCTCCATGCTGGGACCGGCGCAACGATCCTGCTCGACGATATACCAGCGCACGCCCTGTGCTTCGCTGGCGGCAAAGATCGGCTCAAAGTCGATATTCCCCTGCCCCACCTCGGCAAAGGTGCGGTCATCTCCGCTACCGATCATATCCTTGAGGTGTACCAGAGCAAAGCGGCCGGCATACTGCCGAATGAGGGCCGCCGGATCCTGCCCGGCATATGCGTACCAGTAGACATCGGCCTCCAGCGCAACCAGCTCGGGGTCGGTTTCGCCGTAGAGGATATCGATGCCCCGCTCGCCCTCAACCCCGTCGAATTCGAAGGCATGGTTGTGGTAATAGAACATCATGCCGGCCGATTTAAAGGCCGCGCCGAGCTCGTTCATTGCCGCGGCAACCTGACGATATCCCTGGGGATTCTGCATATCCCGGGGCAGGGCGGGCACACCCACGGCCTCGGCTCCGATGGCGCGATAGTATTCGATCACGCTGTCGGTATCTTCCCTCAGCACATCGAGCCCCACATGGCTGCCCGCCACTTTGAGGCCCGTCTCGGCCAGCAGGTCACTCATCTCGGCGGCGCTCAGGCCGCCGGTACCGGCCAGTTCGATGCCGGTATAACCGATCTGCGCCACGCGGCGCACGGTGCCGGCAAAGTCCTTCGCCAGTTCGTCGCGCACCGTATAAAGCTGTAGAGCGATGGGAACGTTCGCCATGTCCAATCCCTCCCGGATAGGGTATGATTTTGACGGTCCAACGAGCCGCACCGATCATACGCCGATCGTTCCGACGTGTCAACGCATCAGCGCCTTTGCCCCTCTCTCGACCGGGGACACCGCGCCCCCCGTTGAATCGCCTCTACAATCACCGAAGAAGAACGCGCTGCAGACGCTTGACAGCCCGCGACCGCCGTCATAGAATGGTGTTGAAATTGTTAGTGTAGCATCCAGAATCTGATCCTGGTGGAGACAAGACCATTGCTTGATAAACAGGGCCTCAGGCATCCCGCTCCCATCGTAGCCATCCTGCTGGCGGCCTTGATCCTGGTGACGGGGTGTATCCCCGGCGCACGCAACAGAGTACAGCCCGGCAGTTTGTTATACAATCTTCCGACCACCATAACGATCTCGCGAGGCGAGACGCTTCCCGGCACATCCGTCCGTTACGATGGCATGGATGATCGGGGCGCTCGCGTCATCATCGACGGGCAGACGGCGCTCAAGCGCCGCGGCGACTCGCTGGATTGGGACGGCGAGCCGGTACCCGGTGTACCGGTCGAGCTGCGCATGCGGGTCATCTGGTACACTGAGGATCAACTTCATCTGGTAGGCACGGGCCGTATCGAGGTACATGACGCACAGCCTCGCGTGGGTACGATCTCGACTTCCTCGCCCATCAGCTACAGCGGCCCCGTGGCATACAGCGTCGATCGAGGATCGCGCATTCCGGGCACCATCATCTCGTACGAAGGCCATTCTGAGGAGGGCGTACGGATCGGGGGCATCGAAGGGTACCCCTACCGTCGCCTGGGCGACTCGATCTTTTGGGAGGGCCGCCTGCGCGATGGGGTATACATCCGCATCGACGTACGGGTGGTCCAGTACGATGATCGGGCACTGCGCGTGGTCGGCCCGGTCACTCTGTGGCTCGGATCATAACCCCTGTCATGCCCCTCTCAATTCTGACATCATCGCCCCCGGTCGCTTGACGACGGCACAGGGCGATTTGTCGTTCATCCCGTCGAGCGCCCTATCACGAATCGTCTCCCCATCTGCCGCCTCCCGGATCGGATCGAGGCAAGGAGACGATCATGAAGAACAGATCGCGCACATGGTTTCGATTGGGCATGGCCGTCGGCCTCATGACATGGGGTGCCATGATCGCCATCGGTTGGGGCCTGGGGCGCCCGGTCGCGGCCCAGATCCAGCCCGTCCTGTCGACGGAGCATGACCCGGTGATGCCCGAGATGCCGGCGCAACAGGGGCCGCCTCAGCAGACGCCGATGCCGGTCGAAGAGGATTTGCCGGTTCGGATCATTCTGGTGGTCGGCCGGGGGGCCGTTGCCTTTGAGCCGGACATGGCGCGGGTCACGCTGGGGGTAGAGGTGACCGACCCATCCATCATGTCGGCCGTGGAACAGGCCGATACGGCCACGGAGCGTGTGATCGCTACGTTGATCCAACAGGGCGTCGCCGAAGAGGATATTCAGACGACCGCCTATAACATCCGCACGAGCGTGCCGGGCGTAAACGATGAGCCGGCTCCCGATGCGCCCATATCATATGTGGTCGAGAGTCAATTGGGCGTGACCGTACGTGAACTGGAGGCCCTGGGCGACCTGCTGGGCGCCGCCATAGAGGCCGGAGTCAACCAGGTGTTCGCCCTGAGCTTGAGCCTGAGCGATCCCACAGAGCTGCAGGAGCAGACCCGCCGGCTGGCCGTAGAGGATGCGCGGCAAAAGGCTCAGGCCTACGCCCAACTCTATGATGGTGAACTGGGGCCGGTATTGAGGGTCAGTGAGATAATCGATCCGATCGCGCCCATCGAAACTGCGGATGGTCTCGGCGGCGCCGGGCCACCCGTTGCGCCGGGGCAGGATCGGTTCGTCCTGCGCATTCAGGTCACCTATGAATTGCGTTAGCGCGCATTGAAATCTTGCATCTTGTGGAACCAAATCGGCAGGATCTTCGTCATGAGAAGTAGAAACATCAAACCATCATCCGGCAACGCCGGATAGAACACCGTATCGAAGGGAGTATCAAGATGAAGAACCGTTTCATTCCCGGCATACTCGTCGGCGCCGTTCTTCTTTTGCTGGTAGGCATCGTCGCTTTCGGTCAGGGGTGGTTCATCCTGTCGACGAAAGCTCAGACCAGAACCCCGGCCAACACCACGGGAGGCGCGCCGGCCGGCGCCATCACCGTCGTAGGCGAAGGCACGGTCAAGATCCGGCCCGATGTCGCCCACGCCAACATCGGCGTCGAAACCATGGGATCGACGGTCAAAGAGGCCACCTCCGAGGCCGCCGAGACGATGGAGGCGGTGATCGATGCCATCAAAGCACAGGGCGTCTCTGACGCCGATAT
>JBMNOI010000160.1:0-7258 GCA_050942995.1 Anaerolineae bacterium
TCTCGCAACCCATGACGCTCGCGCAACGCGGACAAAGCTTCGGGCGAATGTCGGGTGTGAAAATGAGAAGCACACGCCGGATAAATGACGGTGATGCGCGATTCGTCCAGATCGTACCAGTGCAAGAGATCTCGCTTGACGCTTTCCGAGATGGCGATGATACCATCCGCCCGGCGCAACAACCAGGGCTGTATGTAACGCCAATAGGCCGAGTCGATCGCGGGATACTGGTCCGCCAGGATCAGATGCGTCAGGTCGTTGACCGTCACGACCGTCGGGCAGGGAGCCCCTACAACACCCAGATTCTTGGTGAAATGGAGAAGATCGGCCCGCTCTCGACGGACGGCCGGTGGAAGCTGCGCCTGCGCCCACAGCCTTACGGCAAACCGATTGCCGATTGAGATGACCCGTTGTGTGACATTGGGATATGCTGCAAGAACCTCTTCCCGACGCGACACATAGACGATGTACTCATTCTCGGCACCTTGAGCGGCCAGCGCACGCAGCCAGCCCAACGCTGAATTGCGTGCTCCGCCGACGGCCGGTAGCCCTAATGCATCAACGATGATCCGCAACGGAACCTCTCCTCAACAGCTCATCATGTTGTCGCACCCGATCGAACAGCACAAGGTAGCGATCGGCGATCGTCGACCAGCAATAGCGGCGGGCAACGCTCTCGCGTATCCGGCGGTACGACTCGTCCGAACGCCCACAATCCAAAAGGTGGTCTATGGCCTCGACGAACGCGTCATAATCCTCCGGAGGAACGAGCAGCCCCCCCTCATCAGATCCCATGGCCTCGCGAATTCCCTCCAGATCGGCGGCCACCACGGGAAGGCCCGCCGCCCGCGCCTCCAGGCTGACGATCCCAAACCCCTCGCAATCATCCTTCACCGGGACATTGGGCATGACAAAGAGATCCGCCAGAGCGTACAGATCCTTCAGGTCGTTCTCACTCGTGGCGCCAAGTAGATAGACCTTGTCGTTCAGTCCGGCGGTGTCGATCGCTTCCTCGATCGCGCGACGCTCCGGGCCATCTCCCACAACGAGGTAGATCCAGTCGTCGCGACGCCCCAGGAGACGAGGAAGCGCCTGCATCACGAACGGGGCAACCCCTTTGCGCCGAACCAGGCGTCCTACGGTGATCAGAACATGCCCGGCAGAAGGGGCGGGGCGCCCACAAAGGCGATTGAGGTGCGGGGCGCGGTCCGCCAGAGCCGTGCGCCGCATCTGCCATTCCTCATCGGGCGGGATATCGATGCCCGGGGGAATGATCTTACAGCGCCTTTTATCGACGCCCCGGCGAACACATTCATCGAGCGCATGGCGGCTGATACATACCACCCTATCCAGACGGCGCAGACAGGGGATTACGACCCGCTGATACAGGGGATTAGGATAGATCACATCCAGGCCGTGGGCCGTAACCACGACCGGAACGCGACGAAGCCGACGTAGTATCACACCAAGCGGAGACAAAAGTGGATCGCCAAGATGGATCAACGAGATGGGCTTGCTCATCAGGAGCCACAGGGCATATATCAGCGCATACGGCAAGAACAGAGGGAGCCATCGCTGAGAGTGCCCCCACTTGATGATCCGTACCGGAGCGCGATCTGCGATCTCGGTGGTGAGGCGATAGCTCAGTCGCTGCATTCCTCCGATTGACGGGGGATATTTGCGCGTAATGAACAGGATCACTCATGCGCTCCATTTCACGCCGACCGGCCGGCTTGATGCCTGACGCCCTCCTACTTCTTCAGCGCCCCGCGCTTGACGATCAGGTCCGCCAGCAGGCCGATAGCCCCCACCTGAAAGGCTGTCAGGATAAGAATCACCGTGTTGGTGGGGATACGGAAATTGTGCACGATGATATCATATATCAGCTTACCCGTGCCCAGGGTAAAGAGAAACAGCGTCAGGGGGAGAAACACCCGCAACGGGTTAAAGTACATGATAGCCCGCACAACCAGGGTGAGATAGTTGTAGGTATCGCGCAGCGGGTGAAAGGTCGAGCGGCCGATGCGCTTGTAATACTCGATGGGCAGCCATTTGACGCGGTAACCGGTGCTCAGAAAAGCCATGGTGATGGTGCTCACCCACGAATGGCTTTCGGGGAGAATCGGCAGGAATTCCAGCACCAGGTCTCGCTTCATGGCGCGAAGGCCCGAGTTCAGGTCGGGAATCGGCGTGCGCGTAAGATATGATGCCAGCGCCCGGATAAAGTTCTTGGCGAGCGAGCGCAACCATTTGACGGTTCCCATCTCGCGCTCGCGCGCGCCGATCACCATCTCGCACTCGTCCAGCATCGCCAGCATCTGCGGGAATACATCGACCGGGTAGGTGCCGTCAGCATCGATCATGATCACATCACGCCCGTGCGCCGCGCGCACACCCGTCGTTCGCGCCGCGCCGGTCCCGCGATTGCGCTCGTGGCGGAGCATCCTGACCGTTGGGTAACGACGGCAGATCTCGGGCGTCGCATCGGTACAGCCGTCATCTACGACGATGATCTCGTAGGATATATCCGTCGCATCCATGACGGCGATGATCTGATCCAGTACGTGAGCGATTGCCTCCTGCTCGTTGTATACCGGGATAATGACACTGACGTCGATTTCATTGGGTTTCATGATTCGCTCACCGATCAGACCGCCCGAGTACCCGGGGGTGTTGATTGACTGCCAAAGCGCAGCGGTTGGTCGGCAATGATAATTGCGCTATAATCGCCTTCCAGAACCGTCCATATCCGAGCCGGCGCTCGCTGCGTCACCGATCAAGATCAGGTTCGATTATACGGGCAATCAGACTCGATGCAAAAGGTCCTGCCGCCGACCGCCGATCTCGAACAATCATCGGCCCACGCTCTGGAGTGAATTCATGATCGATGCGCTCGCGCCGGCTCTGCGGCGCGTCTATGGTGATTCGCCGTTGCTACCGGAACAGCTCACCCGCTATCAACGCGCGATGGCCGAGTTTACCGCCCGATATGGCCCCGGCCCGATGCTCCTGTTCCGATCGCCGGGACGGGTAAACCTCATCGGTGAGCATACTGACTATAATCACGGCTTTGTATTGCCCCTGGCGCTGGATAAGGATCTGCTTATCGTCGCCCGTCCTCGTCAGGATGGACGGGTACGGATGCAGAACATCGAGGCGGATTTCCCGCCGGCCGATTTCTCACTGGCCGAGTCGATCCCCCACCACCCCATCGGCCATTGGGCGAATTACGCGCAGGGCCCGGCCGAGCTCCTGTGCCGTGAATATGGCCCCCGGCTCGTCGGAATGGACGCGCTGGTAGACGGCGCGGCGCCCTATGGCGTGCCCCGAGGCGCCGGCCTCTCGTCATCGTCGGCGCTCACAGTTGCCACGGCCGTTGCGTTGGTCGCCATCAATAAACTGCCCCTGAGCGGTGTGGCTCTGGCCGATCTCTGTGGCCGCGCCGAATGGTACGTGGGAACTCGCGGCGGCGTGATGGATCAATTCATCGCCATCCTGGCCGAGAACGGCCACGCGTTGTTCCTGGACTGCCGCCCGACCGGTGACGGCGCCGAATACAGATACCGGCATGTGCCCGTCCCATCGGGTTATGCCGTTGTCGTCATCGATTCGGGCGTGCGCCATCAGAACACCGGACCGCACTTTAACCTGCGCGTTGCCGAGGGGCGCATCGGCGTGCATCTGCTAAAAAGCCGCTATCCGGGCATCACCCATCTGCGCGATGTGCAGGATGTGCCCTGGAACGAGTTGGAGCATCTGTTGCCGGAAACGATCGACCGCGAGGGATTGCGCGCCGCAGGCATCGATCTGGACGAGGTGCTCGGCGGCGGCATCCTCCCCGATGCGGCCGAGTTTCGCGTGCGCAGGCGATGCCGCCACGTGCTGAGCGAGAACTATCGCGTGCTCGAGGCCGTAGCCGCCATGGAGGCGAACGATATATCCCGCTTCGGCCATCTGTTGCGCCAGGCCCACGCCAGCGCCCGGGATGATTACGAGATCAGCACCCCCGAGATCGAGACGCTGATCTTTGTCGCTCAGGAGATCCCGGGAGTCATCGGCGCCCGGCTGACGGGCGCGGGCTGGGGAGGGTGCGTCGTCGCGCTGGTCGCTCAAGAGAGCCTGCCGACCCTGACCGAACGGGTCACCATCCCCTATCACCGGCGCACCGGGCGTGAGGCCACGGTCTTTGTTTGCCGGTCGGCGGCCGGCGCCGGCGCAGTGCGATGATATGTGCTACCTGCGGGCACCGATTTGCGCTTTGCAAATGATGCCTGCTTTACAGCAAATCACCCAAACAGGAGGCTGGACTATGCCGAATGATCAGGCCGAACGCGTCGCAAGTCGCGCCCGCGAGCTGTTCCTTTCGGGACATCATTGATCGGAGGCCATTGTGATCGCCGGAGGCGATCATTACCTGAACCCGATCCCTGAGGTACTGGTCAAGGCCAGTTGCCCGCTGGGCGGCGGCATAGGCGGCTGCCGCGAAGATGTCTGCGGGCTCGTCACCGGGGGCATTCTGATCATGGGAGCGATTTGGGGACGCACGTCACCCGACGAGGATGACAAGCCCCTCTACGAGCTGGCACGTCGCTTCCGCCAGTATTTCATCGATCGGTTCGATACATCCGTCTGTGATCCCATTCGTAAATCGTTCCCCGAGTCGGAGAAACCCTGCGCCCCGCTGGTCGAGGACGCGACACGCCTCCTCATCACCATGATCGAGGAGGCTGCCCAGGACGAACCATTCAGGAGCAAGAAAAAATGAGCGATCGACTCAACCGGTTAAGACAGATCATCGCCCGCGAGGAGCTGGATGCTTTGATCGTCACCCAGCCCGAGAACCGGCGCTATGTTAGCGGATTCACCGGCTCGGCCGGTGTGCTCGTCATCAGCGCCGAGCACGCTCTGCTGGTCACCGATTTTCGCTATTACGAACAGGTGGGCGTGCAGGCGCCTGCGTTCGACCTTGTCCGGGTGATCGATTCACCCACTCGGGCGCTGGCCGAGGCGCTGGCTCCCCTGGGATTCACCCGCCTTGGCTTTGAAAGCCATGATCTGTCGGTACAAACCTTTGACCAGTGGAGGGCGGCCATACCCGACGTCGAGTGGGTGCCCACGTCCGGCCTGGTAGAGGAGCTGCGCCAGATCAAGGACGCCGACGAGATCTATGCCATCGAGCAGGCGGTACGCATCGCCGATGAGGCCATGGCTCATCTGATGGAGTGGATACGTCCGGGCGTCACCGAAAAAGAGGTGACGTGGGAGCTGGAGGTGGCCATGCGCACCCGGGGCGCGGAAAAGATGTCTTTCTCGCCCATCGTGGCCGCCGGCCCACGCAGTGCCATGCCCCACGCCGTCCCCACAGACCGCCCGATCCAGGCCGGAGAGCCCATCGTCATCGACATGGGTGCATTGTTCGACGGCTACTGCTCGGACATTACGCGGTCGTTCTGCGTGGGACACGCGGATGATGAATACCGGCGCATCTGGGATACCGTACTGCGCGCCCAGCTTGCGGCCGAGGAGGCCGTTATCGCCGGGCTGTCCGGCATCGAGGCCGATGCCGCCGCCCGCGACGTCATCTATGGCGCGGGTTATACCGGCAAGTTCGAGCACGGTCTGGGACACGGCGTCGGCCTGGCCATCCACGAATCTCCCCGGGCATCGCGCACATCCACCGATACACTTCAGGCCGGTACGGTCATCACCATCGAGCCGGGCATCTATCTACCCGGCTGGGGCGGAATCCGTATCGAGGACATTGTGGTGGTCACCGATGAGGGCTGCCGGGTGCTCACTGCCGCGGCCAAGAAACCGGTCATCGGCACGGACTGACTCAGGGCCACCGTTAGACTATCGTCAATACGCCCGCGGCAAGATCTCTATATCTTGTCGCGGGCGTATTATTGTACCGGTCCTTTGACGCATATTTACGCTGTTTTTGGGGAATACATCCCATTGCCACGGTGTTTGAAGTGATATGGCTCTTTGTGCTAGAATCGCAATGGTTTATGATGAACGAAACATATAATGAGCGAGGTGCATCAATGGCCCAGGGCGTCCCCGGTACACCGTCCGATCGAACATGGCTCTATATCCTCGGCAGCGCTCTGGCCGGTCTCGTGCTCGGGCTCTTGCTGGCCTGGCAGGTGTGGCCGGTTAGCTGGCACGATACCGACCCATCCGATCTGCGGCTCGAGCACCAGATCGATTATGTCATCATGACGGCCGATTCGTTGGCCGTAACCGGCAGCGCAGATGTGGCCGCCCGACGTCTGCTCGAGCTTGCGGATGATGACGTGACGATAGAGGAGATTGCCGCACTGGTCGAACAGGTGGCCGCCGAGCACGAAGTCACAGGCGACGAAGCCTCGGCGCTGCGCATACGGCGCCTGGCTCAGGTGACCAATCTGCCCGAGCCGGCGGATTCGTATCGTCCGCCGCGCCGTCGGGCGGTATTCGCTCCGGGGTCATGGGCCATGATCGTGCTGCTCGCCCTGTTCGCCACGCTGGGCGCCCTCGCCTGGTTGATGATGCGCCTGCGCTCTACTCTGCCCGTCGGTATCGAGCCTGACACGGGCGGGCACCCGAACAGCGCTCGTCCGGAGGCCATCCGGCCGGCTCCTGCCGGGGCGGGCGACTGGGTGGAGCGCATGCGCTCGCGTATCGAGTCACGCCGACAATCTCCGGCCGAGAGCGAGCCATACCGTCCACCATCTCCCCCCGAACCCGAACCGGTGATATCGATACGACCGGCGGACGATGAGACGTCCCGTCTATGGGACGAACCGGACGAGCCGGACGCTGAGGACGACTGGGAGTATGCAGAGGACGAAGTATTCGATGAGGCGGACGAATCGGCCTTTATCGGAGACGATCTCGCCCCCGGGTCGGCCGAGGATGGCATCGCGCCGATACAGGCGCGCGAACCGGAGGATCAGATAGAGAGCCTGGAGGATGAGCAGGCCATACTGGATATCGTTTCGCGCACACTGGCCGCCCGTCAGGCCGCTACGGAGGAGCGCCCCGCACCGCCGCCCCGGCAAGAGGCGGATGCAGAGGTCCTCGGCGCTTTCGAGGCCGAGTACCATTTCGGCGACGATGACTTTGATTGTGCCTTTACTATCGAAACGCCCGACGGCGAATTCCTCGGCGAATGCGGTATAGGCATCAGTGACATTCTGGCCGCAGACGACGCCCAGCGGGTCACCGCCTTTGAGGTGTGGCTCTTTGACAAGAGCGATGTGCGCACCGAGAC
>JBMNOI010000161.1:0-7219 GCA_050942995.1 Anaerolineae bacterium
AAAACGCTACTATCGAAGAGTGGAATACAAATCATGTTCTATTTATGGACGACAATGATTACATTGAAAAGTTGTTTACCGGGATAATACCACAGATAGAAATACGGGAGGAATATCTAGATGAAATATCATGAAGGCAATATCGTTCTTTTGAAAAATGGAAAAACCGTCTATATCGTATCAGTTGATGAAGACGAGCAAAAGCACCCTGTTGTAGATGCGGAATCTGCAGATCCCAATGCAAAAACTCAGTATGTTAAGGAAGCTAACATTCAAATGCTTGTGACATAGGGTAGAGAGGAAAAACTGAAAAAATGCTGCGCCGAAATGTTACCCGAACACCGTTTGCTGAGCGTTTCCGTAACATCATCGACGAATATAGCTGGTGGTTCCCAGAATGATGATTTCTATAATAAAACTAGACCACACTTAAGACAGTTTTTGCCTTAAGTGTGGTCTTTTTTGCCCCGCTTGAAGCTGTCACACAAGTTTTTCATAAATCCCTATGTGAACGCCCGAAATGAGGGGCTCTTTTCTTTATCCTCTTTTGCAGGCACAAAACAAAGCGGCCTCTCGATGAGAGAGGCCGCTGCTCTATTCTTCAATCGGTACGCCGTCAATTAAGATTGCTTACTTGTCACTTTGATCGTCTTGGGCTTGACCTCTTCCTGCTTGGGAATGGTCAGCGTGAGAAGCCCCTTGTCGAATGTGGCCTCGGCCTTGTCGGCCTGCACAGGGATATTCAACTGCAGGCTGCGCTGGAACTTGCCATAGGGGCGTTCTTGCACGACGTAATTTACATTATCCAGCGGAGCGATAAACTCGCCGCGAATGAGCAACGTATCACCCTCGATGATGATATCCACCTTCTCGGGGTCCACACCGGGCACAGACGCCGTAATGACGATCTCTTCATCCGTCGAATACACATCGATGGGCAGGTGGCACGATACATCAGTCGGGCTGGTCCAACGAGTGCCGGTGCGTACAAGGCTATCCTCAAACAAACGATCCATCGCCTCACGCAGAGCCATCAGATCTCTAAACGGTTCCCAACGGATCATGGACATGATCATATCTCCTTACGGTAGGTAACACTGGAGGCCACCCCTGCACGCCCCGACACATACAGGGCGGCCCGAACATCTTAGGACTTTTTTGCGCGCACCTTGATCGTCTTGGGCCTGGCCGACTCGGGCTTGGGAATCGAAAGCGTCAGCACGCCATCCTCAAACTCGGCTCTGGCCTTGTCCGCTTCGACATCCCTCGGCAAGCTCACAGAGCGGAAAAAGCGGCCATATCGACGCTCACGCAGGATGTAATCTCGCTTTTCGTCATCCTGTTCGTGCTTGAACTCGCCCTGGATCGTCAACGTATCTCCCAGCACGCTGATCTCGACATCATCGGGCTTGACCCCGGGCAACGCGGTCTTGACAACTAGATCGTGATCCGTCTCGTACATATCGAGGGCCAGGCCGGCGCCCATCGACTCGGTAGCGGTCAAAGCGCTCAGGTTCCCATCGATCAAACGGTCCATCGCTCTCTGCAACGTCATCAAATCACGGAACGGCTCCCATCTTATCAAGCTGCTCATACAAAACCTCCTCGAAATAGATAATGATTGAGAATTGTATGTGCGCCTGCTCAATTACCTTACGGCAAAATCGAGCTTCTGGCAACCTCCACCACGCATTATAGCACTTCTACTACTACTTGTCAAGTACTTTCGGCGCAGCCATATAAGGAAAGTTGAGTGTCCTTTATCAATCTCCTTGACACACTGGGGTAAGAAGGCTATAATAAGGCAGAGCATGTGCCCGATAATCAGACGCACATGCTTTCTGCAAATGAATCAGGAGAACATATCGCAGCATGGGCAGGGTGATTGATGGAGTATAAAGACTATTATCGTATTCTGGACGTCAGTCGGGACGCCTCTGCCGAGGATATCCGCAGGGCGTATCGCAGGCTGGCACGCCGGTATCACCCCGACGTCAACCCAAACGACAAAAATGCCGCCGAGCGATTCAAAGAGATCAACGAGGCTTATGAAGTGCTTCGCGATTCGGAAAAGCGCCAAAAGTACGATCAACTCGGCTCCAACTGGCACCGCTACCAGCAGATGGGCGGCGATCCCAACGATTTTGACTGGAGCCAGTGGTTCTCGACGGGTCAGGCGCAAGGAGGCGGTCAGGGTGGCCGTGTCTATACAGAATATGTGGATCTGAACGACCTGTTCGGCGAAGGCGGGTTCTCTGACTTTTTCCAGAATATCTTTGGCGGCAGGGCATCATCCATGGGGGGCACCCAAACGGGGCACAGGCGCCCGTTTGGCATGGCCGGGGGTGGCCGTGACATCGAGCAGAATATCGAGGTCACCCTGGAGGAGGCCTACCACGGCACCACGCGCATCCTTCAATCTGGCTCGCGCAGATTGGAGGTACGCATTCCCCCCGGTGTCCAAACCGGCTCGCGTGTACGAGTCGCCGGCGAGGGAGAGCCCGGACGCGATGGCAGCCGCGGCGATCTCTATCTGATCATCAACGTGCGCCCTCATCCGACGTACCAGCGCGATGGAAACAACCTGCGAATGCGGTTGCCTGTAGATCTCTATACGCTTATCCTGGGCGGCGAGGTCGTTGTGCCGACGCTCAAGGGGCGCGTGTCACTTAAAATCCCTGCCGAGACCCGATCCGGCCAGACATTCCGGCTGCGTGGACAGGGTATGCCGTCTCTGCGAAACTCGTCTGAATATGGTGACCTGATCGTCGAAGTACAGCCGGTGATCCCGCAAAAGCTGAACGAGCGAGAAAAAGAGCTGTTCAGGGAACTGGCCGAACTGCGTAAATAGATCATCGGACACGCGAGGAGACGGCGACGATGCACAAACCGATTCGAACGCTTGCCATACTGATGATGGCGACCGTGCTGTTCATATTCGCCGTGGGGTTGAGCAGAACCCGAGAGGCGGTGCGACGTAGCGCCGCTATACCCACCGCCCCCGAGGCGACGAGACAGCCCATACAGGCCCCTCTGCCGACGGTAACACCCGTCGCACCGGCCTTTGAAGACCCCTTTGTTGATCTGGCGATAGCCGACGAGGATCTCGATTCGCTGTACGATGCAGTCGAAGCATCGACCATTGCCGTGTACAATAAGGTCAGCCCGTCGGTCGTCCACATTACCAGTCGTGTGGTCACTATGGATTTCTTTGGCGGGCTGTATCCATCAGAGGGCACCGGTTCGGGCTTTGTCATCGATCGCCGGGGACACATTGTGACCAACTATCATGTGATCGAGCGGGCCGATTCCATCGAGGTGACCCTGCTCGATCGTACGGTAGTGCCCGCCGTCGTGGTCGGCACCGATCCGTTCAGTGATCTGGCCGTGTTGCACGTGGATGTAGAGCCGGAAAAGCTCTACCCTGTGGACATGTCGTTCGAGGGAGATCTGCGCGTGGGCCAGCGGGCCATCGCCATCGGCAATCCGTTCGGTCTGGACTGGACCCTGACCGCCGGAGTCATCAGCGCCGTGGGTCGGCCGCTCCAGATCTCATCCGAGCGCATCATCTATGATGTGG
The DNA here is from genome assembly GCA_050942995.1 of Anaerolineae bacterium. Taxonomy (GTDB): domain Bacteria; phylum Chloroflexota; class Anaerolineae; order UBA1429; family UBA1429; genus JBMNOI01. Next base: position 3,581 of record JBMNOI010000161.1, read on the forward strand.
TGCAGACCGATGCGGCCATTAACCCCGGCAATTCGGGCGGGCCGTTGCTCAACTCGCGGGGGCAACTGATCGGCGTCAATACGGCGATTCGTTCAGAGGCCGACAACATCGGCTTTGCCATCCCCCTCTCGACATTGCGCCGCGTGTTGCCCGATCTGATCGAAACAGGGCGCTACCGTCGGCCGTGGCTGGGGATTCAGGGATACAACCTGACCCCCGAGCTGGCCACACGCCTGGACCTGGAGCCAAAAGAGGGAATCCTCATCGCTCGCGTTTATGAGCACAGTCCGGCGGCAATGGCCGGGCTCCGTGGCGCCACGCGTGAGGTTGTGGTGGGGAACAGTCGTTTACTGGTGGGCGGCGATGTGATCGTCGAGATCGAAGGGCATCCGATACCCGACAACGCTGCCCTGAGACAGGTATTGGAGACGCAAACCCGTGTCGGCCAGGAGGTCGAGATCGTCTATTATCGTCAGAACGAGCGCATGACCACTCGCGTCGTTCTGACCGAGCAAGAGCGTTAGGGTGGATGATCTCGGTGATGTGAGATCATCCGCCAGAGCTGACTCGAACTGCTTGTGGCGACGCATCGACGACGGGATAGCGTAGTTCGGAGGTAGAATAATGACAGACGAGCGCTTGCCGGATGATGAGCCGTGCTATGTAATCAGTATTGCAGCCCGCATGGTACAGCTCCATCCTCAGACATTGCGATATTATGACAGGATCGGCCTGATCAAGCCTTCCCGTACGTCGGGGCGCATCCGTCTGTATTCACAGCGTGATATCGATGTGCTGCGCAAGATCGCCAGGTTGACCGAGGATCTGGGGGTGAACCTGGCCGGTGTCGAAGTGATCTTGAACATGTCCGATCGGATCGAAAAGCTTCAGGCCGAGCTGGAGGAGGTACAACGCCAGGCCGAAGCCGAAGTCAAGGCACTGCGACAGCGAGTCAAAGATCTGGAGGGCCGAGAGACCCAAAAGACGTATCAGATCATCGACGTATCCGCACGAGAGGTCAAGGGAGTGTCTCAGGAGGATATGCCATGATCGAGGAACACGATTTGCAGGCTCTGGTAGATTATGACGGTGACGGGCAGGTGTTGAGCGCGTATATCGATACCAACCTGGCCCATCAGCAAAAAGAGTCGGTGATATTGCATCTCAAGGAGCAGGTCAAGCCGTTCGAGGAGGTAGCGGCCACCGAGATCGAGGCGGTCAATCGCTTTCTCAACTTTGAGTACGATTGGCAATCTCGCGGCGTTGCCGTGTTCGCATCGGGAGACACATACTGGCAGACGCTGTCTCTCCCGGGAGAGGTTGTCACACAGGCGCATTACGGCAAGCGGCCCACAGTGCGGCCCCTGGTGGATGTACTGGATCGATTGGGGCAGTACGCCGTCGCCGTAATGGATCGCCAGAACGTACGGCTATTCTCCGTCGCCTGGGGACGTATCACCGGTGAAAGCGAGAGCGTCGGCGAAGAGATCAAGCGACACAAGCAGGGGGGCTGGGCCGCGGCGCGCTATCAGCGCCGAGAGGATAACCTGGCTATGCACAACCTCAAGGGAGCGGTAGAGGCGATTCAGGCCTTTTGCGAGAAGAACGATTGTCAGCGCCTGGTGTTGGGAGGTAGCCAGGATGTGCTGGCACAGGTCAAAGAGATGTTGCCCCACTCACTGCGCGAGCGCGTGACGGGCGAGTTCAACATCGATGTACAGGCCACCCCCGCCGAGATCCTGGATCGCTCGTTGGATGTCGCCACCCAGTCCGACTGGGAGGAAGAGCAGCGCCTGGTGTCCGACGTCATCACGGCGGCGGCCAGTGGTGGGGCCGGGGTCATCGGCCTGGCCGACACTCTCTCGATGCTACATCAGGGGCGGGTACGTTTGCTGCTGATCGATGAGGCGTTGCACACGCCCGGATGGGTATGCCCGCAGTGCGGCTATGTTTCCACCGAACAGGGTGGATCATGCCCGCTGTGCCAGTACGACGCCATAGAAGAGACGTCCGATGTGGTGGATGTCGCGATATACAAAGCCCTGCAGACGAACACCGAGATCAACGTCATTCGCCAGAATCCCGAGTTCACCGCTGCCGGTGGGATCGGCGCGTTGCTTCGTTACTGAGCAAAGCGCCTGTGGAATAATCGATGGGTCACAGGCGGCTCACCCTGCACAGGATCGACCTGTAACAGCCCGGCCTCGTCCCACATCTGACAGTGATGTAAAAGGGCCGGGCGCAGGGTAGCGATGTCACGTGATGATAGATACTTCGAAATGATGTGGGGCAGGAGTTTTAGCGATGGCATTGAATATAAATCGGTATACTGAAAAGGCTCAGGAAGCCATATTCCAGGCCCAGCAGCTCGCCGAGGACAGCAACAACACCCAGCTCGACATTCCCCATCTATTGATGGCATTGCTCCGGCAAGAAGATGGCGTGGTGCCGCAGATTCTGCGGCATATGAACGTCCCCATCGACGGGATGATTCGAGACGTCGAGACTGAATTACAGCAAATGCCCAGGGCATATGGCCCCATCCAACTGCAAATGGCCCAGCCTCTGGCCCAGGCGCTGCGAGCTGCCGAAGACGAGGCCGGCCGCATGCAGGATGAGTACATCTCCACCGAACACCTTTTCTTGGGCATCATCACGGCGGCTAAAGGACGCCTGGCCGAGATGTTACGTCAACGTGACCTCTCGACCGAGCGTGTTTACCAGGCGTTGACCGGCATCCGTGGGACTCGACGTATCACCGATCAGAACCCCGAGGACAAGTATCAGGCCCTCGAGCGTTACGCCCGTGACGTCACCGCGGCCGCCCGCCAGGGCAAGCTCGATCCGGTCATCGGGCGCGATGAAGAGATCCGCCGCATCATCCAGGTGCTCTCGCGCCGCACCAAGAACAATCCGGTGCTGGTCGGTGAGGCCGGTGTGGGCAAAACGGCCATCGTCGAGGGATTGGCCCTGCGCATCGTCAAAGGAGATGTGCCCAAGGGGCTGAAGGATAAACTCATTATCGCGCTGGATCTGGGCTCGCTGGTGGCCGGAGCCAAGTACCGAGGCGAATTCGAGGAACGCCTCAAGGCGGTACTCAAGGAAGTGCAGGATTCGGCCGGCCGGGTGATTCTCTTTATCGATGAGCTGCATACCGTCGTAGGCGCCGGAGCCGCCGAGGGTTCGCTGGATGCGTCCAACATACTCAAGCCGTTGCTGGCCCGGGGTGAATTGCATACCATCGGCGCCACCACCATCAACGAGTATCGCAAATATATCGAAAAGGACCCGGCACTAGAGCGACGCTTTCAGCCGGTCTTTGTCGAGCCGCCTTCGGTAGAGGATACCATCAGTATCTTGCGAGGGCTCAAAGAGCGCTATGAGGTGCATCACGGTGTGCGCATTCAGGATGCCGCCCTCATCGCCGCAGCGGTGCTCTCGGATCGGTACATCAGCGACCGATTTCTGCCCGACAAAGCCATCGACCTGGTAGATGAGGCCGCGGCGCGGCTGCGAATGGAGATCGATAGCTCGCCACGCGAGATCGACGAGCGCGAGCGACGCATTATGCAACTTCAGATCGAGCAGCAGGCGCTGGGGCAGGAGCGCGACGAAGCGTCGCGAGAGCGGCTGAACCGC
>JBMNOI010000025.1:0-35203 GCA_050942995.1 Anaerolineae bacterium
ACGCATGTCCACCATAAAGCGGGCGTTCTCCATGTTCAGATCGGCCAGTTGCTCCTCGATATCCCGGCTCAGTCGTCCGGCGGCCTCGCGGCGGGCGGCGCTCAGCGCCTGTCCGCGGGCGGCGATGCCGCGCAGCAAGGCGGCCTCTTCGGCCATCAGTTCCTCCAGGCGCTCCTCACTGTGGCTGATATTGTCCAGCTCTTCCTGCGCGCGACGGGCGAATTCGAGCACATCCTCGATCGAATCGCCATACTTGCGCTCCAGTTCGTGGATCAGCTCGATGCGCTCTTCGACCTCTTCCAGGCCGCGGGGATCGTATTCGATCTCGTCGCGATAGTTGCGCATGGTGCGGGCCAGGTCTTCGAGTTGATCCAGCAGGCCCTCTAGTTGCCGGCTCTCCTCGGCCAGCGCATCGTCCAGTCGGGCCAGATCGGTGAGGCTTTCGCTGGCGTCGGACAAGAGATCGGCCGCCGAGCGCTGCTCCTCCTCTCCCTGTGAGAGCAGGGCGTATATCCGGGCAGAGAGCTGCATACGCTTTTCGGCGTTGGCCAGCAGAGTGCGCTGGCGGCGCAGCTCATCTTCCTCACCGGGCTGCAGAGCGGCAGCCTCGATCTCCTGAATCTGATAGGTGAGCAGGTCGACGCGGCGGGCCAGCTCACGTTCATCGCGCCGCAGGTTGGCCAGCTCGCGACGTACCCGGCGTAGACGCTCGACCTGTGCGGCGAATTCCTGGCGCGGTGACACGAGACCGGCGTAGCGATCGAGGAAATCCACATGGCGACGTACCTGCATGAGGGACAGATGCTCGCCCTGGCCGTGGATGTCGATGAGGTGGTGGCCGATCTCTTGAAAGGCCGTCAGAGTGACGGCGTGGCCGTTCACCCGGCAGATGCTGCGCCGGTTGCGGCTGATCTCGCGGCGCAGTATCAGCTCGTTGCCGTCGGCGAGGCCCTGTTCCTCCAGAATCGGGTTCAGCGATGCGGCCAGGTCGGGAGAGAGGGTGAACACCGCCTCGATGGTGGCGCTGTCCGAGCCGGTGCGTATCAGATCGGTCGAGGCTCGTTCGCCCAGGAGCAGGCTCACCGCGTCGATGATGATCGACTTGCCGGTGCCGGTCTCACCGGTCAGCACACTGAACCCCGGCCCGAACTGGAGCCGCAGTTGCTCGATAATGGCGAAATTGCGAATGGAAAGCTCAGCCAGCAAGGTGACCTCCCCCGATACGACACGTCGACTGTGGGCTATTTCAGAGCCCGTTTCCGGGTATTTGCCTCAACGCAGCCTTCCGATGGCCGCCACGACGGCCAATCCCGCATAGAGCAGTATTCGCCAATTCAGCAGGGTGCTCAGATAGACGAGTGGGTTGGTGGGCATGGCCGCCAGAGAGCCTGCGGCGAGCGCCCGCCACAGATGGGGGCCGATGACGGTCCCTATCACAATACTCACGCCGACGATGATTTGCACGGGCAGACCGCGCTTGCCGCCGATACTGCGCATGACGGCCTCGGCCACGATGCCACCGGCGGCGAATGCGATGAAAAAGATGAAAAAGCCGCCGAGCTGGACGAATAATGCGCCCACCACCAGCGAAATGAGCAGCGCCACCACCGTGGCAATGAGATAGTGCTGTGGCTGTAGCAGGTAGGTGGGGACGCGCTGCACCCGGGCGCAGCGCCGGCAGCGCAGCCCCACGGGCGTGCGAATGGCGCAGCGAGGACATATGGGATCCAGGCAGCGGTTGCAGCGAATCAGCGTTTCGGTATTCGGATGGTTGACACAGTACATCCGCTCGTTGGGATCTATGTATTCTGGCCTCGGCCGGGCCATCTCAGCCTCCTGAGGGCAGTTTCGTAGAAATAGCCATCGCTGCCAAGGCGCACAAAACGGCCGGTATGCTTGCCACTGGTGATCTCGACCATATCTCCCGGTTCGAGCATCGCATCGATCTGGCCGTCTACTGTAAGCATGGCGCCCTGTCCTTTGATCAGGCAGAGGCGCAACCGGCGATGGTCGGGAATGACAAAGGCACGCCCGATGCTGAGGTGGGCGGCGATGGGCGTCAGCGTCAGACAGTGCAGATCGGGTGATACGATGGGACCTCCGGCGGCCAGAGAATAGGCCGTGCTGCCGGTGGGCGTCGAGACGATGGCACCGTCGGCCCGCAGGGTCATGACGTGGTGCTCGTCGACCTCGATCGAGAGGTGGATCATGCGCGCCACCGATCCCCGGGCCACTACGGCATCGTTCACCCCCTCGGTTTCCAGAAGGATATCATCCCCACGGCGTAACCGGGCGTTCAGCATCATGCGCTCTTCGATGATATACTCACCCTGCAGCAGGGCGGGCAACACATCCAGCACCCGCGAAGGCTCGACCTCGGCCAGGAACCCCAGACGTCCCAGGTTCACCCCCAGAATCGGCACGCCGGCCATTGCCGTGGCGCGCACGGCACGGACGATGGTGCCGTCGCCTCCCAGAGTGATGAGTATATCGAGGTCCGGCGCTGCGATGCGCAATGATTCCTCGTCCTCCGCATCGCCCCGCCACATGGCGATCGACTGCTCGTTCAACAGTCGGCCGATGCAGTCGGCCAGCTCGACCTCGTTGGCTTGTTCGGGATGATAGATCACGCCGATGGTCTTCATGAGTTCGTGGACGCCGTTCGTTGTTGTAACAGATTTACCACCTGATCCAGGGGAACGAGTTCGCGTTCCCCGCCCTCGCGCATATCCTGCACGACCACCTGTTTCTTCTCGAGCTCTTCTTCACCGATGACGATGGCATAGCTCGCTCCGGCGCGGTTGGCGCCGCGCAGCTGGGCGCGCAGGCTACGGTCGCCAAATCCGATGGCGGCGCGAATGCCACGCTCGCGAAGGGCCGTCAGCAGTCGCAGCGCCTCGACCTTGGCCGGAGCGCCCAGGTATGCCAGCATCACCTGCGGCCGGGGTAGACCGGGCACCTGAATGCCCTGGGCCTTCATCAACAGCACGATGCGTTCCATGCCGGAGCCAAAGCCGATGCCCGGCGTGTATTCACCGCCCAGTTGCTCGGCCAGGCCATCATAGCGGCCGCCGCCGCAAACGGCGTTTTGCGCGCCGATGCCCTCAGCCCACACCTCGAACACCGTCTTGGTGTAATAGTCCAGCCCGCGCACCAGCCTGTGGTTGACGACGTAGGGCCGGCCGAGGTTATCCAGATAATGCCGCAGCGTGGCAAAGTGCTCTCTGCATTCGTCGCAGAGGTAATCCTGAATGTGCGGTGCCGCCTCGATGATGGGCTGGCAGCTATCCACCTTACAGTCCAGCAGGCGCAGCGGGTTGCGCTCCAGGCGTCGACGACAGTCGGCACATACCTCGCTCTCGTGCCGGCGGTAATAATCTACCAGCACCTGAATATATCCCGGCCGGCATTTCGGGCAGCCGGTACTGTTGATCTGAAAGGCCAGCCCCTGAAATCCGAGGCCGGAAAAGAGCTGCCAGGCGACGGACATGACCTCCAGATCGACGGCCGGGTCGATCTCGCCGATGCACTCGATATCGAACTGGGTGTGCTGTCGATAGCGCCCCGCCTGCACCCGTTCGTAGCGAAAGATGGGGCCTGTGGTGAACAGCTTGACCGGCTGCGGCTGCGTCTTCATGCCGTGCTGGATGTAGGCGCGCATGATGCCGGCGGTGAATTCGGGGCGCAGGGTAATATCGCGCCCGCCCTTGTCCTGGAACGAGTACATCTCTTTATCGACAATATCGGTTCCCTCGCCCACGCCCCGCACATACAGCGACGTCTCTTCGAACACAGGGATATCCAGACGCTGATAACCAAACAGCGCCGTCACCCGCTCGATCTGCTCATAGAGGTAACGCCAGTAGGGCTGGTCTTCAGGGAGAATATCAATGGTTCCTCGGGGAGCTACGTACACCTCGGCCTCCTGGATCATGGTTACCATCGCGCCGGACGGCGAGATTTCTTTACAGGGTGGTACGGCCGCGTCAGCGGCGCATCCTCGTTGTATTATAGTCCAAAGGGAAAGGGTAGTCCATAAATCGGGATGGAGAGGCGCATTATGTCCAGGCCGCAAAGTCCCCACCTTCCGAATGTGGGGTTTTAATCGACCAGGCTCTGGCCGCAGTCCTCTCGATGGCCGCAGAAGCGGCAGCGTGTGGCTTCGCGATGGCTGCGGGACACGTCGCGCCGGGCCATATCGCGGCGCATATCGTCCATGGTGGCCAGCAGCGTGCGACGCAGGCGGCCGGTATAGGGGATGCGGAAGGTGTGTTCGCGGTAGTGCAACAGGCCATAGGACGGTGGGTGGCCCCATGTCTCTTCGACCAGCAGGCAGTAGGCGGCGAGCTGCAGGATATCGGCATCATAGGGCTCGTCGGCACGGCGGCCGGGCTTGACCTCTACCGGGATGACCTGTCGACCCAGGCGCAACAAATAGTCGGGCTTGCCGGCCAGGGCATAGCGTGGCGCGTAGAGAGGTTCGCTCTCTTCCCAGCGGTCGGTATCGGCATAGATCACCCTGCCGCGAGGCAGCCCGGCGCGGCCGCGGTCGGCGGTGCCACTGCGCCAGAGGAAATAGGCCGCCAACACGGCCAGCATCGCAACCGCCAGAAGGATCAACTGAAGTGTGCTCAATACCAGCGCTCCCAATACGGGTCGGATATGGTGATGGGGACGCCTTGCGGGTTCCAGGCGCTGAACCAGCGGGCATCTTCGGGTGAGATGCGCACGCAGCCATGAGATGACGGCCTCACGCCCAATAGCTCGCGATCCTGATATACTTTGGTATTCCCCTCTAGCGTATAGGGCAGGCTGTGGATGAGGATGGCCCCATCGCTCATGAACAGGTACCAGGCCTCATCGGCATAAACATCGAAAGCGAAAAAGGTGCCCACAAAGTGCCCTACACGGCCCTCCCAGGCCACAGTATAGGTGTCGTCATCGGGCAGGCCGGTGCTGCAGGGGATGCTTCGCCTCAGGCGGCCATGTTCAAAGATCAACATGCGCTGGGTAGCCTGATCGATATAGATATAGCGTGGCAGATCGGCCCGCACGTCGAACGGAAAGGGTGTCGGGGCGGCCAGTGGCGGCAAGGGGGTGATCGTCGGTGTCGCCGTGGGGGACGGCGTGGCCGTCGGCGTCGATGTGGGCACCACAGTGGGTGCCGCCGTTGGGTCGGGTATGGACGCCAAAGCCAGAGCGTCGAGCTGTTGTTGGACGGTGGCCGGGGGCATGGCTAACAGAACCGCCAGGGTGATGCCTGTGAGGACAAACACCAGGGCCCATTCTCTACGATTCATCATCTCGATTCACTTTATCGCTCGCTGTGTGTGATGAAGGCAGCTATGTGCGCGTATCGAGCATGTTCGATGCACCGGTGACGCCGATGTATCGAACACGTCGGGAACTCAGGTGTGCCGCAGAGAAAGCAGCAGGACGATCACCAGAAGCAACGCGGCGAGGCCGAGCCATCGCGCCAGGGCGATTTTGCGACCGCCCGAGGCCACCATTTGGCCGTGCCGGTCGTGTCGATCCTGACCGCGCTCCAGGGCGGCCAGATTGGTGGGCCGGTGGCCCATCACCCGGCGCAGCCACCAGGAGCGGGCACAATAGACGTAGCGGCCTACTTCGCCGGCGCTAAGAGTCGGCAGGTTACTCATCGTCGATCTGAGCGGTGAAGCGTTGCTCGAACGCCTGCAATGCGGCCTGAAGTTGCTCCTGGCGCATGATGGTGGTCAGGTCGCTGCGCAGCCGTTCGGTGACGCCGCGCACCATGTCGGTGGTGCGGCGTAGCCCGCCGGTAAGGGCATCGGGAAAGTCCACCGTCACCAGTTCGCTGTAGATATCATCCATCAGGCCCAGCAGTCGCTCGGCTTCATCAGTGCTGCCCCGGCGGAGGCTGTCCAGCGCGTAGCGGCGTAGCTCACCCGCCGCCTCGGCCAGTCCGTTGAGATAGGCCGGATATTCGATTCCCAGATCGTCGGGATCGGGCAGCGGCTCTCCCGATACCAGGGCCAGGGTGATGGCCGCTTCGGCCAGCTCTTTGAGCGCATCCTGCAGATAGCCCGCATAGTAGATGTCGGCAAAGGGCCGCGCATCGTTCTGCATCACCTCTGCTGCCTCTTTGGCCTCACTCCAAAGCCGGCGGGCCAGGTCGAATTCGTGGCGGTGGGTGGCGCGGATGCTGTTGGCGCAAAAGCGGATGAGCATACGCGAGCGGTTTAACGTCAGATCGCGCACCTCGTTTCGGCGCGTCAGATCGGCGCGAATACGCTCCATGATCGGTTCAAGCTGATCCACAGAATCCCCTTTCGTCTTGGCGGATGTTCCCCCGTTTCGGGCTCCCGGCACGGTTCGGGGACGGCGACCCGTCTCCGGATAGATCTAGCGGGCCTCCTGGAAATTAACCCAGGTGACCTTGCCCCGCTGCCCGGGCGCCTCGGTGGGCAGATGGGGAAGATCGGGCAGGGTCAGTGTGTAAACGGTTTCGTGGTTCAGGCCGTCGAAAGAGTAATTACCCTCACCGTCGGTCACAGAGATCGCGGTCCAGTCCCAGGCCTGGATCTGAACTCGCACCCCGGCGACGCCGCGGCCGTTTCGATCCAGCACGCGCCCGCGTATGAACAACCAGCTCCCGTCGGTATCGATATACTCCACGATCCAGCCCGCATAAGTGCCCGAAGGGGCATCCGGGGGACGGCTGACGGGTGTGCCCACGGCGGTCGGACCGGTTTCATCGTCCGGCGTGGGACCTTCGGCGCAGGCGATGGTCGCATCCTGCAGGCGCGACGAGACGGCGCTGTCCGGCCGGATCTCCAGCGCTTTGGCGTACTGCTCGGCGGCTCGACAATACTCGTCATCCTGTGCCAGCGCATCGCCGTGCTTGCTGTAGGCCTCGAACATACGGTCACTCACGTCCAGATAATCGGGCGCCATGTTGTACAAAGTGGACAGATTGTCGATCGTCAACTCCCAATCGGCGCCCCAGTATCCCATGGCCGTCAGATAGAGGGTGGCCAGTTGCTGCGCGTACTTGACCTGAGCGTTATCGGGTTGTAGCGCTAGTGCCCGATCGAACAGGCGCACGGCCTCTCCCAGGCGGTTCTGCTCTACAAGCTGAAGGCCGTGCTGGTAAAAGGCGTTGAACAGCATGCGATCGACTTCGGCGCGCTCATAGCCCGGATCTCTGGCCAGCAACTGGTCGGCCGTCGCAAACACCGTCTCCCAATCGCGCTGTTCATAGGCCTCGCGCAATTGATCATAAAGGGTGGCGATGGTCTCTTGTTGAAGCATGGGCGTGGGAGTGGGCTGTTCGGTCAGTCGTTCCTGCGCCTGGTCCAATTGTCGGCGGGCATCGTCATGCCGTGGGTTGAGCTGTAGTGCGCGCTCGAACTCGGCGATGGCCAGCTCGTACTGCCCCTGTTCGAGCTGAGAAAGTCCGCGGTTATAGTGCTCTTCGGCGGCCTGATACTCGATGCTGGCGCGATCCTCCAGGCCATAGTACACGGCCAGAGCGCCCAGCCCGATGATGGCCAGCATCACCAACACGGCGATGGCGACTACAGCCAGGCTCATACCCCAGCCTTTGCTCTGGGCGGGGGCCTCTTCCCGATACGACACCGAAAACGCCGTGTCCCCGGCGGGTCTGGACGGTCTGGACGAGCGCGGTTTGGGCGAACGATGTTGGGATGCGTTTCGCTCCAACGAGGTCTGCTCGCCAGCCTGTGGCAGGACGCGGGTAGGCTGCGGCAGTCTGTATCCACAATTGGCGCAAAAGAGCGCCTTGCCCTCGACGGGATAATGACACTGAGGACACTGCATATTGTTCTCCTTGGATGCGCTAAATTACGCAAAGCCGGGGTAACCGAGCACCCCGCGATATCGGCGCGCCGCCAGATGGCCGGCGACGTGGCCCTGTGATTATCGCTACTGTTCGCACGATTCGGTAATCGCCCTTCTCGAAGCGGCGATTCACCTATTATAACACGAGCGTGTCTCCAGACGAACGGCGCCCCTTTGGGACGGCGCGCCCCAGAGATATAACACGCTCTAGGCGGTAAAAGATATGACAATCCGCCCCGTTTCGTCAATTATACGAATGGCGATCGGGAGGGTCTCACTCCCGGGCGCCAGGGCGATGCGCTCATGAAAGGGGACGTCGGGGCGTAGCGTCAGCGACCGGCGAATGAGGTCGTGTTCATCCTGGGCGATCTCGATCTCCCATTGTCGGGCGGCGGGGGCGCACACCGCCAGGGAGAGCTCGTCACCCTCCCGGAATGCATATGCGGCCGCCTTCTCGTTGGCGTAAGAGATCCCCTGACAATCGGCGATCACATACCAGTTCTCCTGCCAACCCACGGCGGCCTGAGGCGCCAGAGTAAAGTCATCCCAAAAGGTGGCGGTGAGCCCGCCCCACATTTCGACGTAACGCGAATCATCATCGGTATAGGCGTCGGTGTCCACATCCTGACCAAAGGCGAACAGTTTGGCGCCCCGTGCGATAACCGGCGGAAAAGTCCGCACCATGCCGATGCGGGCGACCTCATCATACACCGCCGTATAGGGCGCGTCGAGATCGGGAGCAAAAAAGCCCAGCCGGCTATGCCAGGTGTCGTAACGGCTCAGATCGCGCCCGTCATAGATCGGCCAGGGCATCCGCTCGAAGGCATCGGGAAGGCTTTCGTCGCCCCGACTGTGTACGATAACGTCGGACGTCGGGTAGTAAAATCGCCAAGTCGGCTCCACGCCGTGGCCGCCCGGCGACAACATGGCGTTGATCCAGTATTGCAGGGGACGCGATTCGTCACTGAGGTTGCGCAGCGTCGAGTTGATCTCGAACCCGGCCTCGCCCGGTCGCAGGCCGATCTCGACCTCGGCGGCGATCTGGCGGCTCTGCTCTTCGATACGCATGATGACGGCAGCCGAGCCGTCATCGCCCCTGATCACGTCGGGCGTCCACGGTTCGGCGGTGAGATAGCCGTGCTCCTCGACCGGCAGGGCGAACTCGATGCCGCCCACGGCCAGCCACCAGCCCTGATCCGGCGGTCCCCAACGAGTGGGCTTGATAGTGCGGTTATTGTAAAGCAACGTCTGGCCGGTGGGCAAATAGCGACACTGGTACAGGCGCCCGCCCAGATCCGGCAAAAAGGTCAATTCCAGGTACTCGTTCCGCATCACCAGCGTGCGATAAGTGCGGGGGCGTGGTGGCCCCACTCGGTCCCAGTTCAGCAATGGATAGGGATGTCCCGCTCCATTCGGATCGGTATAGCGCGCCTCCTCATAGGCATAGGTGTCGATCTTGATCTCGTCCCAATACACCCACACCGGCTCTGGATCGGTCGTCGGCAAGGCCGTGGGTGAGGCCGTCGTTGTGGCCATGGGCGTTGGCTCGGGCGATGCGGGAATCTCAAAGGGGGTCTCTGTCGGTGGGCGAGTGACGAGAGGCGGCGTCGCCGTGTGAGCGGCCGAATGCGTCGCCGGTGCTGTTTGGGTGGCGGGCGCTATGGTGGGCCAATCCGTCGGCTGATGCGCGACAAGCTCTGGCGACGGAGATGCAGGGCGCAGGGTGGCATAACGCAACGTCGGTATCGGCTCTGTAGCGGCTGATGGAGAGGCGCCGGATTGACAGGATACCGAAACGATGCAGCCGAGCGCCAGTCCGATCCACAGGAGAACAGACCCGGGAGCGGCGATTCTGTGAATCGTGGCGGGCCGAAAGAGGGATGTTTGGGACAATGTTCGCAGGCGCTCGGCACGATCTGTCTCTGACATGGACGCATTATAGCGAAGGAGATGGGCGCTGTCCAAACCAGAAGCGGCCTGGCCCCTACCCGTCCCTTTGGCAGGCCCCTACCGGCGTGTTATAATGGGGCAACCTGTGGCTTTATTCGGCCGGGGCAACGCCATACCGAGGACGCACATCGCCATGTACGTGATAGAGCCCAAAAAGCGAGGCAAAGGGGGCGTATGGCCCTGGGTATTATCGTTTGTCGTCGCCTTTAGCGCGGCGTGGTACCTCTATTCACGGCAGACGGCGGTGATCGAATCGGTGCGCGGTCCGCTGCCCACGCCTACCCCCACCGAAATCAGCGCCCGCGAGTATCTGGCTCTGGGAGATCGGCTGTTTGCCGAGGGGCGCTTTGACGATGCTCAGTCGGCATACACACGGGCCACCGAACTGGACCCGATGCTGGCGACGGCCTATGCCCGCTGGGGGCGTATCCTGACACTGCGCCACGCCGGCGACCGCGCCGTGGCTGTGGCTCAGCGTGCCGTCGAGCTGGATGCCGAATCGGCCGAATATCAGGCCATCCTGTGTATGGCGCTGGACTGGAACGGACAGATCACCGGGGCCATGGCCGCCGGTCTGCGGGCCATCCAGCTCGATCCGGGCTATGCGCCGGGGTATGCCTTTCTGGCCGAGGCGTATGGTGACTATGGCCGCATTCAGGATGCCGTCGAAATGGCCCAGAGGGCCGTCGAACTGGACGACTCGGACCCCTTTGTGCGGCGCAATATGGGGTATATCAACGAGCTGGTCGGTCGCTATCGGGATGCCATCGAAGAGTACAAAGTGGCGCTGGAGCTGAATCCGAACCTGGCCTTTATCCACTCGGATATCGGGCGCAACTATCGTGTGCTGGGCGACGGCCAGCAGGCCACTCATCATTTCGAGCAGGCCACTCTGCTCGACCCCGGAGACCCCAGCGCCTATGTGCAACTTGGCTGGGACTATTTTGTCCAGGGGATGCATGCCATGGCGGCCAAAGAGTTCGAAAAGGCGGTTCAGGTCGATCCCGAGAACGGGACGGCCTATGGCTACCTGGGCATCTCGTACTATGTGCTGCGTAATTACGAGGGAGCCATCCCCCTGTTGGAAAAGGCCTTTAGCCTAGGCGTACGCTCGGAAGAGGTATTCTATACGCTGGGCTTTTGCTATGCCTACACCCGACAGTGTGATATGGCGGTCCCCTGGTTCGAGCAGGCGCTGGAAATGAACGAGGCCTCGACCATCGCGCGCCAGGGACTCGATTATTGCAGTCAGGAGTAGATATATTCGTTCGACACGCCTTCCGGGGGGAGCCGGACGGTTATCGCCCGTCGATGCGGCGGTCCCCCTTGTGTAGGGTGTTGAAGGGTGCTTTGCGGAGGAAGCTCGATCATGAAAAAGTCGTTGGCGCAAAGAAACCGGATATTGCTCTGGGTTCTTAGCGTCGTCATTGCCGGAAGCATGCTGTGTAGCATCATCGTCGCTATCCTGCCGGCTCCGAAACCCGCGCCGGTAACGACCCCCGCTCCGGCCGTCGTTTGGCCCACTTCCACGCCCACCCCAGAGACGACGACGCCGTAAACGCGCCGTCTCTTTCGTCTTGAGCTGATACCTTGACACCCCCTCTCTTTGACGGTATCTTACACAAGATGGGCGTGTCGTATCGTTCATCCGTTGATTGCGCATCCGGGGATGGATGCACGCTTTGTTCCGGGCGCAACCGCTCGCCTGGAGTGATAGAGGCGAGGTGTAGCGTTGTTTTTTGACGAGGTAAATATCAATGTACGCGCCGGTGACGGCGGCAACGGCGTGGTCGCCTTTCGCCGCGAAAAACATGTGCCCTATGGCGGCCCCAACGGGGGCAACGGTGGCAAAGGGGGCGATGTCTATCTGCGGGTGAACAGCGGGCTGAACACCCTCATCGCCTTTACGCGGAACCGCCACTATCGCGCCGAACGTGGTATGCATGGCAGCGGCCAGAATCAGCAGGGACGCAGTGGAAAGGATCTATATCTGGACGTGCCCCCGGGGACCGTCGTGCGTGATGCCGAAACGGGCGATCTGCTGGGCGACCTGACCGAAGAGGGCCAGGAGTTGTTGGTGGCCCGTGGCGGGCGGGGAGGCCGTGGCAACGCAGCGTTCAAGTCGTCCACGCGACAGGCGCCCCGTTTTGCCGAGCGCGGCGAGCCGGGCGAAGAGCGCTCTCTGGTGCTGGAGCTCAAGCTCATCGCCGATGTGGGCCTGCTGGGCAAACCCAACGCCGGCAAGTCGACGTTGCTGGCCAGCGTCAGCGCCGCCCGCCCCAAAATCGCCGATTACCCCTTTACCACACTCAGCCCCAACCTGGGCGTGGTCGAGGTGGATCAGCGCACGTTCGTCATGGCCGATATCCCCGGCCTGATCGAGGGCGCCCATGAAGGGGCCGGCCTGGGGTTGCAATTCCTGCGCCATGTCGAACGGACGCGCCTGCTGGTGCATCTTCTGGACGGCGCCAGCCTCGATCCGCTGGGCGATTATCGGGCCATCAACCAGGAGCTGGCGCTGTATAGCGAAAAGCTGGCCGCCAAGCCTCAGATCGTGGTGTTGAACAAGATCGATCTCACCGAAGCGCGCGAACGGCTGGACGAGATCCAGGAGGCCCTGGCCTCCGATGCAGGACAGGTGTACGCCATCTCGGGCATAACCCGCGAAGGGGTGGTGGATCTGCTTCGGATCATCATGGAACGTCTGGATGAGCTTCCGGTGGAAGAGCCGGTGGAGGAGATGTACGTGTTCCGGCCTCATCGTGAGGCTGAGAGTGCCGAGTTCGAGATCATCCGGGAGGCGCCCGGCGTCTATCGCCTGCGCGGGCAAGAGGTCGAGCGCCTGGCGGTTATGACGGACTGGGGCAGCGACGAAGCGATCGAGCGCTTTGAGCGCATCCTGTTCGCCCGGGGCATCACCGCGGCGCTGGAAGAGGCGGGCGTCGACCTGGGCGATACGGTCTTTATCGGGGACGACATCGAGCTGGAATGGCGCTAGAGACTCAACCCTCACCCTCAAAAGCCGCCGAACAGACGGCGGGCACATGCCGCCTGGGTGTGTATGGCGGCACCTTTGACCCTATCCACATCGGGCACCTCATCATCGCCGAGGAGGCCAGGGCGCGGCTGGGGCTCGATTCCATCCTCTTTGTGCCGGCCCGTGTCTCGCCCCTCAAGCTTCCGGGCACCTGCTTTAGTGTCGAGGATCGCTTGCGTATGGTCGATCTGGCCGTGCGCGATAATCCTCACTTTTGCGTCTCGCGGGTGGATGTCGACCGACCGGGACCCTCATATACGGCAGACACTCTTCGCGCCCTGCAGGAGGCGTATCCCGATGCCGAGCTCTACTTTATCATGGGTGCCGATTCGCTCGAGTCGCTCCATCGCTGGTATCGCCCCGAAGAGATCATCCACAGGGCGCGACTCGTCGTCGTGAGCCGTCCCGGCCACGCCATCGAACTGGATGCGCTGGAGGCAAAGCTGCCGGGCATCTCGGATGTGGTCGAGCCGTTGACGACGCTGGATATCGGCATTTCATCCACCGACATTCGGCGGCGCCTGCAGGTGGGCCTGCCCATCCGCTATCAGGTGCCCGATGTGGTGGAGGCATACATCCGCGAGCATCCGCCGCAACGTCCTTTCGAAGCGACGGAGGACAAAGAGCACGATTCGCACCCATCCTGCAGTCCGTGCGATGCCACAGAATCGGCGGGTTCATGCGTTTGAGCCTCTCTACGGCCTGCTTATACCATCTGCCGCTATCGTGCGCGTTCCGGCTGGCGGCGGATGCCGGCTTTGACGGCATCGAGCTGGTCGTCGGCGCTGAGGTGCATCTGCGTGGCGTTCGCCGGGTCGCGAGGCTGGCCCGCGCATATGGCCTGGAGATATTCAGTCTCCACCAGTCACTGATGGACACGATGCCGTTTCAGCGGCGAGAGCGGCCCATGGAAGAGGCGACGCGCATGGCCCTGGAACTGGATTGCCCGCGGGTGGTGATTCACGGCCCGTATGCGAGATCCTGGGACACGCCTCATGCGCGACGCTGGCTGCAGAGCCTGGATGCCTGCCGCCGCGCCATAGAGGGCTCGTCGGTGCGCCTGGCGCTGGAGAATCCGGGGCTTTATTCGGCGCGCGATCGGGATAATGTCTTTGCGGCACCGGATGATTTTGCGAGGTTTTGCCGCGACCGCGATCTGTCGGTCACGCTGGATACCTGCCATGCCGGTACCGCCGGCATCGACCTGATGGTGGCGTGTGAGACCCTCGACGGTCTGCTGGCGAATGTGCACCTGAGCGACCTGGCCACGCCCCATTTATTGTGGGATCATCATATTACGCGCACTCTATTCGCCCACCATCAGATGCCGGGCGAGGGCATATTGCCCCTGGCGCAGATGATGGGGAGGCTGAATCTCGCAGGATATCAGGGCCCCATCACCATGGAGATCAGTCCTTTTGCGCTGCGGGCATGGTGGGGGCCCTTGCTGCGACGCCGGCTCGGCCGCCTGGTGGCGTTCTATCGCGACTCTCTGGCGTGACCTCGTTGCCCGCACGGGATGATGACGATATCGATCCCTTTGAGCGGCGGCCGGATGCGGCCGTCTCAAGAGCAACGATGCTCGACTACTCATCGGAAGGAGACCCTCATGACCGAATCCTTTGGCACGCTGAACCCATCAACTCGCCTGTTGCTGGGTCCCGGCCCCAGCCAGATCTCGCCGCGTGTGTTGCGCGCCTGCGCCACGCCGCTGCTGGGCTACCTGGACCCGGAGTATCTCACCCTCATGGACGAAACGCAGACGTTGCTGCGTGAGGTGTTTGGGACGACGAATGAATGGACCATGTGCGTTCCCGGCACCGGCATGGCCGGCATGGAGGCCGCCTTTATCAACCTGCTGGAGCCGGGCGATTCGGCGCTGATATGCGTGAACGGCGTCTTTGGTGAGCGCATGATCGATGTGGCCACGCGCGCCGGCGCCAAGGTCACCCGTGTGGACGCCGAGTGGGGCGAGATCGTGCGCCCCGAGCAGGTGCGCGAGGCGTTGCGCACCGTGCGGCCCAAGATCGTCGCCATCGTTCACGCCGAGACCTCCACCGGCGTGTTGCAGCCGTTGGAAGAGATCGCCGCTCTGGCTCACGAGGCCGGTGCGCTGCTTGTGGCGGATTGTGTCACCTCGTTGGGCGGCGTCCCGGTGCAGCTGGACGCGCGCGGCGTGGATGTGGCCTACTCGGGCACGCAAAAGTGCGTGGGCTCGCCCCCCAGCCTGGCCCCCATCAGCATGAACGAGGCGGCGGTGGCGGTGTTCAAGGGACGCTCGACACCGGTGCAGAGCTTTTATCTGGATCTGGGGCAGATCTGGCGGTACTGGGGCCCCGAGCGGGCCTATCATCAGACCGGCATGATCAACATGACCTACGCTCTGCGCGAGGCGTTGCTCGAGATCAAGGACGAAGGGCTGGAGGCGCGTTACGCCCGTCATCAGCGCAATCAGGCGGCTCTGGTGGCCGGCCTGGAGGCCATGGGCCTTTCGCTGCTGGTGCGGAATGCCGGGTGGCGTCTGCCTTCCCTGACGACGGTCGAGATTCCAGAGGGCGTGGATGACAAAGTCGTGCGCGACGGTCTGCTGAGCAAATACGGCATCGAGATCGGCGGTGGCCTCGGACGTTACGCCGGCAAGGTCTGGCGCATCGGACTGATGGGCTACGCATCGCAGCAGGCCAACGTCATGTTGCTGCTCTCGGCGCTGGGCGATCTGCTCAAGAACGAGTCGGTCGATGAGGGGCTGGCCGCTGCGGCGGGAGTATACGCTGCGCAATAAGGCCGGTAGTGGACGGTTCGGTTGTCGCATGGCTCGTCCATCATATATGAGTCAGAAACCTGCTCATGTAGAGCCGCGACATGTCGCGGCTCTACATGAGCTTGACGACGGCTCGTTCCAAAAACCCGCACAATATGAGTCATTTGGCGATCGAGACGCAACAGGCTCTTCTCGTGGCGGATTTTGAGGAGCACGGCATGTATCTCAAGGGGATCTTTTGCGAAGTGCTGGCCCGGCAGGCCTATTATGCCGCCGCCCTCTCGCCTCATGTGGTCGATGTCGAACTGGTGAACAAGGGGCTGCACGACACGCCCGAGGTATTGCGCGCCGATCTGCAGCGACGGCTGAATGCCATCGAACGGGATTGGTACGATGCCGTGTTGCTGGGCTATGGTCTGTGCAGCAACTCGATCGTCGGCCTGGTGTGCCCTCATACCCGGATGGTGGTGCCCCGCGCTCACGATTGCATTACCCTGTACCTGGGCTCCAAAGAGCGCTATGCAGACGAATTCCGCGCCACCCCGGGCACCTACTGGTATACGGCCGATTATATAGAGCGTTCGCGTGACGATGACGGCCGGGTGGCTCTGGGCGCTGCCGGCGAGAAGGACATGTCGGTGGTATATCAGGAGTATGTCGAAAAATACGGCCGGGATAATGCCGATTATCTTATGGAGGTCATGGGGGCCTGGCGCGCCCATTACAGTCGGGCGGCCTATATCGAGGCGGAGGAGATGCCCCTGCCCGATTATGTCGCACAGGTGCAGGAGCAGGCCGCGCGGCGGGGATGGGTATTCGAAAAGCTGGCAGGCAGCATCATCATCCTGCGCGATCTGATCGAGGGGCGTTGGGATGACGAGCGCTTTCTCATTGTCTCGCCGAGGCGCACCCTGGTGCCCACCTACGATGCGCGCATCATCCGTGAGGCGGATTCGCCGGAAGGTTGATCATCCGGGGGGCCGGTCGGCGTGGGGTTTGCCTCGGCCACCTCTTGAAGGTACAATATCGCGGATCATGTCAAAATGATACCGGCACGAGTTGCTGATTATGTAACCAAGGAGAATGAACCATGCCTCAAGCCACCGATCCCGAGCTGACCCGTCTGGCGGTCAATACTGTCCGGATGCTGGCCGTGGACGGCGTGGAAAAGGCCAATTCGGGGCACCCCGGCATGCCGATGGGCGCCGCACCCTATGCTTGCACCCTGTGGACCCGCTATCTGCGCTTCAATCCTCAGGTTCCCGACTGGCCCAACCGCGACCGCTTTATCCTTTCGGCCGGTCACGGCTCGATGCTGCTCTATGCCCTGTTGCACCTCTCGGGCTATGATCTGCCCATGGAGGAATTGCAGCGCTTTCGCCAGTGGGGCAGTCTGACTCCCGGCCATCCGGAGTACGGCCTGACACCGGGTGTCGAGACGACCACGGGCCCGCTGGGCCAGGGGTTTGCGAACGGGGTGGGTATGGCCATCGCCGCCAAAATGGCCGCAGAGCGCTACAACACCGCCGAGCACACCATCGTCGATCACTATATCTACGGCATCGTCAGCGACGGCGATCTGATGGAGGGGGTGACCTCGGAGGCGGCCTCGCTGGCCGGCCACCTCAAGCTGGGCAACCTCATCTATTTCTACGATCATAACTATATCAGCATCGAGGGCTCAACCGATCTGGCCTTTACCGAAGATCGGGCCAAACGGTTCGAGGCCTATAACTGGCAGGTGCTCCATATCGATGGGGATGATCCCGAGGCGGCAGCCGCCGCCATTGAGGAGGCTCAGGCCGATACCGAGCGGCCCACCCTGATCGTGGCGCGCACTCATATCGCCCAGGGGAGCCCCAATATGGTAGATACCGCCGAATCTCACGGCGCGCCGCTGGGCTCCGACGAGGTGGCCGCCACGAAAGAGAATCTGGGCTGGCCGCAAGAGCCGACCTTTTACGTGCCCGATGAGGTGCGCGCGCTGTTTGCCGCGCGGGTGCGCGAATTGCAGGCCGAATACGCCGACTGGTGCGATACGCTGGCGGCCTGGGAGCGGGCCAACCCCGAGCTGGCCGCTCTGCGCCAGAGCGCGTTGAACAAGGATCTGCCCGAGGATCTGGAGGTGCAGTTGCTGGCCGCACTGCCGGCCAAACCCAGCGCCACGCGACGCTTAAGCGGCGACGTGATCCAGAAAATCGCCGATCTGGTGCCCTATTTCGTCGGCGGCTCGGCCGATCTGGCGCCCTCGACCTCGACCTACATGAAAAAGTACGACGCCATCGCGCCCGATGCTTTTGGCGGACGCAATTTCCACTTTGGCGTGCGTGAGCATAGCATGGGGGCGATCGTAAACGGCATCGCCCTGTACGGCGGTTTTATCCCCTTTAGCGCCACCTTCCTGGTGTTCCTGGACTATATGCGGCCGCCGGTGCGCCTGGCCAATATCATGGGCGTGCAGTCGATCTTTGTCTACACCCATGACAGCATTTTTGTGGGCGAGGACGGCCCCACTCACGAGCCGGTGGAGCAACTGGCCACGTTGCGGGCCATTCCGGGGATGACGACCATCCGCCCGGCCGACGGGCCGGAGGTGGCGGCGGCCTGGGCTTGGGCGCTGCGCCATCAGGATGGACCGACGGCCCTTATCTTCACGCGCCAGAACGTGCCGGCCATCGAACGGGATATCCCCTTCTCGGTGGAGGCGTTCAACCGTGGCGGCTATACCGTGGCCGAGACGGCGGGGCGCGAGCCGGACGTCGTCATCATCGGCACCGGCTCAGAGCTCCAGTTCGCCTCGGCGGCCAGGGCGGCGCTGGAGGCCGAGGGATACGCCGTTCGGGTGGTCTCGATGCCTTCGGTAGAGCTCTTTATGCGCCAGGACGCCGCCTATCGCCGCGATCTCATCCCGGCGGGGGCGCGCAAGGTGGTGCTGGAAGCGGGCGTTCGTTTTGGCTGGGCTGATGTGGTGGGCTCTGATGCTCTGTTCATCACCCAGGACGAGTACGGCTATTCGGCGCCGTTCCAGGTGATTCAGGAAAAGCGGGGCTATACCGATGAGGCCGTGGCCGCCCGCGTGCTCGAGTGGGTCAAGAACGGATAGCCACAGATCGTCAGAATCATTCGATCGGGACGACACCGGCGCCGGCCTTCATGAGGGCCGGCGCCATCTGTTTGGTCGAGGATCTGGAGACGCGCTGATCCGCGCGGGGGGTGGTTCAGGTGCCGGTGTCCGCCGGGGCGGATGGCTGATCATGCCCCACACCCAGACGCCAGAAGAACAGGCCGCCGATGATCCGGATGCTGCCGGCGACCGCGAGAGCCAGGCGGATGTTCGTCGCGTCGGCCAGCAGGGTGCCTACCATGGGCATGGCAAAGGCGGTGATGTTGGCCAGCAGGCTATCCACCGCGACAAAGGTGGGGCGCTGATCTTCCGGCGAGACCTGGTACAGGGTGTTGGTGAGCATGGTATTCACGCCGGCGGAAAAGAGGCCCAGCAAAAAGGCC
Source organism: Anaerolineae bacterium (assembly GCA_050942995.1). Taxonomy (GTDB): domain Bacteria; phylum Chloroflexota; class Anaerolineae; order UBA1429; family UBA1429; genus JBMNOI01. The sequence goes on from JBMNOI010000025.1 coordinate 19,098, forward strand.
GGCAGCAGCAATGCTTCGGGCGTGGGCGACAGCGCCGTGGTGATCGGGTAGAGTGCCATACCCAGGCAAGAGAGCCACAGATGTTGCCGGAACCTGGGCCGGGTCACCAGCCGGGCCAGGGCAAAGTAGGCTACTACACCCACCAGCCGCTCGACGGTGAGCAGCACGCCGATCCAGGCGTCCGAAGCGCCCAGGGTGCGTACCCGATAGATGGTATAGAGCGCCGAGGGCATAGACAGGCCCATGCGAAACACAAAAGAGGCCACGGCATAGTTGCGAAATGCCGGCAGGCTGCGGATGAGCGGGATGATCTCGCGCATCCGCACGCGTGTCCGCGGCCGGGATGTCTCTTCCGGTGCAGGGGCGGCATCCTGTGATTGCTCCGGCAATCGCAGGCGCCGGAGGGTCACGATGCTGGCCAGCCCGGCGACAAAGGCGCTGATGAACAGCAACTGGTAGTTCAGCGGATAGGGCGCCCAATCCAGCCATTGTCCTGCGAGCAGGCCAAATCCGGCGGCGAACAGGCCGTGAATGGCCATGCGTGTGCTGAGCATGCGCGGGCGCCGATCGGGCGTCGTGGCACTGCCCCAGATGGTGGTGACGGCGATATTTATCGCCGCGCTCGGTATCGAGATGATGCTGTATACGATGACCAGCACAAAGGGCGCCACTGTGGCCGGCAGCAGGGGCAAGAACGCAAAGGCGCCGATGCTGGCCCGAAAGATAAATCTGCCCCAGTTGGCCGTGGCGACCAGGTCTCGTCGGCTCTGTACATAGGCTCCCACGGGCAGCACGGCCACGATGGTGACCAGCGCCGGCAATGAACTGTACAGGCCGACCAGCCAGTTTGGCGCCCCCAGGCGCACCAGAAACACCGACAGGAACGACATCGCGCCGCTGGCCGCGAGGGCCTGAAAAATCACTTCGCCGTACAGGACGCGCTCGTTATGTTCGTATACCGTCCGGGCCCGCAGGTTGCTCCGTAGTCGGTGAATCAGCCCGATCACTGCGAGACGGGAGAACTCGATCTCGGACAGCCCGCGCCGGGCGGTGGACCGCTCTTTTTCATCTGCGGTTTGCAACGTTCAAGCTCCTTATGACAAGGGCTAGCGGGCCAACCCCTCCAGCGCCTTGCGAACGGCCTCACCCACCTGACGGGTGGTAGCGGTGCCGCCCAGGTCCGGCGTGAGAATGCGCCTCTCGGACGTGACCTTTTCCACCGCCTGCATCATCAGTCCGCCGGCATCTTCATGCCCCAGGTGATCGAGCATCATCGAGGCGGCCCAGATGGCGGCGATGGGATTGGCGATACCCTTGCCGGCGATATCGGGGGCCGAGCCGTGCACCGGCTCGAACAGAGAGGGGTAACGCCCCTCGGGATTGATGTTGCCGCTGGGCGGAATGCCCAGGCTGCCCTGCAGCGCGCCGCCCAGGTCGGTGAGTATATCGCCGAACAGATTCGATGCTACCACCACGTCCAGACTCTCGGGCGCGGTGATAAAGCGGGCGGCCAGGGCATCGACATGATACTGCCGGCAGGATACCTCGGGGTACTCGGCCTGGAGCGCGGCAAACACCTCGTCCCAGAACACCATGCTGTATTGTAGCGCGTTAGACTTGGTGGTGCTGGCCAGCATGCGTCGGGGGCGGCGTATGGCGACCTCGAACCCGTAGCGCAGCACACGCTCTACACCGGCACGGGTAAAGACGCCGGTCTGGATGGCGACTTCGTGGTCGCTGCCACGATGCAGCCGCCCGCCCACACCGCCGTATTCGCCCTCGGTGTTCTCGCGGATGCAGATAAAGTTGATATCATCGGGACCCTTGTCGCGCAGCGGGCCGGGGATGCCCGCCAGAAGGCGCACGGGGCGCAGATTGATATACTGGTCGAACCCCTGCCGGATGGGCAGCAAAAGGCCCCAGAGCGAGATATGATCCGGTACAGAGGGAAAGCCCACGGCGCCAAACAGGATGCTGTCATAGTCTCCCAGGATGCGCAGCCCGTCGGCCGGCATCATCTCGCCGTGCTGCAGATAGTACTTGCAGCCCCAGGGATATTCTTCAAAGGTCAACTTGATGCCGCCGTGAGCGCGGCATACCGCCTGTAGCGTCTCGACGGCTTCGATGGTCGTGCCCACGCCAATGCCGTCGCCGGGGATGGTGGCGATGCGATAGTGCTTCAAGGGGGCCTCCTCAAGGCGATAAGATATACCGAAAAGTGCAAGCCTGTGCATTCTACCCCGAGCACAGCCTTGTGGCAAAGCGCTATGCGTGGGCTCTTGCCGGGCCGGGATCTATATGTTAATCTCTGTCCATCTCCACCCAGGAGGGCCTTATGACACGATCTGAGGCGCTGGTTCATCAGGCTGTCGATGTGCTGCGCAACCTGGTTCGTATCGATACGACCAATCCCCCCGGAAACGAGACCGAGGCGGCCCGCTATCTGGCCTCGCTTCTGGCGACGGCCGATATCGAGACGCGCATCGTCGAGTCTGCGCCCGGTCGAGGCAACCTCATCGCCCGACTGCGGGGCGACGGCACGGCCAAACCCCTTTTGCTGATGGGGCACCTGGATGTGGTGTCGGCAGATCCTGCCGAGTGGACGCATCCGCCCTTTGACGGTGAGGTCGCCGACGGGTTTCTGTGGGGGCGGGGCAGCACCGACATGAAACAGATGGTCGCCGCCTGCGCCGTCCTCATGCTGGCGCTGAGCCGGGCGGAACGACCGTTACGGCGCGACCTGCTCTTTATCGCCACCGCCGATGAGGAGCGGGGCGGTCGCATGGGAATGGGCTGGTTGGTCCGCGAGATGCCCGATCTGTTCGATGTCGCCTGCGCGATCAACGAGGGCGGCGGCGGGGCGCTGCGGGTGAACGATCGCCTCTACTATACCTGTCAGACGGCGGAAAAAGGGGTGTGCCGCACCGTGTGGACGGCCCGTGGCCGCGGCGGCCATGCCTCTTATCCTCGCATCGATACCGCCCCCCTCAAGATGAGCCGGGCGGTGGCGCGTACGAGCGACGGCTATCTTCAGAGCCGTACCACCCGGACGATGCGTACGGCGTTACGCCGTATTGCCATGGCCCGATCGTCCCATGCCGCCGATCGGGTGGAGCATATGCTCGATCAGGGGCGCATCGAAGATGCCATGTTGGCGGCCGGTTTCGACCGCGAACTTGTCGAGCGCCACCGTCCGCTGTTCTACGATACCGTCTCGCTTACCGTCCTGGAGGCGGGCGACCCTGCACATATCAACGTCATCCCCCCCACGGTGCGAGCCTATGCCGACGGACGCATCCTGCCGGGACAGACGCGCGAGGGGTATCTGACGGCGCTGCGCTCGCGGTTGGGGGAAAACATCGAGGTCGATGTGTATCGGAAGCAGTACTCTCCGGGGCTCGAATCGGCCACCGAAGCGCCGATCTTGGAGGTGATGAATCAGGTGATCGGCGAACGCTGCCCCGGGGCCACGGTGATCCCCTGGCTGTGCGCCGGTTCGACGGATGCCAAACATCTGACTCCGCGGGGGGTGCCGGTGTACGGGTTTGTGCCCACACCCCCCTTGCCCGATGGCGTCGAGGGCGCGGGCGCCCACGCCAATGACGAGCGCTTTTGGTTGGGGCATATGCCGTTCATCCTGGAGGTGCTGCACGAGGTGATCGTGCGCTATTGTCGGATGGTGTAGTGGCTGTTGCTGAGGCGCAGAGCTGTTTGCCCGCCTGCCGCCGCTATGGTACCATCGGTCCGGGTCGTGGCCGATCGCCTTTGTTGTGACCGGCCGCGCGGCCGACGAACTTTTGGGGAAGGGGCATTCTATGGAGATCAGAGTCGAGACGGGGGCTATTCAGGATGTAACCTCGGATCTCATCGTGGTGAATCTGTTCCGCGGTGTGGATCGGCCCGGAGGCGCCACCGGTGCGGTGGACGCGGCTCTGGACGGCGCGATCAGCGAGTTGATCCAGGGAGGCGATTTCCAGGGCAAGGCCGAGGAAATCGCGGTGCTCTATACTCGGGGAGCGATCCCCGCCCGGCGCGTCCTCGTCGCAGGGCTGGGCGAGCGTGACCGGTTCAATGTCGATGTGTTACGGCGTGTCTCGGCGGCCGTCGCCCGGGAGGTTCGCCGACTGCGTGTGACGCGCTACCACTCGATCGTACACGGCGCCGGCGTAGGGGGCCTGGGGATAGAGGAGGCCGTCCAGGCTATCGTCGAGGGGGCCATTCTGGGAACCTATGATTTTGTCGAGCACAAGACTGAGCGAAAGGATCCTCCCCCCGATCTGGAGACGTTGACCCTGGTGCTGTTCGATGAGGGCGAGCGTGACGCCGCCGAACGCGGCGCTCTGGCCGGTCGGTCTGTGGGTGAGGCGGTCTGTATGGCCCGCGATCTCGCCAACCGTCCCGGCAACTATATGACCCCGACGATGCTGGCCGAGACGGCCGAGCAGATGGCCGGCGAGATGGGGCTCAGCGTGGAGGTGCTGGGCGAGAGCGAGATGGCCGAGCTGGGTATGGGGGCGTTGTTGGGCGTAGCCCAGGGATCGGCCGAGGAGGCCCGGTTCATCATCTTGGAGCACAATGCCCGACGCAGCGAATTGCCCACGTTTGTCGTGGTGGGCAAGGGGTTGACCTTTGATTCGGGGGGTATATCCATCAAGCCCGGGCAGGGCATGGAGCAGATGAAGTTCGACATGTCGGGCGCGGCGGCCACTCTGGGCATCTTGCGCGCTGTGGCCGAGCTGGAGCTGTCCCTGCACGTCGTGGGGCTGATTCCGGCCACCGAGAATCTGCCCGATGGCCGCGCCTACAAGCCGGGGGATGTGCTCAAGTCGATGTCGGGCCTGACGATCGAGGTGGTCAACACCGACGCCGAGGGGCGACTGATCCTGGCCGACGTCCTGCATTATGCCCGGCGCTATCAACCCAGGGCCGTGGTGGATATGGCCACCCTCACCGGCGCCTGTGTCATCGCACTGGGCCATGTTGCCGCAGGGCTCATGGGCAACGACTCCGATCTGCTGGCGGCGCTCAAGAGTGCGGCCGAGCGTTCGGGCGAAAAAGTGTGGGAGCTGCCACTATACGACGAGTACGCCGAGCAGATCGAGAGCGATGTGGCCGATGTCAAGAACGTCGGCGGGCGACCGGCAGGGACCATCACCGCCGGACACTTTCTCAAAAAGTTCGCCGCCGACTATCCCTGGGCCCACCTGGATATCGCCGGGACGGCCTGGGCCGACAACACCAAGGGCTATCAGGTCAAGGGAGCCACGGGATATGGCGTGCGGCTGCTGGTCGAGTGGCTGCGTCAGGCGGCCCGTTAGTCGGCCGGGAACGCGTTGAGAAATGGGAGCGGTTGCGTATAGCAGATGAACTCGAACCGGACGTCCGAACTAGTCGGGCATCTGAAGATCTGAGCAACTTTTTTTCAATCACGGCCGGGACGTGAAGGACGAGCATATCCTGGCCGGAGGCGGCGCAAGGCCGCCGTCATCATAGCGGGGGCGGGTCGTCATGACGACATTGCTGCGCTATCGGGGCTATGTGGTGTTGACTTGCATCTATGCCGCGCTGTTCGGTGGATTTGTGCTGTACGAGCGCCGGCCGCAGCCCGAGCCGATGGCGATCGTGACGCCATCGCCCACGCTCACGCCCACACCGGCGCCGGCGCTGGTCTATGTCACCGGTGCGGTACGGCGACCCGGCGTCTATACCCTGTCCGTCGATAGCCGGGTGATCCATGCCGTCGAGGCGGCGGGTGGCCTGGCTGATGACGCCGATGCCGAGGCGGTGAACCTGGCCGATCGGGTGACGGATGCGCAGCGGCTCTATATCCCGCGGGTTGTTACAGAGGAAGCCTCTGCGCCCGCGTCTCCGCCCACAGCGGTTGCAGCCGGTGCAGGGAGCAGCGTGGCGGTCGGCGGCGTCGTCAATATCAATACGGCGACGGCCGTCGAGCTGGAAACTCTGCCCGGAATCGGCCCGGCATATGCGCAACGCATTATCGAATATCGTGAGGCCCACGGGCCGTTTGTCGGTCCCGAGGCCATCATGGATGTGTCGGGCATCGGCCCGGCTACTTTTGAGCGAATCAAGGATCGCATTACGACATATTGAGAGGGGATGAACCATGAAGGCAGAAGTTGTCCTCACCGTCGCCGAATCCAAGCGCCTCATCGCCAAAGGGGTCGCCACGCTGGATTTCATTCAGGAAAAGATGCGCAAGGGGATCATCGTCGTCACATCGGGCACCACCAACGGCTACATCTATGAAGAGCTGACGGGCCAGACCATCGACCGCCGCGCCTATATCACCGGTCGAACCATGCCGGCCAAGGGGGCGACCTCGTGGGACGTCGAGCCGCTGCCCGACCTGGTGCTGGTGGACGGCGTGCCGACGCCTGAGCTGGATCGGTTCAGCGCCCTGCAAGAGATGAAGCCCGGCGATGTGTACGTCAAAGGGGCCAACGCGCTGAACTATGGCGCGGGTGTGGCCGGCGTCTCGATCGGCAATCCGACCGGCGGCACGGTGGGCGGCTCTATCGGTTACATCTATGGTAAAAAGCTGCGCCTTCTCATCCCCGTCGGCCTGGAGAAAGAGGTGCCCTTTGATATCGAAGAGGCCTCTTCCCTCATCTCCGAGCCGGACGAGCATCTGGGGCACATCCTCTCGCTATGGCCGATGCGCGGCCTGATCTACACCGAGATCGAGGCCCTGGCCACGCTGTGCGGTGTGGACGCTATCCCCGTGGCGGCAGGCGGCATTGCCGGCGCCGAGGGTGGACTTCGCCTGCTGCTGGTGGGCGAGGCGGACGATGTCAAAAAGGCTGTGGCTCTGGTGGAGAGCATCCAGGGTGAGCCGCCGCTGGCCTAACAGTCGATCCACGCATTCAGAGGGGCCGGTTCCCGGAAGGGAATCGGCCCTTTTTGCATTGTCGGTAGCTACCCATATGGCGGGGGCCATGGCTCGCCTGATGGCCGGCGTCGATGCGACGAGAATGTGGTGTAATAGGCCCGCGCTTGATGACCTGTCGGGCCGTTCGGGTCCGTCCGCATCGATGAGCGCTATTTACATCTATCACTCAGGAGTAGAATCATGGAACCTGTTTCTGCTGGACGGCCGGGCGCCGTCGCTGTCGGCGTGGCGATGGGTGTCATCGCCCTGGCCGGGCTACTTACCGGCGTGACCATGCCGCGCGGGCCGATTACTTTTGTGCAGGCTTTGATCGGCATGGGTGTCTGTCTCGGCATCGGTCTGGTCGCGGGGCTGGCCCTGCGCAGCCGTTGGGCGCTGCTACCGGCGGCTCTGGTCTATTTCGCCGCGTTCGAGCTGGCCCGGTTGGGCGCCGTGGGCCCGACGGTGGATGCCATCCGGCTGAACAACACAGCCGGCATTCTGGCGTTTGTCCTCGGCCGTGGCTTTTTCGGATTCGTCGTTCTGCCGGCCATGATCCTCGGCGTGAATGTGGGAGCGGCGATGGCGCAGCACGTCTCGATGGCGCGGCCGTCGACGATTCTACCGGCCATCGTTGTCGCCGCCATGGCCGCTCTCGTCTCCTGGCCCGCCGGTACGCCCCCCATCGTGGATAAAGAGGGCGAACCGCTGCCCGGCAGTGTGGCCGAACTCGTCACGGTGCCCATCGGCGGCCATGACCAGGCCCTGCTGATTCGTGGCTACAGTACAGACAAGCCGGTGCTGCTCTACCTCTCCGGCGGTCCCGGGCAGAGCAACCTGCCCTTTACGCGGGTGCTGTTCGACGACCTGTCGCGAGATTTCATCATCGTTACCTGGGATCAGCGGGGCACGGGTAAATCCTATTCGGCGCTGGACCCCGTTTCGACCCTGACGCTGGAACAGGCCATCGCAGACACCAACGAACTGGCGGCCTATCTGTGCGAGCGTTTCGATGAAGAGAAAATCTACTTGCTGGGCGAATCGTGGGGCAGCACGCTGGGTGTGCTGGCGGCACAGCAGCGCCCCGATCTGTATCACGCCGTCATCGGCAGTGGCCAGATGGTCAGCCAGGTCGAGACCGACCGTCGCCTGTACTATGACGTGCTGGATTATGCCGCCCGCACCGGTGATGCTGCGTTGAGTCGACAGATGCGCGCCTATGGCGAACCGCCATACGCTGACATGTCGGCCTATATGGTCGTCATGGGCTACTACGAGCGACTATACAAACCGTACACTCCGCCTGCGGCCTATATCGAGCGGGGTACGGCGGCGCGACTGGGGCCGTGGGGCGTGCTGGCCAGCGAGTATAATCTGGTGGAAAAGGTGAACTCGCTGCGCGGTTTTCTGGACATGGGTTCGACCATGTATCCTCAGTTGCAGGATATCGACTTTCGTCGGGACGTGCCCCGGCTCGACGTGCCCCTTTACATACTGGACGGCGAGGCCGAGCTATCGGCCCGACGTGATCTGGCGCTGGAATGGTTCGAGATGGTCGATGCGCCCATCAAGCGGATCTATTCCTTCGAGAATGCGGCTCACGCTCCGGCGTTCGAGCATTTCGAGGCATTCGGCGAAATCATGACCGGCACCATACTGCCCGAGACCTATCACAGAAGATAGATGTTGTGGGCCGGCGGGCTCACTTGCCGCCGGCCCTTGTACGATGCATTCCACCACACATTTTGACGCAATCTAAACAGTAGATACCCTGTTTGCGGCTGTTACATAGAAAAAAATAGAGCAACGCACTTGACCAATCGTCTCAGGTTACATATATTGCGAGGCGGCAGGTTTGATGATCTGTCGGCCTGTTTTCTTATCTTATCTTTCGAGACAGACCAGAGAAACCTCGCAATGACCATGCTGACTGTTCGACGTCTCCTGTTGATTCTTATTGTCACACTTACGATCTTTGGCAGCGTAGCCTCCGCCTTTGAGATAAACGGGCATGTTCTCGCCGAGTCCACGACCGTTCTCCCCACCGAAAGCGTCGTGCTGGACAACGTCGACCACGTGCGTATGGCCCCTCCCACGGTGCCGGTTGACGACGAGATGACGGCGGCTCTCGTCGATCTGCTTACCACGATCAGTGAAGATATCGACACGAGAACCTTTGCCGTGACCGACCTGGAGCAGCGGGGCGAATGGTACCTGGTCTCCGTCGCCGGCCTTGTGGATCTCGCGGACCTGGAAGAATGGAACCTTCACGATCACGGCCGCTGGTTTGGCCTGGCCATCCTCACAAAGGATGAGCAGGGCCGCTGGACGGGATCGATCGAGGGGGCCGATGACTTTCAGGATCTTCTGATGTCGATCTCTTCCGATGTGCTCAGCCCGACGGCGGTGACCGATCTGATCGGGGGATACGGAGCTCAGAGCAGCGGCTACATCTTCCCCTGGGAGCCGGGCACCAGTATGCAGTACGGCGTTTTGGGAGTGCATGACGCCGGCTTTGCCGGGGTGATCCCGGGCTGGAAGGCGGTCGATTTCTTGTCCGACGGGAATACCGCCCTCGGGCGCGCCCCGAATCGCTTGCTCGCTGCAAACTCGGGCAGCATCACCTACATCTGCCGGGGCACGGTGAACGTCGCCGCCCGCATTGGCGATCTGATGTACGTTCACCTGCTGGATAACTCCACCCTCACTTATGGGCGCTATTTCTCTCAGGGCCAGGTGATCGGCCAGCTCAAGACGGGCAGCTTTAGCGATCGTTGTGGTTGGGCCAGCCAGGCGGCGGGATGGTTTCACGTTCACTGGGCCTTTCCCAATTCCAATCCGTTTCGCGCCGGGGGCTGGGAGCTGGGCCTGCACGACGGCATCTGGCGTCGGGGGGCGGAGGAGCGCCGGATCCACTCCTGGCTCCGGGCCGATCCGCCACCGCCATCGCCCCCTGTGCTGGTGAGCCCGGCAAACGAGGCGATCGCCGAGGAGGGGCAGAACATCATCCTCTCCTGGTCGGCGACGGGAGCCGAGTATCGGGGTGAGATATCGGGAGGGCCGGAGGGGCCCCAGTCCTTCGGCTGGCAGAGCGGCACAACCCGGACGATCTCGGCACCACCTGCCGGATATATCTATCTCTGGCGGGTGCAGGCCCGCAACGCCTCGGGACAGAGTGCGTGGAGCAGCTCACGCACCTTCACTGTGCGGCCGGCCGCCCCGACAAACCTGAGCGCTCAGGCATGGGCGTGCGATCGGGTGCTGCTGACCTGGACGGACAACTCGGGGGGCGAAGAGGGCTATCGGATCTATCGTAACGGCAGCCCGCTGGCTGTGGTGGGGGCCAATTCGACGGGCTATATCGATAACGATGTGGGTGAGAGCGCAAGCTACGACTATTTTGTGCGGGCCTACCGGGGCACCATCGAATCGGCCTCCAGCGCGACGACGACGGTTGTGACGCCGGTATGCGGTGGCGATCCACCCATCCCGCGCTATTTCCTGCCCATGGTGCAGCGCTGATTGGGAAAATACCCTCCTTACCCAGAAGACCTTCGGAAGGTGGCATTGATCTCCGCTTGGATGACTTTGCCACGACTCTTTGTTTATGCTATACTCTGGGCGTAAAAGCTAATAGGCACGCGCAAAAGACAGGGGCGTCTCCTCTGATACCGTTAGGCCAAGAGGGGGCGTTTTATATTTTTCGCACGGTAATGTAGGCGCGGGCCGGGTTTTTCGATCATCCACAACAGGAGAGCGTCATGCCAGCGACCGTCGTTATCGGTGCCCAGTGGGGCGATGAAGGCAAGGGCAAGATCGTCGATCATCTTGCCGAACGTGCCGCGATGGTGGTGCGATATCAGGGGGGCCCCAATGCCGGCCATACCGTCATCATCGGCGATACGGTGCTGCGGCTGCACCAGGTGCCCTCGGGCATCACCCGTCCCCACGTTAAATCGGTCCTGGCGCATGGCATGGTGATCAATCCCACAGCGCTGGTGGCCGAACTGGACGAGATTATCGCCCAGGGGATCGATCCCTGCAATCTGTGGATCAGCCCGAACGCCCACCTCATCATGCCCTACCATCTGGTGCTGGACGAGCTGGAAGAGACGCTGCGCGGCGATCATGCTATCGGCACCACCAAAAAGGGCATCGGGCCCGCGTACGCTGATAAAATCGCCCGCTGGGGACTGCGCGTACAGGACCTCGTTGATCTCGATCGTTTCACCGAGCGGGTGGAGGTGGCCCTCAAGCGGATAAACCTGATCCTGACCTGCCTTTACGATCATCGGCCCTTTACGGTCGAAGAGATCGTCGAGCAGTATGCGCCGGCCGCAGAGCGTCTGGCGCCCATGGTCACCGACACCACGTTGCTCATTCAAAACGCTCTGCGGCGCGGCGAGAACGTGCTGCTAGAGGGCGCTCAGGGGACCATGCTCGATATCGATTACGGCACCTATCCGTATGTGACCTCATCTTCGCCGACATCGGGCGGCGCCTGCCAGGGGGCCGGCATCAGCCCGCGAGATGTGCAGGAGGTCATCGCCGTCGTCAAGGTCTATACCTCTCGGGTGGGGCGTGGCCCCTTCCCCACAGAGCTACACGATTCGGTGGGCGATTGGATCGTCGAGCGCGGCCACGAATACGGCACCACCACCGGTCGACGTCGCCGTTGCGGATGGATCGACCTGGTGAGTCTGCGCTACAGCATGAGGACGAACGGGTTCAGCGGTCTGGCGCTTACGCGGCTGGACGTGCTCAGCGGCTTGAACGAGATCAAGCTGTGTACCGGTTATCGATTGCCCGACGGCACCATAACCGAGGATTATCCGCTGGATAACTCTCTGCTGGAACAGGTGACCGCGGTATACGAGACCATGCCCGGCTGGGAGGAGGAGATCAGTTCCGCCCGAACGATGGACGATCTACCCGAGACGGCCCGGGCCTATTGTGAGCGCATTGCCGAGCTGCTGGAGGTGCCGGTCGACTTGATCTCTGTAGGCGCGGAGCGCAACGCCCTGGTCGCGCTTCGCTGGCCAATGAAATAGGTTGGAAAAAGGTTCGCCTGCCCCGCGAGGGACGGGCGAACGTGCTTTTGGAGGCAACAGAGGAGGCCTTATGGTATCCGAGCCCAGGTGGATGGAAGGATTGACGTTCGATGACGTGGTGATATGCCCCGGTCGCTCGTCGGTGCTTCCCGCTCATGTCAACATCTCGACTCAACTCACCGCCAGGATCCGCCTGAATATCCCCGTTATCTCGGCATCGATGGACACTGTGACCGAGGGCCGCATGGCCATCGCCATTGCCCGTGAGGGAGGATTGGGCATCATTCACCGCAACTGCTCCATCGAGGAGCAGGCCGCCGAAGTGGACAAGGTCAAGCGTTCTGAATCGGGCATGATTGTGTCGCCCATCACGTTGCCGCCATCGGCTACGTTGGGCCAGGCCAAAGCCATCATGGCCAACTATCACATCTCGGGTGTTCCCATCACCGAGGGCAAACGTCTGGTCGGCATCCTCACCAACCGTGATATTCGCTTTGCCAACGATCACGATGACCGGCCGGTGACAGAGTATATGACGTCGCAAAACCTGGTGGTGGCCCCTATCGGCACGACGCTGGAAGAGGCGCAGGTCATCCTCCAGAAGCACCGCATCGAAAAGCTACCCCTGGTCGATGAGAACTATCACCTTAAAGGGCTCATCACCGTCAAGGATATCCAGAAGAAGCGCGATTATCCCTGGGCGGCCAAAGACTCTAACGGGCGTCTGCTGGCCGGAGCGGCTGTGGGTGTGGGCGCCGACATGGTGGATCGTGCCGCCGCGCTGATCGAGGCGGGTGTCGATGTGCTATCTATCGATACGGCACACGGGCATTCGGATATGGTGCTGCGCGCGACGGAGAAGCTGCGCGGCCTCTATCCCGATGTGTCGCTGCTGGTGGGGAATGTGGTGACCGAAGAGGGAACCCGCGATCTGATCGCTGCCGGAGCCGATGCCATCAAGGTGGGCGTGGGCGCCGGGTCGATCTGCACCACCCGCATCGTGGCCGGCTGCGGCATGCCCCAGTTGACGGCGGTGATGAACTGTTATCGCGCAGCGGCCGAACATGGCATCCCCATCATCGCCGATGGCGGTATCCGTTACTCGGGCGATATCGTCAAGGCGCTGGCCGCCGGGGCAAGCTGTGTGATGCTGGGCAGCCTGCTGGCCGGTGTGGACGAGAGCCCGGGCGAGGTGGTGATCTACGAGGGGCGTCGCTTCAAGGAATATCGGGGCATGGGCTCTCTCGGGGCCATGCGCGGAGGGTTTAGCCGAGATCGCTACGCTACGGCGCAGGACGATGCCGCCTCGGCCAGCGCCGAGCGGGCCAGCGGCAAGCTGGTGCCCGAGGGCATCGAAGGCCGTGTTGCCTACAAGGGGAACCTGAGCGATTCGATATTCCAGCTTATGGGTGGCCTGCGCTCGGGTATGGGCTATGTGGGCGCCACCAATCTGGACGAACTCAAGGAAAAGGCCACCTTTGTGCGCATCTCCAGCGCGGGATATGTAGAGAGCCATCCGCACAGCGTGATCATTACCCGTGAAGCGCCGAACTATCAGCTTCAACCCTGAGCGAGTAGCACGCAAGACGATCTATCACCAACGTAGAATAGCAAAGCGGAGAACAATCCTGTGGACCGTATATATCGCGTAACGGTGGACTCGCTCCCGGGAGAGATGCCGGCGGGCTATCTTTTGGGGGATATCGCCGATCTGGGCATTCATAGCGTCGATCGGGTCGAGCGCTCGGCCGTCTATTTCCTGCGCGGCGATCTGGACGATGCAGATGTCGAGCGGCTCTGTCATGAACTGTTGGCCGACCCTATTGTGCAGCGGGCGCGCCGGGAATCGGTCGATAAGCCGATGCCGGTGCCCGAGGGGGCGGTGCGGGTAGAGGTGGGCCTGCTGCCCGGTGTGACCGATAGCGTGGCCGCCAACCTGCTGGCCCGTGCCCGATTGTTGGGCATGGAGGGGCTGCGTGCCGCGGCCTCGGCCGAGAGCTATACGTTGTACGGCGACCTGACGGATGACCAAGTGCACCTCATCGCCCGGCGGCTGCTCCATAATGACGTCATCCAGTACTATCACCTGGGCCGACTCGAGCCCCATGTGGGCGTCGAGCCGCCCGCGGTGGAGCTACGCGCCGAGACGGTGCCGCTGTCCGGCCTGTGCGACGATGAGCTGCTGCGTCTTTCGCAGGAGCGATTGCTCGCGCTGGATCTGGCCGAAATGCGGGCCGTGCAATCTTATTTCGCTGCGGAGGGCCGCGAGCCCACCGACGTTGAACTGGAGAGTATCGCCCAAACCTGGTCGGAGCACTGCGCGCACAAGACGTTCAAAGGAATCGTCGAGTACACCGAAGAGACCCCCGACGGTCCGGTGCAGGAACGCATCGACAGTCTGATCAAGACCTATCTGCGCGCCGCGACAGAGCGTGTGGCCGCGCCCTGGGTGCGCTCGGCGTTCGTAGACAATGCCGGCATCATCGATTTCGATGACGATTACGAGATATCGTTCAAAGTCGAGACCCACAATCACCCCTCGGCGCTGGAGCCCTTTGGCGGGGCCAATACCGGTGTGGGGGGCGTGGTGCGCGATATCATGGGCGTCTCGGCGCGACCCATCGCCAACACCGATGTGCTCTGCTTCGGTCCTCTGGATATACCGGCAGACGAGCTGCCCGCGGGGGTGCTCCATCCCCGGCGGATCTATGGCGGGGTGATATCCGGCGTCGAAGATTACGGCAACAAGATGGGCATTCCCACGGTGAACGGCAGCATCGCCTTCGATCCGGGATACACCGCCAACCCGCTGGTGTATTGCGGCTGTCTGGGTATTGCGCCGGTGGGGCTGCACGTGCGCCAGGCTCGCCCCGGCGATCTGGTTGTGGTGCTGGGTGGGCGCACCGGCCGCGACGGCCTGCACGGCGCGACCTTTTCGTCTATCGAGCTGACTCACGAGACGGGCGAAACCTCGGGCGGGGCGGTGCAGATCGGCAACCCGATCACGGAAAAGATGATGCTGGACGCCATCCTGGTGGCGCGTGACCGGCGTCTCTACAATGCCATCACCGATTGTGGCGCCGGAGGGCTCTCTTCGGCAGTGAGCGAGATGGGCGCCGAGATCGGCGTGACGGTGCAGCTCGAGCGCGTGCCGCTCAAATACCACGGCCTGCAGCCCTGGGAGATATGGCTCTCTGAGGCGCAGGAGCGTATGGTGCTGGCCGTGCCGCCGGAGAACGAGGCGGCTCTGCGGCGCATCTGTGACAATTACTCGGTCGAGATGACCGTTATCGGCACCTTTACCGACGATGCCCGGCTGCATCTGCGCTATGGTGACATGGTCGTGGCCGATATGTCCATGGCCTTTTTGCACAACGGCGCGCCGCGCCGGGTGCTGCGCGCTTGCTGGACTCTGCGCGAACATGGCGAGCCTGAGGGAATGCTGGCGCTGACCGGTCGTGAGCTGGTCGGCGACCTGCTGGCCATCCTGAGCCATCCCAACGTGCGCAGCAAAGAGGATGTGGTACGCCGTTACGATCACGAGGTGCAGGGCGGTACGGTGGTCAAGCCCTTTACCGGTGTGATGGACGACGGCCCTTCGGATGCCGCAGTGCTCAAGCCGCTGGAGGTGGCCGATTCGTGGCGGGGCATCGCCCTGGGATGTGCCTTTAACCCCGCCTATGGCGCGATCGATCCCTACGCCATGGCTGTGTCGGCTATCGACGAGGCGGTGCGCAATGTGGTGGCGGTGGGCGCCGACCCCGAGCATATCGCCATTCTGGATAATTTCTGCTGGGGGAACCCGTTGCTGGCCGACCGAATGGGCGATCTGGTGCGCGCCTGCAAGGGCTGCTATGACGGGGCGGTGCAATATGGCACTCCCTTTATCTCGGGTAAAGACAGCCTGAACAACGAATACGCCGATGGCATCACCGGTCAGCAGGTGGCCATTCCGCCGTCGTTGCTCATCTCAGCGATGGGCATTGTGCCCGACGTGCGCGAGGCCTGCACCATGGATCTCAAAGCACCGGGGAACACGCTCTATATCCTGGGTGAGACACGGCGCGAGCTGGGCGGCTCGTACTACTATCGACTGCACGGCCATGTGGGCAATTCGGTGCCCGGTATGGCCGAGGCGGGGCTGGCGACGGCGCGGGCGCTGCACG